>NZ_OZ026542.1:2302160-2631040 GCF_964020115.1 Candidatus Regiella endosymbiont of Tuberolachnus salignus
ATCCCAAATAAAGCTTGATGAACCATAATGCCCCATAAAAAAACAGGTAACGACGGTATGGCCTCATCATAGGGCAAACCGAATAACCGACGTTGTTCACTGAGCGTTTTCGGGAATCGGTACTTTTGGAGATCATCTTCAGTAGTCATGATCGCCCTCTTAATTTAATCAGATAATCAAACAGTCAAACTAAATCCAATCGTGGTAAAGACAATCACAACAGCAATACCAAACAACATGAACACATTTTTTGTTTTGATAAAGGTAATAATGCCGACAATCACTTCCGCCAATATTATCCACTTAGCGATGGCAGAGCTTGCACCAAAAGTATCAGTGACCGTCACTTTTCCTCCTGCCATTAAATCAACAGCTTGAACCGTACTGGTTATGCCCAAAAGTGCCATGATTGAAATAAGTATTAACACGATATAGTGGTTATTATTTTTTTTATTAATTTTTTTAGATATAGCACTGCCCGCAGCCTTAATAGACAGAATCATAATTTACTCCAGTTATATTAAAATTTTATAAAAATCCCTGGTATTAGTCTTACATTTCACTGCTCGTTTTTTAAAAAAATAATGCAAATCCATTATCCATAGCATGGATATAACAAGTAATAAAAAAGTCCTGTGTTAAACACATTATTTTATTAATAGTCAATAAAATGTATTTATAGTAATCGTTGTTCAGCCTTTTTTCTTAACCAAGTTATTAACCGGTAAAATAATTTTTTATTTTCATTTCGCGTGGCCGCTACTATTTTATTTTTTAACGCACGTTTTCTCGCTCTACTTTGTCGGTTGCTCATAATAATATTTTCTTTTTTCTGATAAGATTTAAATAGTTTCCCCAGTGATAGAATCATCATTTTATTCACATCTATTTTTCGTTATACCAATCGCCGAGATAGATGAAAAACGGCGTAAATGATCTTCCAATCTTAATTCTGATTCACATTTTTTTGTTCTTTTTGAATGTTTGGCGCTTTCTATTAAAAAATTATTTGCAGTCGCAGTTATTTTGACAGTCACTGTCGTTCCTTTTTCATTAAAATCGTTATCTAATTCCACTTTCCACATTCCTTAAGTTAAACCCCGATTTTTTAATATAGATAAAATTACAGCAACGTTAAACTAATGTAAATTGGGTAAAAAACACAATTGTAATTTATACATACTTGTGAAGTAGCAGCCTTGATCTTCCGACACACACAGAATAGCAAATATAAAAATACAGGGAAGACATGGAATGGCTAGTCTGAAGAAGTCGGAAAAAAATAATTTAAGTCGGAAGAAGTCAGAATGTGACAGTGATCACATTTTATCTCCTGATTATCAAGGAGCTTAAGCCATCAGAAGTATCCTTGTTGAGTGGAGCGCACAAATAGCACAGCAGCCAAAAGCAAACGCGGAGATAGATCCTTGAGATTGAAACCGGGGTTAAAAAGCGATAGATAAATGCTGCGAAGTATCGAGTAGCATACTTGCCGAAGGCAAAGGCGTGGTAGACCCAGGGGAGTTTTTAGATTGCCAAGCAGAGAGTTAACAGCGTGAAATAAATTGGATTAACTCGGGGCTTGTGTACCCCGCCGAGGATAGGGTTGTGGATACAACCGGTTTAGATAACGGCACTAAAACAGTGCCTGACTTAGATTCCTTGCTGATCACACTTTATTTTGAGTAGATTTAAAATCCATATTTTTAATTTAATCTAATTAACTTATTAACTTGATTTAATTTTTCTGGGTGAAAAGTGATACTATTCGTATCAAAACTGAACAATATACGCTTGAGATCACCTCGAAATCCCATGGCATCAACTACCTTGTTTAACTCAACATGCCTGCCTTTGAAAACAGTGTCGTTAAGTTCGTCATAAGATAACTTTCTATCTCGGTTCTTATTCAAATACTGAAACAAAGAACAATTTAAAGATTCTTGACGGAAAGAGGTGAGGACAAAACACCCATCAATAATAACTTGACGGGTGTTTTCGTTATATGAGAGATTGTGTCCTTTCAATTTATTAATATTATTTTTCGCATTCAGGCGGTAAATAATAACAATCAAAAAAAATAGTGACACCATCAAAAAAGTTATAAAATAAAACAATTACATTATCTCTATAATTTTTTTAATTAACATATCTATTCCCTTTTTTGCTTCAATAATACTCGTTGCTAACATATATGCTGGGGTCGTCACAATTTTATTTTTTTCATCAAACACAATTTCATTAACTGTAGACACCTTATGCTCCCCACCCATAGTTGAAATGGCAGCAATGGTATCTTTATCATTACCCACAGTTAAAATAACCCCTTTACCATATATTTTACTTAAAAGAACTGGAGCGATACACATAAACCCTACAGGTTTCTTGCTATTTTTAAATGCTTCACAAATAGTAAGAAACACTTTTTCTACCTTAACATTAGCTCCTTTAAAAGCAAAATCAGAGAGATTTTTTGCCACTCCAAATCCACCAGGAACAATCATTGCTGTAAACTCATTTGCCTTGCATTCGTTTAATGATTTAATGTTGCCGCGTACTATTCTGGCAGATTCAACCAAAACATTTCTTCTTTCAGTAACTTCCTTACCCGTACAATGATTAACAACATGATGCTGATCGATATCTGGAGCAAAACATTGATATTGAATTTCATTTTCTTCAAGCGATAATAACGTCAAAACGACTTCATTAATTTCAGCACCATCATAGACACCACAGCCTGACAAAATAACCGCTACTTTTTTATCAGTATCCATATTAATTTCCTTTTAGTTTATTCAGATTAATCAATAATTTTTGGGTTGTTAAATTTTGATAGGCTTCCATTACATCAGAGACACTGCGTATTTTTTCTTCTACGGACAATTTATTATTAAATACTTCATCAAAAACAGCCGAAAGAAAATTATCAAAATCAAAATTATTTTGATACCAATTACCAATGTTTTCAATGGGCGTGTCTAATGAATTAAAATCACGAATATATGCCGATGTTCGATGCTTCAACATATTCGTTATTCTTATTTTTATCTGCTTTTCATTCGCTAAATTATCAGTCAATAGGATAGAACGTAATTCCTGTAACTTGCCTCTAGAATGATACCAAACCATGGCACGAATGTAGGCTACCGTCATTTCCGAGGAGAATTTATCGACAGTGACAACTGTCACAGGATGAGCGACCAATTCCGTATATTTATACCACCCGACCAACCCAATCACACCGTACAAGCCAATAATAATTAATTTCAATAAATTCAACTAAATTCCTACTTTAACAAAAATAAAACGGGAAAAACTATTATTCTATTTATCACAAACACAAAGGTGAGCAGATCTTGTTGAGTTTCAAATACCTGAATATCTTGTTTTTCAAACGATTCAGCCTCTAATTCCGCTGACTTTGACTCAACTTCATGATCAATTTTGCCGACCATATCCGAGCTAGATTTCAAATTGTTTAAGCTAATCAACGCCAGATTCGCATAAACGAAACGGGATACCCCAAGACTCTGGTACTTGATCAAGTATTAATGTTAATTCAGAATTAATAGTGACTATATAAATAATTTTATCGTTTATCATTAATTTTTCATCCTTCTATCGTAGATAGTAAGTTTTAATAAAAAACAAAAAGTTAAATAAACTAATACCAAGCGCTAACGATTCATAACTCGCTCAGTGTGATTGTATTATACGGTACTATTTACTTACTATTAATACAGAGTATTTTTTACTTAACTTGTCAGCTATTTTACGATAGCTACCGGCAGGGACGCATCAATGAGTAAATCAAAGATAAAAATATTCTGAATAAAAATGATCAATATCCATACTATTTGCGCTTAGTAAACAACCCTAAAACGTTAGGTAACACTCACAAAGTTAGGTTAAAAAAATCCGAATTGATAATTGATTGGTATTTATGCATTCGTTCACCCTAGCTGATACTGAACTTTGGGTATTCCGGCCAGCAACATCTGCGGTGACCGGACTCGGCGAAAAAACTTAAATCGTATCATCATGCCTATTAGCATGAAGAAGATAATCTAATACATTAATTAGCTAAATTACTTTTTACTCAAAAGATATCTTAACAAGATAATATTTCTTAAACTGCCTATGCTAGCAATGTTAAATTTTTCTTTCACAACATTCAATGTATGTTCAATACAAGAATCTGAAACAACACGCAAACCCGCAATTTCTTTACGCGAAAAACCCACAGCAAACAGTATGGCTGTTTCAAATTGAGCATTAGTAAGTTCAGGAAATACTTTGCGTAACACCGCACATTGGGTAAGATCGAACGCAGTCATATAGACCTCCTAGATAGGTTTGTGTGATTAGCTGATTGGAGGAGGTCACGACTCCTACGATCAGCGCAAAAATCAATTTCTTCTTGCTTCCAGTTTTTTACTTAACTCGCTAACTTTTTGTTTGTCTCCTAATATTTGATAATAATTAATTAACTTTTCCAAATCAGATATTGGCAATACCATAGTAGCATCATAGTTTCTTATATCTTTTTCATATTTCTCAATGATATCAATACACCGTCTAGCCCACTCTCCTTCCAAATGGGTTCTTACCTTAACTTTTGGTCTAGATGGTAATCTAGCTCTTTTAGGTTTTTTTTCCTCGTTAGAGAAAATAGTGTTCTTTTCTCTAACAAAAACAAACCTTATTTGTTTTACTGAACGGCCTATTCTAAATTCTTCTAAAATTACTGACAAATCAGAGTAATTATTAATTTCTTTTATTGCTTTTTCTATAACTCCATTTTTAAGATATTTATATTTTTCGTAATTTTTTGATATACCCATCATTTCTTTAAAATCATCAATTTTTATTTGATCTGTAAAATGCAATCCATCTTTCACATGTGAAAAAAAATTTATATATTTATAAATCCAGGCATAAATTCTAAAAGAATATGGTGAGGTAAAATTAGAAACATTTTCTATTTCAAACATAGTAAAATTATTTTTTAATTGATAAATAAATCTTTCAACATCTTGAGAAAATGTTATTTCTAAATATTGATCTATGTTATCCATATTATATTCTATCTTAGATATCCATGTCCTCCGTATCTTTATTTTTTTACCTGTAGATTTATCAATAGATATTGTATCTATTGTTCGTTGAATTAACTCATCACCTATATCTGACAGTCTTCTTTTTAAATTATTATCTTTAATTTTCCAGGTATTAGTAAATTCTGCGTGAGTGATTCTAACGGGGCTACCGGGCGGATCATGTTTTTTTATTTTTGATATAGCAAGGTTTATTACCCTTGCTTCATCTAATGTAATCTTATAAACACCATCAACAATCGAGTTTGATTGTACAACAACTTTTTTTTCTATAGAAATCAGATCCATGAAATTTATAACCTTCTTATCCTTCATTTCTACTTCCTTTAGTATATAAAGGTCTTCTCATAAATCAATAAAAAGACCTTTTATTTTTTTATCGAAAAAAATTGCGCGATTTCTAGAGCGCTAAAATGTTTTGATGATCTATATTGACAACATAAAATTTTTTTTAAAAACAGTTAATTGATATAAACTTAAAGAGTTTTTATCCCGATAATTAATCACAAGCAATCCTGATTATCAAAACAGAAATCTAGCGACCTTAAATTTTTTTAGTACTTTTTTAGTACTTACTGTATACCCTTTCTTGGCACAACTCAGCTGATAAAAAACATTCAAAAATAGCACTCTCCTGATTTTAACAGAACAAATAATCATCATTAGGTAGCTATTTATCTCAGATAATCAATAGCACAGAAACAAAAGTTATCCACACAGAAATCACGCGACCTTTCGCAGAAATCACGCGACCTTTTTCAGAAATCACGCGACCTTTCGCAGAAATCACGCGACCTTAAACATCGTAACGTATTGATAAAAAAAGCAAAATTTAACTCTAAATAAAGAGAATATAAAGAATAAAGAAAATAAAAACATGGAGCTAAAATAAAAAATTGTGAGTAACCTTCTTTATCGTCGTAATTATAACGACCTCTATTTCAGAAGACCGGTTAAAAAAACGCCATTTTCTTTCTCCAATATTTTCCATTTTCAATAACCTGTAGTTACAAAAAAATCCAGAGCTTACCTTTAGCCAAAGAGTGACCGAGTTCCTTTTTAGTATCAGATGATATTCCGCTTCCTCGAACGGCTTTCGCTTTGCGAAATCCATTCTTGCGGCGAGCGTTACCGATCTAAAAAAACCATTTTCATTAAAATTTTTTTAGAATTAAAAAAATATCGTTAAAAAATCGGATTAACAGGAAAAAATTAGATAATACAGAGATAGGACAGAGATAAGATTCAATGATGCCCCTCCAAGGGCTCTAGAATGGCCATAGAGACGCTTTCTTTGACTTACCCATACTTACCTACGGCTTCACCTTACCTTAACGCTACGTGGCTTATGTGGCTTTAAAAACGATAGGATAAAAAACAAGGGCAGCTAGACTTCAGTCGCTATCAATATCTGTAATCTACATCACATACCTCATCCATTTTTGAAAAACATTCAATGTGCGCACATAATATGTGCTATATCCAAAAATAATGGAGATCAATCATGAATATCACTCTTTCTGTAGACAAACAAGTTGCGCAACGGGCACGTGACGCAGCGCAAAAAATGGGTAAAAGCCTTAACCAGATTGTACGTGACTACCTGGAGCAGTTAGCAGGCAGTGCCTACCGTGATCAGCAATGGGTACAGTTTGAAGCTCGTTGTTTGCAATCATCCGCTAAGCTTGACGGTTGGCAATTTGATCGTAACGAAGCCAATGAGCGTTAATCGCATGGCAAATCGTAGTTTTATCGACACCAATATCCTTGTTTACGCAGAGGCAAGCGACATACCCGTGAAGCAGAAAGCTGCTCTTTCCCTGCTTAAACAGCTTTACGAAGACGCAAGTGGGGTGCTTTCTACCCAAATCCTTCAGGAATATTGCAACGTTGCTCTAAAAAAACTCAAGCTTTCTCCACAATACATTCGGGCACAACTCGATCTATGTCAGCGCTAATGATAAAAGACCGTAAATTGCTAATTTAATTTGTCCACTCAAGCCAGAATGCAGTTTCCTTTGTGGTGACAAAGCCATGAGGGAAATAAGCATGCTAAGAAGAGAGGACCACTACATGATAAAACAACGCCATCAACAGGGGGCATTTATTGTTGATATTGCCCATCAGATAGGGTGTTCAGAAAAAACGGTGAGACGGCACATTAGCTATCCTGCGCCGCCAACAGCAAAACGCGGTAAAAAACAGGTTGCTAAACTCGAGCCCTTTAAAGACTACATCGATTCAAGGTTGAGTGAACAGGTTTGGAATGCGGCGGTTATTTTTGAGGAAATCCGTGAAAAAGGCTACCGGGGTGGGAGTGCGATGCTCCGACGTTATATACATCCCAAACGTCCGCTCAGGGCCTCGAAAAACACGGTACGCTTTGAAACCCTCCCCGGTTATCAACTTCAACACGATTGGGGAGAAATCATCGTTGAGGTGGCAGGCTCTGCCTGTACGGTTAATTTTGCCGTTAATACGCTCGGTTTTTCGCGTCGCTTTCATGTCTTTGCTGCCCCTAAGCAAGATGCTGAGCACACGTATGAATCGCTGGTTCGCAGCTTCAATTACTTCGGTGGCAGCGTAAAAAATGTCTTGGTAGATAACCAAAAAGCCGCTGTTATCAAACATGGACAAAATGGCCACATCGAGTTCAATGCGGGCTTCCTGCAACTGGCTAATCACTATGGGTTTAGCCCTCGCGCCTGTAAGCCTTATCGACCGCAAACGAAAGGCAAAACCGAACGGATGGTGGGCTATGTTAAACACAATTTTTTCACTCGCTACCGTCAGTTTGAGAGTTTCGCTCATGTTAATCAACTGCTAGCGATGTGGCTGGCGAAAGTGGCAGACCAGCGTCATCTTCGTCAATTCAAGCAGACACCGGAAAATCGTTTTGCTGAGGAAAAAATAGCCTTGATGCCACTCCCTGCGACTGATTTCGATACCAGCTACTTCGACCTACGACAAGTGGCATGGGACAGCTATATCGATGTCAGAGGTAATCGCTATAGCGTGCCTTCATTCTGGTGTGGTCGTGCGGTTAATATTCGTATCGGTTTAGATAATACGCTACGTATTTACGGCGATGAGCAACTGCTCGCGACGCATCTCTTGCAGGAGGTAACGCAGGGCTGGCAAAAGGTGCCAGAACATCATCAAGCCCTTTGGCAACAGGTCAATCGAGTAGCGTCTCGTTCGCTCAGTGTGTATGAGGAGCTACTCTGATGGAAATGGAAAACTTGTTGATACGGTTAAAAATGGATTACCTGGGCGATGCGTTGGAGAGTTTATGTGAAGAAGCCACCAAGAAAGCACTGAACTACCGTGAATTTCTCCAGCAGGCATTAGCCCAGGAATGGAACGGGCGTCACCAAAAAGGCTTGGAATCGCGGTTAAAACAAGCACGTTTGCCGTGGATAAAAACCTTGGAGCAATTTGACTTTACTTTCCAACCAAGTATAGACAGGAAAATTATCCGCGAGCTGGCGGGGCTGAGGTTTGTCGAACATCATGAAAACGTCATTTTGTTAGGCCCACCTGGGGTAGGGAAAACGCATTTGGCGATAGCGCTGGCTGTCAAGGCAGCTACAGCTGGGCATCGGGTATTGTTTATGCCTCTGGATAGACTCTGCTGTACCTTAATGAAGGCAAAGCAAGAAAACCGTCTGGAACGCCAACTTCAGCAACTGTGCTATGCCAGGGTATTAATACTGGATGAAATCGGGTATTTACCGATGAATCGCGAAGAAGCTAGCCTATTTTTCAGGTTATTGAGCCGTCGTTATGAAAAGGCGAGCATCATTCTCACATCAAATAAAAGTTTTACTGATTGGGGGGACGTATTCGGTGATCACATTTTAGCAACTGCGATTTTAGACAGGCTTTTACATCATTCAACCACATTGAATATTAAAGGAGAAAGCTATCGACTCAAAAATAAACGCAAAGCAGGCATGTTGCCTATAAAAACGACTGATATTATCCAGGCGCCTGGAATAGAAACCCAACAGGAAAATTAGCAAAAACTGGACATTTTAAAGTAGCAAAAAGTGGTCAATCTAAAGTAGCGTTGACACTAGAAGAAATACGGCAAATGTATGGAACGGACGGACGCCACAAAGCGAAAGGCTGGAAGAAAGTAGAAGCCAGAGCATAACCAGAATGGGGGCAAAAGCCCCCTTAAACTATTATCCGGTATGCTGTAAAACCTCGGCCTTTAGGGCGGGGAGGATGTCAAAAATAATATGAGTTCATCAAATGAAATGTATATTAGAAAAGGTGTCGGAAACAGAACATATTGCGTAACCTGTCAAAAAATGGATGATGGATGTTTATTAACATTTGAGAAAAAAATAAAAATACGGTCAAAGAAAAAAATAGCAGACAAATCGAAATCCACCACAAGGCAAGTTGTTTTTAATAAAATAATAAAAACGCAATCGATTGGTTCGATAAATCATGATGATATTTTTTCGTCATTATCGCCTGTAGAAAAAGATATATTCATTAATATCATTAAAGAAATGACATTTGATGGTTACCGCAATGAAAAGTGAGTTATCAACGCCAGAAGAAATTAAACGTTTGCGTGTTAAAGCAGGGTTAACACAAAAAGAAACTGCTGACCTGTTTGGTATCTCACTAAACTATTGGCAGAAAAAAGAGTTGAGTAAGGACAGTGCGCAAAATAGAAAGGTTTCAAAAAGTGAGTACATATTATTACTTTTACTTGCCGGGGAACACCCTGATTTTAAGCTGGTGAAACACTGAAAACCAGGAGTCATCATACTGGGTCAATCTACTCACCAACGACCCCATCCAGCACCCGTAAATTATGCTGTAATGTTTTGAAAATTCAGGAGTGGAAAGGATAAACAGCCGATATTACATATTTACGCCCGAATCCTTACGTCTGGCTTTATTGGCTTAATTTTTTTGATTAGGCCTAGCGCTCCGGAACTCGCGCCCTGACGCAAAAATTTAAAATAGCTTTGTTTTTATAAAGTTTATTGCTTCATATTTTATTCAGTCAGTCAGTTCCTAGAATAGCCAGAGTCGGAACTAAAAAGGCCATATTCACTTAAAGTTGTCGTTGAAATCTACTCAAATCGGATAGTAATATCAACCACGAATTATAAGTAGGAACTAGAAGATGTTCGAATAAAAAAATACCAAACGAAAAGGGAATTTGTAGAAAAAATCAGTGATTTTTAGATTTTTGCGTCAGGGCGCGAGTTCCGGAGCGCTAGGCCGATTAAGCCGCGATGTTCGATACGACAAAATCCACATGTATTTGGTCATACGGAAATAAGATTTTCTCCCCGTTTTTTTCAATGATACCCGCCGCAAGCAACGCCTGCACATCAGCATGTACGGCTTTAATATCACGAGCGACTCGCCGCGCTGCGCTGCGTATGGACATTTCACCGCCACCGACCATAGCTCGTAATATAGCCAGGCGTTTTGGGCTAATGATTTTCCAAAGCAAATCAAAGGAGGGAAAACTGATGAACTCTCCCATTTCATCACCGTTCATCGCGCAAATGAAACGTTCATCAACAGTATCGGACGTTAAAACATTCAAGGTTAATGTTTTCATGATATTACTCCTTTTCTGTACTTCTCTACTTCGGCACGGAAATCTGAGACTAACTGAGCCGCGTCATTAAAAATGATGGGGCTCTCCTGACTGCCGATGTGTTTGTGGTCTCCTTTGCCGGCTTCATTATCATAACGGAGCACACAGACGCCTTTTTCTATGTATGCCAAGCGATATTTGTAGCTATGTTGACTGGCTTTAACAGGTGGATCAACCCGCCAGACGACCATTTCAATAAAACTATGCTCATAAAAGTGTGAAGTAATTCTATCCAGCTAATCCCGTGCTTACATCCGTCCCTTCTCCGATATGCCTATCGTCAGTCCGAATATTCGCTCTTTTAGCTCACCATGAAACCATTCGTGGCATACGTATGCCGGAACCGCCGGAAATTTTGTCACCTCATCTTAGTTGAACGTACTTTGCGAACGGTACACATTGTCCAGTATATAACACTGGCAACTAATAAGGCGTTGAGCGATGGTATGCCCCACTCAATTACCAAACCGACAACGCTACCCGCAACCCAGGAAATAATTGCAGGCCACCCTATTGATGGAGTTAATTTCTTTGTAGGTAGAATTTCTTTATCGCGGGTCGTATCAAGTAGCTTGCGACTAGTACGTAAAATATAATAATCAACAAGTATTACACCGGCAACAGGAGGAAAAACAACCCCCATTAGAATAAGGAAATTGAGAAAGTTATCTAAAATTCCTGCGATTGAGAGGATTGTGCCTGCTATTCCTAATCCAAAAATTAATCCTACGTGATTTAATCTCTTTCCTGCTACGCACTCTATAGCGTTGGCTAAAGCCAGTGACGATGAATATAAATTAACATCATTAACCTTAACGACAGCGAGAATGACAGCAAGTAGCCCAATCCATCCCGCACTTTGCGTCATAATGGTAACGACATCAGAAGTATCAAGTGCGTGTGCAATTAATATGGCAATGGTATTAACAATGAATTCGCTAGCAATGATAGAAAGCGTTATCATCCAGAATGCGTGTCGCCCGTTTTTGCAATAGCGACTGATATCCGGTGTGATAAGTGCACCAGAAATAGCACCGCCAGCAACAACCATGACACCTGTGCCGAGAGAAAAAGGTGTACCAGAGGGAGCGATAGAAATCAAATCAGTAATGTTATGCCCCATGAGAAGGCTTGTAGCAATCCAACCTATTACCAGAAAGAAAACAGGTACTGACACTATTGCCGTCCAACTCAAAGCGCGAAATCCAAATGCAACTAATACAGTCAGCGCGATACCTGAAATGATCGCTGACCAGGTAAAGCCGAGTTGATCATTAAACGCATAATTCAATCCTTTGGCAGAAATCGAATTCTGCACACCAAACCAACCGAGGAAACTAATCGCTATAACCATTCCAATGAGTACAGATCCAAAACGGCCAAAACCACACCAACGCGCCAATAAGCTTGTTGACATTCCCTCTCGGGCACCAGCGATGCCCAGTCCAAGGCTAACAAACTCGAGGAGTAAACTACCAATAAAAGTAGCCAGCACTGCTTGACCAAATGTCATTGAATGACCCAGCGTAGCGCCGATTAGAAATTGTGATAAAGCTGTCATTGCTCCCACTCGTATTAGGGTGGTACTAAGCAGACTGGCACGCGCTTTTAACGGCACACGACTTACAGCATAATCATCGCTAATAATGTTATTTTTCCGCAAAATTAAATGTGTTCCTAATCAGGCATTGTCATGGAAGACAATGATAATAATTTTTCTTTTCGAAAGATTCAAATATGGCTTTATTGAAACTTATACGGTGAATTTTAATTAAAAAACAATAAATATACTATATTAGTTGTTATTGCAATAATATATTTTGTAATAATTAAAAATAGAGCGGAGATAAAATAGAATTAAATTTTAGTAAAGCTAAGTAAAAATTACCCTATATAAAATATCTACAAGAGGTAATTTATATAGGTAGAGTTATTCTATACTTTATATAAGTCTAATGAACGGAGGTAACTATCATGGTCACTACTGATTTTTCTGGCGGGGTGTCTAACGTGTTAACCGTGGCGTTAGATAAATTTCCAGAACCGTACGGCATCAAAGATCTTGAATCTCGGATTGTTTATGCTAATCCGGCGCTGATTGCTTTGTTTGGCGTGAAATCTGTCTCTGATGTTGTAGGTAAATTTGATCATGAGATTAAATCAAAATTAGTGCAATTTGATAATGCGGCTGAAGAATTTCAGAAGCAGGATAAGCAGGTTATTGATACTAAATGTAGTTTGGTTACATTAGAAATTCACCCTAAGGCGATTGATCATCCGTTCATTGTTAGGAAAGTTCCTTTGTTGAATAACGAAGGGGAGTGTATTGGTATTATTGGTCATAATAGAAATCTCGAAATTTGTACTCTCAATGACTATGTAAGAGGGTCGATGCCAGGTTCATTGCTGTTGAATCGGCCTGATGATACTTTTTCAGAGCGTGAATGCGAAATAATATTTTTCAGATTACAAGGGCTAAAAAGTAGAGTTATAGGAAATATAATGTACCTTTCCTGCCGAACGATAGAGAATAGCTTGCAAAGGATGTACAACAAAGCGGGAGTTAATCACATTGATGATTTTAGAGCTTTTTGCGAAGAGAAAAATTATCATCGTTACCTTCCACGTAGATTTATAAATAGAGTATGTTGTAAATTTTAGAAAAATAAAATCATTAAATAAATATTTTTTAATAAATATCAAAAAATAAATATCTTGCAATCTAATAAATATCCCACATTAATATTTTGTTGTATATTTAATTATAGTGATTATATTTAAAATAAAACGAAACTATATCTCTGTGAAAGATTTCAACTGTGCAATGAAAAATATTTTTTACAGCTTTTGTAGCTTAAAATCGTCTTTTATATATTACGCTTTTTAAGCGCTAAATAGATAGCGAAAAAAATTAGATCATTTTTATAGAATGATAGAAAATTATTTGCAAGTGATATACGAAAAATCGGAGGTTAATTCATTACGGGAGTTTAAAAAATCCTGTCATAAAATCGGATTTTATCGCTATATTCCACAAAAGTTTATTCTGCTTGGAATATAGTTTATTGAAAATAGGATAGCATCATTATGAGTAACCGACAAAGTAGAGCGAGAAACCGAGAATTAAGATATAAAATATTAGATCAAAAGAAAAATGAAAAGAAAAAATTATTTTATAAATTAACAAATTGGCTAAAGAAAAAAAGAAAGCCAGAAAACTGTTATTTTCTCAGTATAAAATAAAATGCCTTTCCTAGAGGTAGGATAAATTATTTATTGTTCGCGATGAATAGAGAAAAGGGAAAAAAAATAAATAAGCACTCAGTTTTATTAAATGAAGACACTTGTATTATTTATTAGCGTTTAACGCAGGGCTTTGTATTGCCAGTATTTAGAAAAAATGCCCCTTCCAATAGAGAAAAAAAGTTGGCACAGATTGGATAGCTGGGCTTGGGGTGAGGACAGGATGTTCACCCTGAATCCACTCACGTGGGCGTAGGACTGATTTTTCTTAGCAAAGCAGGCAGGCGCAATCAATTTGTTTGGATGCAAGGGAGAAATCCTCATGAAAACGACCTTGACTCTGGAAAAAAGGGGCTTATGCGCCATGAGTCTTCGTGATTTAGAGCACAAATTAGTATGCTATTTTAATACGTTGCCTTTGCATCAGTATGCCGGTATTGATCATGCTTTTTGTGAGGAAGCGCTTGAGGTGCTATTGAATCTGTTGGATCAGGTTGAAGCAACCTTGCCTGAGCCTCTCATGATTGAAAATACAGGCTGTCAACTTAGTTAGCCACAAAATAATGATGACATAGCCTGTTTCCGTAGAGCTTTTTTGCTAACCCCTTTCTCTTCTTTGATAAGGGTCATGGGTAAATAGAAAGCCAATAGACCCCTGATAATTTAAAATTAAAAACAAGCTAAATTGATTGTTATTTTTCCGCGCCTTGGTATCCGCTATGCCGTGCCACAGCTATTAAAAGAAAAGTCACGAAATTCACTAGACTTAATTCCACTGAAATTCTATTTTTCTTTAAAATTTCAACCCGTGTTATACATAAAATTCAGTCTTAAATGGTATTATAAGCACTTCTTTTTTAGCCATAAGATATCCACACACTTCGCAAGATTCTATCTTGCATGATTATGTTTTATTTTCAACATGTTAACTTTAAAATGTTTATGCATTTTTGTTTTTAACTTTAAAATAGACTCTAAATAGAGTCTATTTATATTTTTTATTTTATAACAATGAGTTATATAGGTTGCTAGCCATGATGGATTCTACAACAGATTCTGTTTTTTCTGGCATGTTAGCTAGAAAGACTCTATAATAGACTCTATTTTTTTAGCTTTTAACAGAGATTAACCATGCCAAAAGTTCAGGTTTTTGTTAGTAAGGCTATTTTAGAAAACATAAACACTATTGTTATTGATAAACGTAACGATGGAGCAAAAGAACATGAAGCTAATACATCTAATACAGCATCCATGCTAATTGAGTTGGGTTTAAAGGTCTATGAATTGCAGCAGAAAAAAACAGACAGTAATTTTAATCAAACAGAATTTAACAAGGTCATATTGGAGAATGTGGTAAAAACCAGTTTTATTTGTCAGAAATTATTAGGCATTAATTCATTTATGTCTGAAATACAAGATAATGAAAAATTAGATTACAAATTGATGGCTCGTGCCGTCCGTAATGATACAGCAGAAGTGATAAATGAATTCTTCCCAAAAAATGAAGAAAACACTTAATATTAGTCTTGTTGGGGTTATTAGGCGTCAACCCAATCCCATTAAGTAAGCAATTGAGGCAAGTGGCTCATTGGATTGTTATTTTGATCAAATAAGCCACCTGACGATCATTTCGATGTTTTTTCTGGGGATTGGGCTTACCGCCCTTCCCCTTTGTGGCTTTTTATGTAGTGCTTGTTGTCGCTTCGCTCACACTCGGCGGATTATCCGATATCTGTGTATCCCCTTCTATAACTTTAGCTGTGGCGTCTATTACCTGTACAGTGCCGAAAACTCGCGCATTGCCGCGTACTTTCGTACTACCCATTAGTCGGGCATTGCCATATACCTCAGCATTCTCATATATCTCTATTTCATCATATCCATACCCAGAAGGAGTGCCTCCCACACACGTGTTACCGTACACGCGTGCATTACCGTATACACGTGCATATCTTATTCGAGCATTACCATACAGTTTCGCATTGCCTTTTAGAGTCGAATATATCAGATAAGCGTCACCATACAGTTTCGCATCGTCACTAATGCTTCCACTGTCTAGTATCGTATTGCCGTACGCTTGTGAATTGCCGTCCATTGATCCGCATATTCGAGCATTGCCGTAGACTGTCGCATTGTCACGTATATATGGCCCCGCTAAATTGGGATTGCTATAGTCCCTTGGATCCTTATTGGCCTGATGCTCCGGAACTCGCGCCCTGACGCAAAAATATCAAATTGGAAAATCTCCAATAACATCATTGTATTTACCTCGACGAAAACCCAAAACCATGATAATTGCTTGCTAGTAAGGTGATGTTGCCTTACTATATGGTCATGTTCAATAAATGAGGTTAGCAGCATGACTACCCTTACAGTCACGGCGAAAGGCCAGGTGACGTTTAAGCAAACACTTCTGAGACACCTTGGCATTAAACCCGGCCAGAAAATAAACGTCAATACGCTTCCAGGTGGTCGGGCAGTAATTCAAGCAGTGCGGGAAGGGCGAAACATTGAAGATGCATTTGGGATCCTCCGGGCAAAAAATAAGGGCAATGTTGTTTTGTCTATCGACGACATGAACGAGATAGCTCGCAAGGGTTGGGCGAGTGAAAAATGAAACTTGCCATCGATACCAATGTTGTACTCCGCTACCTGCTGGCCGATGATATAAAACAGGCCACTATAGCGCGTAAAGTAATGAAAGAAGCAATATTGGTAACTATTCCTTTGCCGGTACTTTGTGAAGTCGTATGGAACCTGTCACGAGGCTATAAACTGGCAAACGAGGATATAGCCGACGCTATAGGGATTCTCATAGAAGCTGATAACGTCAAAGTTAACCAGGGTGCAGTAGATGCCGGTATTGCAATGCTTCGTTCTGGTGGCGACTTTGCCGATGGCGTCATAGCCTATGAAGGTTTTGCCCTCGGCGGCGAGATTTTCGCTACTTTTGATAAAAAGGCTGTAGCAATACTTAAAAAGCTCGGATCTATCAGAACTCAGCTGCTCTCCTGATTGGGGAGTAGTGGAACAGCGAACCGACTTAGGAGAGCATAAAAAAGTGTGGGGTAAACAACCAAAACTCTCTGATAAACAACAGAAAGAGCCACGTCACATGCACGGAACGGGGGAGTACTCGTGCTGAAGTGTTTTCAGTATCACGTCCAACTGTGTATAGAGCTATTGGGAAACAAACGGCTAGTGTGTGATTCGTAGACCACTCAGCAATGGTTAACATCCAGCGCGATCAACCGCTTGTTCATGTCGTCCGGATGTTCCCAATAAACGGCGCCTTTTGTAGGCGCAATTTGAAAGGTTAGGTACTTTGCAATATCGTTATCATCGCAATCAGGGGCGCCAAGCACCCATACCGGATAATCAGAAACGGAGGCTTCCAGCTCGAACTTTTTACCTACCATTTCCATTTCTTCTGTTGACGCAGTGTTCCAGGAAAATACCAGTCTGGCAACGATCTGATTGCATTTTGAGCAAGGAAACACCTTGTTTTCAAGAACCTCTGTCCCTGCGGGAACAAAGTTTGGCGGGAAGGCGTCACGTCTTAAATACTCAGGCTTTTTAGCTATATGCACCAGTAGCGCATCTGACATTTGCTGTGCTACCAAAGCGACAATTGTTTTGTTCCTATCTTGTGGCTCCTCAACATAGGGCTGAAGCTGAGTATCACCTAACGGAGTACCACAAACAACGATGCCGCCTATTTCTTCATGGCCGTTTCTAAAAATGACATAGGTGTTTCCGCGCTTTTTAACGGAGATACTGGCCGGGAGTTTGCTGAGGTTTGTCGCTTCATATTTTGAATTTTCATCATTCATTTAGAGTTTCCCTGCTGTAGTAAGTGCAGCATGAATCGTTTTTAACGGCAACAACAGAGACAAAGGCGCATCTAACAGTGGAACAGCACCATAACTCGCATACCAATGAGCTACTTGCTCACTCTTAGCATCAATCATAAGCGCGACACCGCCTGCCTGTGTGGCAACCAAAAGGCAGCGTCGCCCTGCTGCAAGTAATAACTGCCCACCAAGCCCTTTCCCCTGTACTGAAATATCTACAGCCAGACGGCCAAGCCGAAATACGGGCACTTCATGCCGAGCCAAACCACGTTTTATCACCTCCGGGGCGCGTTCGTAAGCAATGGAGGCGGGGCTAAGGCTGTAGTAACCCAAAACCTTTTGATTGCTGTCACTAACAGCAAGGTAGGTTTTTGCCCCACCTTTCTCATGGCTCTGCCGCGCATGACGATGTAAAAATTGATTCAACGTATCATCACCACAATCGAAGGCTGCGCGATCATGATGTTTACCTATGGGAGCTTCGTGCCAACCTGGTAACGTCATGACAGCATCGGCAAAGAAAATGCAGCCGTCATCAACTTATCGTTGGGTGTCGGCGGATTATCCAAAAGCTCCAGTACATGTAAACTGTCTCTCTCTGTGAGTTCCAGCCGTTCGTTATCGTCGATAATTTTTCGTGCTACCGACACCACATTACGAATTACAAATTCAGTCAGGTTAGTATGCTGTATAGCGGCTGCGCGTATTAACAACGATTTTTCTTCCGAGGCAATACGCAATGACATACGGTCATTGGTTTCTACTAGGAGCTGAGGCATGGGAGATCTTTCCTTTTTTTACGTATTAAAATAGTACAATAAAGTCGGGTAAACAACAATATGTATGTATTGAATGCGTACATGAAAAGTATCAAACATGGGGTTGTACGCCGGAAATTTCGTCACTTCATCTTAGTTGAAAAGATCGTAGTAACTAAGAAGTAGCTTCACCAACAGGAACACAACGATGGCTAAGAGCGTGCTGAGAAAGCTAGATTCATCGAAACGCCTAAAGTTAGTTTTTCATGTGTATGAATGAGCGCAAATACTCAAAAAGATTGAGAACCCGTCTTGAAATAATTTAATCTTGCTTGGCAAGAGTAAATATACTGTTTTACAATAATTTTTTCGTAAACCTGCCTATTTTTATTTTTCTGGGAATATTTTGTGTACCAAAGTGACTTAAAAGACGCCGAATGGTTGATAATAAAGAATTATTTCAACCCTAGTGATAAACGAGGCCGCAAATCGAAACATGATAAAAAAACAATTGTGGATGCGATTTTGTATGTCGTGAAAAGCGGCTGCCAGTGGCGGATGATGCCAAAAGATTTCCCCCCGTGGAAGACGGTTTATGACCATTTCAGCCGCTGGAATAAAGCAGGCGTATGGGAATGTGCCCTAGATAAGCTAAACGAGCAATATCGCCACTCAAAAAAAAAGAAGGGTGCCCAGTTATGCGATTATTGATTCCCAAAGCGTTAAAACGGTCTATGCCAGCGAAGAAAGAGGATTCGATGGCGGTAAGAAAATAAAAGGCAGAAAACGGCATATTATCGTTGATACATTGGGGAATTTACTGCATGTGTCGGTACACAAAGCCAATATCAACGACACGAAAGCGGGCGTTGCTGTATTCGAACGAGCCGCTGAAAAATATCCATCAATCAAAGCGTTTTCGGGGGATGCCGGCTATCGGGGCACAGCAGTAGAATTTGTTGAAGAGCGATTAAAACTGAAATTAAACATCTCGACAAAAATTAAAGATGTCTTCGCGGTCTTGCCTATACGGTGGATTGTTGAACGTACCTTTGCTTCGCTTAATGGGTTTCGGCGCCTGGCAAAGGAGGTTGAAATCCTTACCGCCACCGCTGAAAATATATTCAGAATTGCTATGGTACGTCTTACTCTTGCCAAACTACGATGAAATTATTTCAAGACAGCCTCTGAGACTGTACTCTGGGTTTTACAAATTCAGGGGGAATATATAGATCTAAACCTATCGTTCCACACCATTCTCTGAAATCTTTTAAAGAACTGACACCTGCTTTATCATATATGACCCTTAGGTTATTTTCTATCGTCTTTTTAGCACGGCAAAGTCTATCCCCCACCATTTTAGCTGTCATGGGCTGTAATATAAAAAATATCACTCTAAGTTCTTTCTCGGTAAAGAGGGTCGTGGGAGGAGTAAGCGTTAAAACAGAAGGCGTTCGCTGGTTCACATATTGAGAAAGAGAAATAAAATTTAACTTGCTTGCATTTGTTAAAGTACCTATACATTCACCCAATTTATTGTAAATTGGAAATCTTGGAAGGTAATAAGGTTCCAGTATTTTTTTTCGCCCATAAAAATTAGTTGAGATAATAGCTACACGCTTTCCGGTCTTTTCTGCTTTTCTGTCGTTTGCTTGGTATTCTGCGGCGAATTCTGCCCAATCAGCCGGGCATTCGTTGTCCAATTTACCTTCAATGTTAAAATTAGCGGGTAAGCCTAAGAAATCAAGCCCCGCTTGATTGACATATACATATCGTGATTGGCAGTCTCTTATAACCCATGGTTCATTGCTATGTTCTGTGATTGAAATGAGTGGTAATGAATTTAGAGATTCTACAACCAAATTTTGAGAGTTTTGTATTTTATCTGATTTAATTTTATCCATCATATATCTCCTAAGACTAAAACAAAACCCTGAGTGACAACAGAGAATTCAGCAAATCTCTAAGTCAGAGTAAGTACAATTTACTCCTGTAAAAAGTGAGTTTCAAGAGTGTGTGTATATTTTGTTATTTGGTTTTTCCGTCGTGAGGTTTGAGCTACCGTTCAAAGATAATGCATTTGGTTTTAAATATTTTGACCTATGTGTGTTTTGATGGCTTTGTTGCAGTATTAAAGTCTCGGATCTTTTGATGTTCTTAGGTAAATCGAGGAGACTTATGATGTCGTTATATATCCCACGTTTTTCTTCGAGGGAATAATTATCTGTGTTAGAGAAAATGTGTTTTCGGAGAGTGATAAAGCTTATTTTCATCATAAGTGGTCGAGTAGCCCAAGGGAATCTCACCCTTATGCTCTCCTATGGTACCCATAGTTGCAGAATAAGCACAAAGTTCCTACGTACGGTTTAATGTTCTGTTAAAAAAGTGAAGAAAAAAGGTATCAAGTACTCTATATGGAAAACATCCAGATAGTATCTTGTTCAAATGGAGGAACATAGGTGAAGTAAGGTGTGTGACACGTTTATTGATGAACACGAAGAAATGAAGAATAGATTGCTAATGCTGAATAAATTAAGAAAACCGCTATGGTAACTGATCACTTAATTGAGGGCACTAAACCAGAATCTGAAGTAGAGTCAACTTGCTTATATTTATTTTTATATTCGACAAACTTTCAGTCATATGGAGCATTAAGTACTGATGTTGAATATGTTATGTAACATGGTAATGCTTGTGAAGCAAATAGTGGAAAATTATGAATGATGAATGTGACATAATTAGTTTTGGGTTCCATTATAATTAAATTTATAAAGTGGATGTATGTAAAATTTTAAGGATAAATACTGTAATAATAATATGATTGATATTCTATATCACATTATGTATTTATTTTCTTTGTAAGACTGATACCAGGGAAAACATTATAACTAGTTATAATATATCATATTAATGATGGATGCTAAATTTTGTTTTTGTAATACAAGTTTTTCAAAAAATTAAAATAATTATTAGTCTTCTTACAAATAAAAATTAATTGGAGGGAGATTTATTTTTTATGAAAAAGATGGCGGTTTCGTTAAAATCATTTTCCCTTATTTCTATAATGGAACACAGTGAAGATATTTGGGGAATAAAAGATTGTGAATCACGGTTTATTTATACCAATCGTGCTTTTCGTAAATTTTTAAATATCCCTGATAAATTTAAAATTGAAGGAAAAAGCGATGATCAACTTCCCACACCGGTCGCGGAATTTGCTGAAGAATTGAAAAAACAGGATCAAGAAACTATCAGCAGTGGGCAAAGAGTAACTATCATTAAAACCCATTTTTTTGGTCGAGAGAAAAAGTTGCAACCTTATTTGTATGAAAAATTTCCGCTCTATGATGAAAATAATGAGTGCGTAGGCACGGTGTTTTATGGCAAAAAAATGGATTTTGTTTCACCACAGCAATATGCGAGCAGGATCACCCCATCAGGATTAAAGGTGGCTCCTCCAATGAAATTATTTAACAAGTTCATATTTTTCATATTACAGTCGATGAGTGCTAAGGAGATCGCGAGGAAACTTTCTCGCTCTCATCGAACGATAGAAAATAATTTATGCAGGATGTACCAAAAATCGGCAGTCAGTTCCTTGAAAGAATTTAGAAAATTTTGCCAGAAAACCGGATTTGATCGTTATATTCCACCTGAATTTATCCCGCTTGGTATCCAGTTTATTGAAAATAGGGAGGCGTCATTATGAGCAATCGACAAAGTAGAGCGAGAAACCGAGAATTAAGATATAAGATATTAGATAAAAAGAGAAATGAAAATAAAAAATTATTTTATAAATTATATAGTGTCGTCATGAGATCTTGAGCCATAGAGCAAGGCATCGTATTTGTACAGCAGCGAGAAAAGAGGAGGTATTTTTTGCATAACGAGTAGCAATACCTCGCCAGCGCTTTAGGTGCAGAAAAGCATTTTCCACGAGATGTCGATGCTTGTAGAGCGCTTTATCGTACTCACGTTGAATTTTACGATTCTTTTTAGGTGGTATTACGATTTGCATGCCGGCTTCTTCTGCTTTTTTAATGATGTTATCACTGTCATAGCCCTTGTCAGCCAACAGATATTCTGCTGCAATACCTTTGGTTAAATTCGTTGCTTGCTGACAATCTGCTGTGGTACCTGATGTAATAAAAATTCTGACCGGCATACCATGCGCATCCACGGCCAGATGTATCTTACTGTTGAGCCCCCTTTTGTGCGCTCCATATCCTGATTACCGCCTTTTGCGCCTGCTGCATGAGGGTGAACTTTGCTATGAGTGGCATCAATCATCAGCCATTCAAAATCTGGCTCCACAATCAGCGCTTCGAGCAGAGACTCCCATAGCCCCTTGTCACGCCAGCGGCAAAACCGGCGATGAGTATTTTTCCAACCGCCATAATCAGGCGGTAAATCACGCCAGGGAGCGCCGGTTCTCAATATCCAGAAAACAGCATTAATAAACTGCCTGTTATCTCTGGCTATGCCACCCCAAGTGCCTTTTCTCCCCGGGAGATGAGCTTCCAATAGGCTCCAAACATGATCGGATATATCGTGGCGGCGATGGGCTAAATTCATTCCCGAATCATCTTTCATTATTGAATCATCTCAACAGTTGTCGTTATTTGTTACATGATAATATATTTTTTATTACGTGACGACACTACTTAATAAATTGGCTAAAGAAAAAAAGAAAGCCAGAAAATCGCTATTTACCAAATATAAAATAAAACGCCTTTCCTAGAGGTATAATAAATTATTCACTGTTCGTGATGAATATAGAAAAGAGAAAAAAAGAATAAGTGCTGAAAATTTGCGATGCGCTTCGCAGATTATAAAAGGGATGAAGGATTTATTTTAATAATAAGAGTTAACGTGAAGCAGTCATGCGCTGCACGGGAAATCCTTGCCGTTTTATTACATGAAGACATTTTTATTATTTATTCGTGTTTAACGCAGGGCTTTGTATTGCCTGCATTTAGAGAAAAACCCCTTTTCCAATAGGGGATAAAGCGGACAGAAACTGTCAGCACAGATTGGATAGCCGGGCTTGGGGCGAGAACAGGATGTTTTTCGACGAACAGGGCGACTGGTTCGAATTCAGGGATCAGCAATCCAAGTAACAAAAGTGAATTCACTCTGCGTCCACGCAAGTGGGCGCAGGACTGAGTTTTCTTGGCAAAACAGGCAATCAATTTGTTTGGATACAAGGGAGGAACCCTCATGAAAACGACCTTGACCCCGGAAAAAAGAGGCTTATGCACTATAACTCCTTGCGATTTAAGGGACAAATTCGCAGGCTATTTGAATACGTTACCGTTGCATCAGGAGGCCGGCAGGGATCATGCTTTTTGTGAGGAAGCGCTTGACGGGTTGTTGGAGCTGTTGGATCAGGTTGAAGCGGGCTTGGGGTCGTTTGACGAAAGGTAAATTCAGACCGCTACAGCCAATCCCTAATCCTTAGCGGGATGATTAAACCGATTTTTTAAAAATTTGAATTAAAACGGATTTTTTAGATCCGCAACGCTCGCCGCAAGAATGGCCTTCGCTTTGCGAAGGCCGTTCGAGGAAGCGGAATATCATCTGGTGTCAAAAAGGAACTCGGTCACTCTTTGATAAAAAAGTAAGCACTGGGGTTGTGTTTTTGGCTGGCGGAAGTCGTAAGAATATAATAGAAGGAGGTAGTGGTATTTTTTTATTTAAATTCAATTAATTATAATAATTATTTATCCTCATATTATTAAGGAACATTAGTCCCCAATATGAGGATATGTAACACAGGGGTAAATTTTTAAGTATTTTTTATTAAAAAATTAATACCTTAAAAATACGGCGTATGTATACAATATAATAGAATGAGAATATATATATAATTTATTGAAAAATAACATTTTTATAAAACTTTTTATAACTGAGATGATTATAAATTATAACTGGCTCAGTTAATGTTTATAACCGTCTCAGTTAAGCTAGTGTAGAAATAGAAAGGTATCATCAATTAATAAATTGATATTAAAATAATTTTTTATTGTTGATATGCTCATGTTGTGCACCTCTTCAGCTCATGAGCTATGAGCACTAATGAGTTTACTTAAATTTTTTTGATGCATGTTGACTCACCCTCGGTTTTGATTAATACTCTAGCTATATTGCCTCATATGAGAGCACTCATAACTCATAAATGAGCACTTATAGGCTCACGGGATGCGCACCATGGAAAAAGAATCAGTTGATGATCTAAGGAAAAAATTATCAAAAACAAGAAATCTACTTAATCTAACGACTGATAAGTTGAATGACGTTATTGCTGAGCAGCGCAGGACAAAGAATTTTGTTCCAGGTGGTTACTATATGATGTCTCGTGAGGCTGAAAAAAACTTGAGAGCTTTACAGCAAGAAAGCCCAGCAGCATCACTAGTATTTAGTATAATTCGGGAACATATGCAGATTGGAACAAATGCAGTAACTATATCCAATAGAGCCTTATGCAAAATTATAGATAAGTCTAGAGCAACTATCACAAGGGCAGTATCTCATTTAGCCAAGCATAACTATGTACAAATAATAAAAACAGGAAATGTTAATACTTATGTGGTGAACGAAAAAATTGCTTTTTCTGGAAGTCCTTTTCAAAGAAAGGCTGTTTTTTCGGCAACTATCGTCGCGCATGAATGTGAACAGGAAAAAGGATGGGAAGAAGTTAAGAAACTTAAAGCTGTACCAGTAATTTATAGTGAAAATGAAATTAGTTATGACTAATTAATCGCTACTCGCAGGTGAGCCAACACCTACGAATAGCTAATCCAAAACCTAACTAAACTAGGAGTCGGACTATGAAAAAGTCTACCTTCCGCGTGCTCATATGTGAAGCACAACCTATCATACTGGTGTTGTTTGCCCGTATTTCGCACAACTTGACCTTGCGTCAACGCACACATCTCCTGAAGTTGGGAGGTGCAGCATGAATAAATCCCTGATGTTGACCTGCCTGCACAGTACTGATCCCTGTGGTCTCACTGATGCCGCATCCACGATTTATGCCAATCCACCGCTGTGTGAGCTGCTGGGCAAGACTGATAGCACAGTTCCGTCTCACGCGATGACTGTCTTTCAAGCGCAAGAGAAACAGACCCGCACCCAGCAGTCCCTCTTATCCGTGCTCAATATCCTGCCTTATGGACTTGAACAGATAATACGTTTATATGAACGCCCTGGGCAGTAAGCAAAAAACCCGTGACATGATAATGTTTCCGTACGAAATATATGTACGAATTACATCATAGGTACGAAAGCACTTTATCTGCGAGGGGTAATCCAGAAATCAGAAGCTTAAACGCGATTTTACGTGTTATGGGCTTGCGTCTTGCTGTTCAACCTATCACTACTAATGAAATTAGGCCGTGACCTCTTTGGCGATAGCATTCAATAATCTGGCCTTAAGAGGAGAGCATAAAAAAATCTGGGCAATCATCCAAATCATTTCCATTGACGATAAAATCATTAACCTATTTTGAGTCTACTCAACCACGACTCGATGAAAACGTTCTTCCGTATAGTTACTGGGAATTTTGATCAAAACTTTCCAAGTTTTCAGGTTATTATAAATACGTTGTCCAGTCATAAAACACAAGTGTAATTAATCGCTTGTATTTTGCATATAGTTGGCGTAGGCTGCACCATAGTTGGGTTATTGCAACCTGGCATATACCTGTCTTGTTTTATAATACTCACTGAGTTCACTAAATAATTATTAGCCTCCCTAAGCAATTTTTTTACACCATAAATAATGCTGAAATGAAAAATTATTAAAAATATTATTTCATAAAATAATGCACCCAACGTGTTTGTTTTTTAGTTACCTCTAATAAATTAAAACTAAAATAAATTGAAGCCTCGTTGAAGATTTTTAGTATTCAAAAAATAAAGCTTATTCGCGATTATCAAATCATGACCGCTATTTTATTCGTTCTCACACTCGCTGATTAATTCGCAGTAATAGTTGTCTTACTCACCTTTTTTGTTCTGAATAAATTTTCATTTTCATCAGGGACTAATTATTTAAATTGATAAATCTGACTGTTGATGCTGGATAAGTGCGCTTATCAGGAACCGGCCAATCATTTTATGCCCGATATGGAAATATCGAGCCAATCACCGCGCGTTAATCGCGCTTTTTTATATTTAAGGAGAGAATATGAGTGATAAGTATGAGTTAATTGAACCACGAGAAATTGATGGTGTGACGTTTTACAGAATTAGAGCATTGAAGTATTTCGGCAATCAGTATCCAGGATCAGAGGGGGGATTGATTGAAAAAGTGGCTAATCTCTCGCAAACAGGTCTCTCGTGGGTTGGCTATGATTCACGGGTTTATGGTGATGCTCGCGTGTTTGACGATGCCCATATCGGAGCCAGAGTCGGAATCGCAGTTAATGGAAGTGCTGTAAGAGTCTACGGTCAAGCACAAATATATGACCGAGCACTCGTATTTGGAAATGTACAGGTGTACGGCCAGGCACAAATATATGATCAAGCATGGGTGAGTGATGGCGTGTGCGTCTACGGTGAAGCACAGATCTATGGTTCGTCCAATGTGCATGGCTACGCGCAGATCTACGATAAGGCACAAGTATTTGATTGTGCAACTATTTTTACCAATGTAAGGGTAAACGGCAATGCGAAAGTCTACAACAATGCACAAATCTACAACAAGCATCCAGGGGACTATAGCACTCCCAATTTAATAGGGCCACATATATGGGGTAATGCAAGAGTCTACGGCAGTGCTCGAGTACACGGATTAATGGATGGCAATTCACAAGCGTACGGCAAGGCGATAAACGATGGGAGCATTCATGACGACGCACAACTGTATGGTGACGCTTATCTGGATGGGAGTCTAAAAGGTCATGCAAAAGTGTATGGTAATGCGCGAATATACGATGCAAATATATACGGTAATGCACGAGTGTACGGTAGCGCGTGTGTAGGTCGCACAAAGTCGCGAGGATATGATCGAATAGATATATATGAGAATGCTAAAATATACGGTAATGCTCGAGTAATGGGTAATACGACAGTGCGCGGTAATGCGCGAGTTTTTGGCACTGTACAGGTAACAGACACAGCAGTTAATGTTATAGCAGAGGATACACAGATATCGGATACTACGCCGAGTGTGAACGAAGCGACAAACGTTAGCAGGGGGAGGGCGGTAAGCCCAATCCCTAGAAAAAATGCCTAAATGGTCGTCAGGTGTCTTATCCCTAAAGGTACAGACCTAAGAGCGGGGGCTTTGTTTACTGGTCGAAGCACGAAGACAAGCACGAACAAAATACTTTGGTACTGTTAGGATCATTTAGCTGAACCAGTCTGGTTTAAGTTATTGATGTTATCTAAACAGTACCACATATCACCGGTTCGTTAAAAGCATACTTAAAACAAACTATTGTCCTGCCCTTTACGCCAGCTTCCTTGCATCCGTTCAAAAGTTATCCTATAGTACAACATTAACGTAGGGAGAATAATGTTTACCATTGATTTTCATAAAAATGCGGTTAAAGAAATAAAAAAACTACCGTATAGCCTTCAAGTTGAAACTATGTCACTTATCAGCCTGCTACGAACAGAGGGTCATCAGTTAGGGCTCCCTCATTCAAGAGCAATGAAAGACGGACTGTTTGAACTCAGAGCATCAGCAAAGGATGGGATAGCCAGGAGTCTGTATTTTTTTCAGAAGGGTAAAAAAATTTATGTTCTCCATGTTTTTCAGAAAAAAACGCAACAGACCCCTGAGCAAAATTTAGCATTGGCGAGAAAACGTAAAAAAGAGGTTGAAGAATGAATACACAATCCTTCGATAATGTAATGAAAGAGATAGAGGAAATCTCCCCGGGCTTTATTCGAGATGTAGAAAGAAGGGCTACAGAAATTCAGGAAATTAATCAGCTAATCAATATTCGTCGTATGGCTGGCTTATCTCAGGAAGAGGTTGCAACACGAATGGGAACGGATAAAGGAAATATCTCTAAGCTAGAAAACAACCGCTATAATCCATCTATCAAAAACTTACGCTACTACGCAGACGCCTGCGGATACTCCCTTTCTCTGATGTTCAAACCAAAATCGAACAAACCACCAGAAGAAAAAGAAACTGCGGTTTTTCCTTCAATAAATCCATAAAAATTATAAAATTTGGGTTTTCGTCTGTGACCATCTGGCTATCGCTCTGGTCGACCTGTATGTTTAACCCAAGGATTTAGGAGAGGAACGCCCGTCGTCTCGAAATCAACTATATTCCGCGTAACAACAGTCATCCCGTGAACAATGGCGGTGGAGGCAATGAGGGCGTCCCGCTCAGCACAAGGGTTAGGTACATGCAATCGGGCACAACACAGTGCGACCGTGGCATCTATCGACAGAGTTCGTTCAGAAAATTCAGGCAGAACATGAGTATCAAACCATGTGCGAAGCATTTTACCTTGTAAGGGATCACGACGCTCAACCCGTAAGACGCCGATTTCCAACTCCATAATAGTCACTGCTGAAACGTAGAAGCCCGCGGCGTCTGTATGGGATAACCACCTGCAGACGTTGGTATCTGCTTTTCTATCCCCGACTTTGCGCAATTCGGAAATGATGTTGGTATCAAGCAAAAACATCATAGGAATTCCACCGTGCGACTTTGGATGGTAATCCCTTGAGGTTCAAAATCGATATCCGCCAGCCCAGACATAGCCAGTGCCTTAACGATATTCCTGCGATTTCCAGTAATCCGTTGATA
Source organism: Candidatus Regiella endosymbiont of Tuberolachnus salignus (assembly GCF_964020115.1). Classification (NCBI taxonomy): domain Bacteria; kingdom Pseudomonadati; phylum Pseudomonadota; class Gammaproteobacteria; order Enterobacterales; family Enterobacteriaceae; genus Candidatus Regiella; species Candidatus Regiella endosymbiont of Tuberolachnus salignus. Next base: position 2,331,557 of record NZ_OZ026542.1, read on the forward strand.
TTCTTCAATGCTTAATAACACATGGGCGGTCTTTCCGCGATCAGTAATGAACACCGGGCCTTGTCTGGCTGCCTTCTTCGCACGACCAATGTCCTGATTGAGTTCTCGACTAGATAACGTTGTAATAGTCATGGAAGCCTCCTATTTAACTTATTATATATAGTTACATTACTACAATTTGAGCCAAAAAACGCTTAAAAACTGAATTGATCTGACAATACTGGTTGGGTATCTCTAACATTAAACACATGACCGTCGCATCATTTAGGGTTTTCGTCGAGTAGCGCTAGTTTTCCGTACCACTGAGAATCAAAGGCCATTGCAAGCATAAGAACACTAGTATAATTAATCGCTTGTATTTTGCATATAGTTGGCGTAGGCTGAACCATAGTCGGTTTTTTAACCTAGCATCTCTCTATCTTGTTTTATAATAATGACTGAGTTCACTAAGTAATTATTAGCATCCCTAAGCAGTTTCAATGCTGAAATAAAAAATTATTAATAAACATACACCCCGTATTACCACTGCCAAAGTTCTTATTTTTTGTAGTTACCTCTTAATTTAATAAAAACTAAAATCAACTGAAGCTTCGTTGAGGATTTTTAGTGTTTCTATTTTCAAAAACTAAATCTTATTAGCTGCTATCAAATAATTACCGCTATTTTATTCGTTCTCGCATTAGCCGATTAATTTGCAGTAATAATTATCTTACTAACCCTTCTTTTTTGTTCTGAATAAATTTTCGTTTTCACCAGGGATTAATTATTTAAATTAACAAATCTGATTGTTGATTTTGATAAGTGCGATTATCAAGATCCAACTAATCATTTTATGCCCGATATGGAAATATCGAGCCAATCACCGCGCGTTAATCGCGCTTTTTTATATTTAAGGAGAGAATATGAGTGATAAGTATGAGTTAATTGATCCACAAGAAATTGATGGTGTGACGTTTTACAGAATTAGGGCATTGAAGTATTTCGGTACTCAGTGTCCAGGATCAGAGGGTGGGTTGATTGAGAAAGCAGCTAATCTCTCGCAAACAGGTCTCTCGTGGGTTGGCTATAATTCACGGGTTTATGGGGATGCCTGTATCGGAATTGAGGGGGGGGTGATGTAAGAGTCTACGGTCAAGCACACATATATGGCAACGCACGCATATTTAGAAATGTGCAGGTGTACGGCCAGGCACAAGTATATGACCGAGCACAGGTGAGTGAATACGCCCGCGTTTACGGTGAAGCGCAGATCTATGGTTCGGCCAATGTGTATGGCTACGCGAAAATCTACGATAAGGCACAAGTATTTGATTATGCAACTGTTTTTACCAACGCTCATGTATACGACAATGCGAAAGTCTATAACAATGCACAAATCTACAATGCGGATCCAGGGAACCATACAAATGATTTTAATGCGCCACGTATACATAATAATGCGACAGTCTATGGAAATGCTCGAATAGACGGACTTATGGAAGGCAATTCACAAGCCTACGGCAATGCGATAATCCGGAAAGCAAGAATTACTGCCAATGCGCAACTGTATGGTGACGCTCATGTCAGTGGTGGGCTTGTAGGATCCAATGCGAAAGTGTATGGTAATGCACGACTAGTATATGCATTCTTGTTCGGTAATGCACGAGTGTACGGTAATGCGTGTGTAGAAAGTACAGGTGGGCTAGGATATAGTAGTATAGAGATAGATGAGAATGCCGAGGTATACGGCAATGCACGAGTAATGGGTAGTACAAAAATACGCGGTAATGCGCGAGTTTTTGGCACTGTGCCAGTAATAGACACCACAGCTATAGTTATAGAAGGGGATACACAGATATCGGATCATACGCCGAGTGAATGTGAAACGACCACGAGCACTACATAAAAAACCACAAAGGGAAAGGGCGGTAAGCCCAATCCCCAGAAAAAACATCGAAATGATCGTCAGGTGGCTTATTTGATCAAAATAACAATCCAATGAGCCACCTGCCTCAATTGCTTACTTGATGGGATTGGGTTGACGCCTAATAACCCCAACAAGGCCTAGCATGCGCTTGACAAGCCAACGAGATGTTAGCTAATGCACTACTGGCAATAAGAGGAATAGGCTGTTGACCATAACAGTGATAGGCAGAAACAGCATTTCGAATGAGAGTTGGCAAGGCATCTAGAGGATATTCGGCTGCTGTTGATTGCTCATCAATCGGGACAGGGTGCTGCCAATCGTTGTTTTGAGTCATTTCTTTACGGAAACTTAGTGAAGCATCTGTTAGGTTCATTGAATTCAATTAGGTTATATATTGTTTTATCGCCCCGTTTACGCGATAGCGGCAAATTTTAGACCAGTTGCATGAACAACCTGTTTCATGGTTTTCAAGGTAGGATTGCCCTTCGGTGAGAGAGCCCTGTAAAGGCTTTCACGTGATAGACCCGCTTTTTCGGCAATCATCCCCATTCCACCACGTGCTTCAACAATGTGGCGAAGTGCTAACAGGAAACCCGCTTCGCCGCTTTCCTCATCCAGCTCTTCAAAAGCAGCATGAAGATAAAATTCGGCAAAATCAGGGTCGTTACGTATCATTTCGATAACCGTTTCATCGTGACTACGTGATTTGTTCATTATTTCCTCCGTTGGAAGTCTTTCCAACACTCAACCGCTTTGTTGATGTCGGCCTGCTGTGTTCGCTTATCACCCCCGAGTAGCAACAAAACTACTTTCTTGCCCGTTAGAGCGTAATAGACTCTGTATCCTGCTCCTTGGTCTATACGAAGTTCCCATACCCCGCTGTCAACAGGCTTACAATCTCCGAAGGCACCTGCTGCTACTCTGTTAACCCTGGTGGTTATTCGAGCCTTAGCGATTCTATCATTCAGGTTGTTTAGCCAATCTTGGTACAGATCTTTACCTTCTGGTGTTAAATAATGGATAATTTCGTTCATAAGGACAATTTTAGCTTAAAAGCTACTCTATAATAACGAAGATTATTAACTATTAATAGGTGATATTTTAATAGAGTATTCATCCTGCTATACCTATTGGATTGGATGTGACTCCAAATCTTGTTGGACTTTTCTATCGTTTGTTTTAATGCACCGATTTTCATGGCTCTGTTCCAGTTCATTGTGGCTGGGAGTGATTTCTTTGGCTTCAGAGTGGGTACGGTATTTACCTTTGTATTATTCAGGGAATACTGGGCTGCTTCAAACAGCAATATTCCGCGTTCTACCGGTGTGTAACCGACGTTTTGCAGTTAATAATGAAATCATGATTTCATTAATTCATTTTAGAACGATACATATCGTAACCCGCTAATAGCAGCTCTGTGATTGTTATCCCCTGCTCTGCTGCATAAGTCTTGATCTCTTTGTGTTTTGCCATTGTTATCTTTATTTGGATAGGCTTAACTGTTCCATCAGGTTGTGAACTTTTACCTGTCATGTTCAACGTAGGTTCATTGTCAGCCGGTGGCGTCAGCTTGGATTTTATTTTTGGCGGCATAACCATAATTTTTTCCTTTCAGCTCAAAAAACAAAGCATGATATCATGAATTAATTATATCATGCTTTGATGAATTAATTAATTCATCAATTTCATCAACCATCTCTTGTGCTTTTTCGTTGAGGGATGAGTAGGGCGTTTCCGTCAAAGCACGGCCTTTATCAAGCGCTTGACCATAAGCGTTCTGGAAATAGATAATGCTTTTAAGCGACTTAAAACCCCATTCTGTGATCGTAGCGATAGCTTTTATTGCTTCTGCTTCAGATGGAGCTTTATTGATAGAGAAAACCAAATGGTTTTTATCCAGCCCCCCTTTGACCAGCTCACGACCCAGCTCTAAGGATGGTTCAAGGTCATCTACCGTGGCTCCTGTAGTTAGTACCACCAAATCCGATCCTTTGGATATCTCCAAATATGAATGCTCAGCGGCAGGACGTCCATCAATGATAACGAGATCTAGATCATGCTGATGGCTTACTTTTAAAGCAGACGCTGCCCTGCGGTAAACTGCACAATCGACAGAATTAAGGCCATTATCTTCACGTCTTTTGCACCATTTCATTGTCGTCTGTTGCTTTTCATCTAAATCAGCTACATGGACACGCCAGCCGCCATTAATGAACCCGACGGCAGTTGTTCTGGCTAATGCGCTTTTGGATACCCCACCTTTTTGGCTCAAAAAACTTATTATCACGCTTGCTTACCTCAATCATGAAATAATGATTTAATGGTTTAATGATTATTTAAATTATAATCTATTCTTAGAATAGCTTCTTTTATTCCCATTGTGAGTTAATGTTATCGATATCAAACAGAGTAATGAAATAATGAAATAATGAAATAATTATATGCGATAAGTTTTAGAATGAAATCATGATTTCATTTTAAAATATTCTGCTTCGATTGTTGCTACATTTCAGACAGTTAAACTCAGTACCCTCAATTGATAAGTGTTTTTCCCTACATAGATGCTAGTTTCTCGCTATTCCCCGAATGTTTTTTCTTTCACTATATCCCGTTCCAGCTTCTGCAACCGGTCAGAAGACAGAGTTGTTTGGGCAACCTCTTGCGTACCATTATCTTTACTTGATAGATCTGATTTTAATGTATTCTGTGTCACTTCTTCTTGGATGCTCTTCGCTGCTTTCTCGATAGCTATCGCCTGATTTTCTTGCTCAGGCTGTAGTTGTGCAATCTCTCTGTTTTTTTTCTCTTGTTCAGCGGCCTGTTTTTCCACCTCATCGAAGATAAAAGGTAGGGGGTCATCGGGTTGTGTTGTCAGCGCTAATGATAAAAGACCGTAAATTGCTAATTTAATTTGTCCACTCAAGCCAGAATGCAGTTTCCTTTGTGGTGACAAAGCCATGAGGGAAATAAGCATGCTAAGAAGAGAGGACCACTACATGATAAAACAACGCCATCAACAGGGGGCATTTATTGTTGATATTGCCCATCAGATAGGGTGTTCAGAAAAAACGGTGAGACGGCACATTAGCTATCCTGCGCCGCCAACAGCAAAACGCGGTAAAAAACAGGTTGCTAAACTCGAGCCCTTTAAAGACTACATCGATTCAAGGTTGAGTGAACAGGTTTGGAATGCGGCGGTTATTTTTGAGGAAATCCGTGAAAAAGGCTACCGGGGTGGGAGTGCGATGCTCCGACGTTATATACATCCCAAACGTCCGCTCAGGGCCTCGAAAAACACGGTACGCTTTGAAACCCTCCCCGGTTATCAACTTCAACACGATTGGGGAGAAATCATCGTTGAGGTGGCAGGCTCTGCCTGTACGGTTAATTTTGCCGTTAATACGCTCGGTTTTTCGCGTCGCTTTCATGTCTTTGCTGCCCCTAAGCAAGATGCTGAGCACACGTATGAATCGCTGGTTCGCAGCTTCAATTACTTCGGTGGCAGCGTAAAAAATGTCTTGGTAGATAACCAAAAAGCCGCTGTTATCAAACATGGACAAAATGGCCACATCGAGTTCAATGCGGGCTTCCTGCAACTGGCTAATCACTATGGGTTTAGCCCTCGCGCCTGTAAGCCTTATCGACCGCAAACGAAAGGCAAAACCGAACGGATGGTGGGCTATGTTAAACACAATTTTTTCACTCGCTACCGTCAGTTTGAGAGTTTCGCTCATGTTAATCAACTGCTAGCGATGTGGCTGGCGAAAGTGGCAGACCAGCGTCATCTTCGTCAATTCAAGCAGACACCGGAAAATCGTTTTGCTGAGGAAAAAATAGCCTTGATGCCACTCCCTGCGACTGATTTCGATACCAGCTACTTCGACCTACGACAAGTGGCATGGGACAGCTATATCGATGTCAGAGGTAATCGCTATAGCGTGCCTTCATTCTGGTGTGGTCGTGCGGTTAATATTCGTATCGGTTTAGATAATACGCTACGTATTTACGGCGATGAGCAACTGCTCGCGACGCATCTCTTGCAGGAGGTAACGCAGGGCTGGCAAAAGGTGCCAGAACATCATCAAGCCCTTTGGCAACAGGTCAATCGAGTAGCGTCTCGTTCGCTCAGTGTGTATGAGGAGCTACTCTGATGGAAATGGAAAACTTGTTGATACGGTTAAAAATGGATTACCTGGGCGATGCGTTGGAGAGTTTATGTGAAGAAGCCACCAAGAAAGCACTGAACTACCGTGAATTTCTCCAGCAGGCATTAGCCCAGGAATGGAACGGGCGTCACCAAAAAGGCTTGGAATCGCGGTTAAAACAAGCACGTTTGCCGTGGATAAAAACCTTGGAGCAATTTGACTTTACTTTCCAACCAAGTATAGACAGGAAAATTATCCGCGAGCTGGCGGGGCTGAGGTTTGTCGAACATCATGAAAACGTCATTTTGTTAGGCCCACCTGGGGTAGGGAAAACGCATTTGGCGATAGCGCTGGCTGTCAAGGCAGCTACAGCTGGGCATCGGGTATTGTTTATGCCTCTGGATAGACTCTGCTGTACCTTAATGAAGGCAAAGCAAGAAAACCGTCTGGAACGCCAACTTCAGCAACTGTGCTATGCCAGGGTATTAATACTGGATGAAATCGGGTATTTACCGATGAATCGCGAAGAAGCTAGCCTATTTTTCAGGTTATTGAGCCGTCGTTATGAAAAGGCGAGCATCATTCTCACATCAAATAAAAGTTTTACTGATTGGGGGGACGTATTCGGTGATCACATTTTAGCAACTGCGATTTTAGACAGGCTTTTACATCATTCAACCACATTGAATATTAAAGGAGAAAGCTATCGACTCAAAAATAAACGCAAAGCAGGCATGTTGCCTATAAAAACGACTGATATTATCCAGGCGCCTGGAATAGAAACCCAACAGGAAAATTAGCAAAAACTGGACATTTTAAAGTAGCAAAAAGTGGTCAATCTAAAGTAGCGTTGACAAAAGGATACCCCTACAGAAAGGGCAACATCACGGTAAGCATTTCGCGTCAGCAGCATCGGGTTAACAGAATCAGTTATAACTGTTGACCCTATTTTCAGGTTCTCTCTGGCTAATTCATACGCGACAAAATAACCAGCAGATCCCATTTCTTTATCTCCTTCTTCAGCTTCTCGAATAGCCTGTTCTATAGTGTCAACACGTAAGTAAACTGCGTTCAGCTGTTCGGATAATGTATACGCAATAGTACTTTTTCCACTTCCCGGTAAACCACTAAAAATGATTAACATGACTTGATACCTCTGATTACCAATAAGAGCCTAATCTAGGTTTCCTTGACTTTCCTGTCGGTAGAAGCTCTAAATCCGGCATACCTGAGAGCAATTGTACCCGGTAGGGTAATCTTTGCAGTTTCGTGGATACTCCGCTTTTTACTCTGCCGATAGTACAATCCCAATAATGCACATCGGCATTACTGTATGCCTAAATGGCACACAATTTGACATAGGCTGATTTTGTATGTCATAGTGATAAATGATTGAAATTTACCCCTATTGAAGACGCAGGTAAAATTATGACCACTCATGCAGAACGTAAAGAAACCCGTTTAGTTGCGCGAACCTCCACAGAAATACAAAAGATCATACAAAGGGCGGCAGATTACTCCGGTGCCACCCTTTCACAATTCCTTATTGAATCTGCAATGGATAAGGCTCGCCATGTGATTGAACGAACTGAAACGTTTCACCTTTCGATGGCCGGTGCAGATGCATTGTTTGCTGTATTGGAAAATCCTCCAAAAGCAAGCAAGAAGCTTCTTAAGGCAGTACAGGGCTACAAGGATACAATGAATGCCCATAACCATTGAAGCCATCACCCACCAACACAATCGCAAAGTATTTGATTGCGGTATCAATGAATTAAATCAGTTTCTACAACAACAAGCACGGCAGAAAACCGTAAAAAATATATCAAAAACTTACGTGGCTTGCTCAGATGCAGCTCCCACCACTATCGTCGGTTATTACACGCTAACCGGGTATTCAGTCACAACTCCGCCCACCCATAAAGAGTATAAAAAATATCCTCATCCCCTGAATGCCGTAAAACTGGCTCGTCTTGCTGTTGATCGTTCTCATCAGGGGAAAAAATTAGGCGAAATGCTATTGGTTGATGCGATCTATCGAACAGTGCTAGTTGCGCAACAAATATCAGCCATAGGACTCTTTGTTGATCCTATGACTCCTGAGGTCATTCCGTTTTATCAACAGTATGATTTTTTACCCGCTGAGCAAAGCGATCCTTCATGTCTTGAAATGTGGCTGCCTATTAAAACCTGTATAGAGGTTACTAATACCTTGTTGTAAGCAATCGATAGGAAAATACAACACGACTCATTCCCAGGCGAAATACATCAACACAATAAACAAGCTTTTTATGCTCTCGAAAGAGCTCTTCCCCAAACAATGGAAAGCATAAAGTAGAGGAAGCGACATTGTTTTCTGAATTGTTCGAGACAACCCCTGAGTTTTGGTTAAACCTCCAGGCTGCTCATGATCGTTGGGAAGCGCGTGAAACCCTTCAAAAACGTCCCCCAATGCGGCCAATTATGGAAATGCTGGGACGGCGTATCTCACACGTATGATCCTGCTCAAATAAAAAAGAGTAATAAAATCTTGTATTACTGACAATGGTCAGTACAATAAACAGAAGGGAGTGGAATTATCCACTACCAACCAAAGCCCCCGCGGGCAGGAGATTTAAAATGAATGTACAAGAAGCCCTAAACGTTTTTGGTTTATCCGGTGAATTGACCGAGCAAGACATTAAAACGACCTATAAAAAAATGGCACTGAAATATCATCCAGATCGTAACCCTTTAGGTGACGAAATGATGAAAGCCGTTAATGCTGCTTTTGATTTTTTGATCGCGAACATCGACAAAATCAACCAATTTCAGAGTAATGACGAAAGCGCCCGTTACAACTACGGCGAGGAATTGGAAAATGTATTAAATATCCTTTCTTGTCTGGCGGGCGTGATTTATGAGATCATTGGTAACTGGGTTTGGATCAACGGTGAAACCCACGAACACAAAGACACCTTAAAGGAAATGGGCTGTAAGTGGGCGGTAAAGAAAAAACAGTGGTTTTACCGCCCAGAAGAGCATAAAAGCCGCTTTAACCGCAAAGAGCATACGCTAGTGTCAGCGCTAATGATAAAAGACCGTAAATTGCTAATTTAATTTGTCCACTCAAGCCAGAATGCAGTTTCCTTTGTGGTGACAAAGCCATGAGGGAAATAAGCATGCTAAGAAGAGAGGACCACTACATGATAAAACAACGCCATCAACAGGGGGCATTTATTGTTGATATTGCCCATCAGATAGGGTGTTCAGAAAAAACGGTGAGACGGCACATTAGCTATCCTGCGCCGCCAACAGCAAAACGCGGTAAAAAACAGGTTGCTAAACTCGAGCCCTTTAAAGACTACATCGATTCAAGGTTGAGTGAACAGGTTTGGAATGCGGCGGTTATTTTTGAGGAAATCCGTGAAAAAGGCTACCGGGGTGGGAGTGCGATGCTCCGACGTTATATACATCCCAAACGTCCGCTCAGGGCCTCGAAAAACACGGTACGCTTTGAAACCCTCCCCGGTTATCAACTTCAACACGATTGGGGAGAAATCATCGTTGAGGTGGCAGGCTCTGCCTGTACGGTTAATTTTGCCGTTAATACGCTCGGTTTTTCGCGTCGCTTTCATGTCTTTGCTGCCCCTAAGCAAGATGCTGAGCACACGTATGAATCGCTGGTTCGCAGCTTCAATTACTTCGGTGGCAGCGTAAAAAATGTCTTGGTAGATAACCAAAAAGCCGCTGTTATCAAACATGGACAAAATGGCCACATCGAGTTCAATGCGGGCTTCCTGCAACTGGCTAATCACTATGGGTTTAGCCCTCGCGCCTGTAAGCCTTATCGACCGCAAACGAAAGGCAAAACCGAACGGATGGTGGGCTATGTTAAACACAATTTTTTCACTCGCTACCGTCAGTTTGAGAGTTTCGCTCATGTTAATCAACTGCTAGCGATGTGGCTGGCGAAAGTGGCAGACCAGCGTCATCTTCGTCAATTCAAGCAGACACCGGAAAATCGTTTTGCTGAGGAAAAAATAGCCTTGATGCCACTCCCTGCGACTGATTTCGATACCAGCTACTTCGACCTACGACAAGTGGCATGGGACAGCTATATCGATGTCAGAGGTAATCGCTATAGCGTGCCTTCATTCTGGTGTGGTCGTGCGGTTAATATTCGTATCGGTTTAGATAATACGCTACGTATTTACGGCGATGAGCAACTGCTCGCGACGCATCTCTTGCAGGAGGTAACGCAGGGCTGGCAAAAGGTGCCAGAACATCATCAAGCCCTTTGGCAACAGGTCAATCGAGTAGCGTCTCGTTCGCTCAGTGTGTATGAGGAGCTACTCTGATGGAAATGGAAAACTTGTTGATACGGTTAAAAATGGATTACCTGGGCGATGCGTTGGAGAGTTTATGTGAAGAAGCCACCAAGAAAGCACTGAACTACCGTGAATTTCTCCAGCAGGCATTAGCCCAGGAATGGAACGGGCGTCACCAAAAAGGCTTGGAATCGCGGTTAAAACAAGCACGTTTGCCGTGGATAAAAACCTTGGAGCAATTTGACTTTACTTTCCAACCAAGTATAGACAGGAAAATTATCCGCGAGCTGGCGGGGCTGAGGTTTGTCGAACATCATGAAAACGTCATTTTGTTAGGCCCACCTGGGGTAGGGAAAACGCATTTGGCGATAGCGCTGGCTGTCAAGGCAGCTACAGCTGGGCATCGGGTATTGTTTATGCCTCTGGATAGACTCTGCTGTACCTTAATGAAGGCAAAGCAAGAAAACCGTCTGGAACGCCAACTTCAGCAACTGTGCTATGCCAGGGTATTAATACTGGATGAAATCGGGTATTTACCGATGAATCGCGAAGAAGCTAGCCTATTTTTCAGGTTATTGAGCCGTCGTTATGAAAAGGCGAGCATCATTCTCACATCAAATAAAAGTTTTACTGATTGGGGGGACGTATTCGGTGATCACATTTTAGCAACTGCGATTTTAGACAGGCTTTTACATCATTCAACCACATTGAATATTAAAGGAGAAAGCTATCGACTCAAAAATAAACGCAAAGCAGGCATGTTGCCTATAAAAACGACTGATATTATCCAGGCGCCTGGAATAGAAACCCAACAGGAAAATTAGCAAAAACTGGACATTTTAAAGTAGCAAAAAGTGGTCAATCTAAAGTAGCGTTGACAATGGTAATGCGCGAATATACGATGCAAATATATACGGTAATGCACGAGTGTACGGTAGCGCGTGTGTAGGTCGCACAAAGTCGCGAGGATATGATCGAATAGATATATATGAGAATGCTAAAATATACGGTAATGCTCGAGTAATGGGTAATACGACAGTGCGCGGTAATGCGCGAGTTTTTGGCACTGTACAGGTAACAGACACAGCAGTTAATGTTATAGCAGAGGATACACAGATATCGGATACTACGCCGAGTGTGAACGAAGCGACAAACGTTAGCAGGGGGAGGGCGGTAAGCCCAATCCCTAGAAAAAATGCCTAAATGGTCGTCAGGTGTCTTATCCCTAAAGGTACAGACCTAAGAGCGGGGGCTTTGTTTACTGGTCGAAGCACGAAGACAAGCACGAACAAAATACTTTGGTACTGTTAGGATCATTTAGCTGAACCAGTCTGGTTTAAGTTATTGATGTTATCTAAACAGTACCACATATCACCGGTTCGTTAAAAGCATACCTAAAGCAAACTCACCGCATACTAACGAACTATGTGTATCTCTCCTGGGAATGTGCTCAGGAACCATCTATAACATAATTAATTGAACAGGATCATCCGTGTGATATACGCCGTCCCAGCATTTCCATAATTGGCCGCATTGGGAGACGTTTTTGTTTTTGAAGAACCTCACGGGCTTCCCAGCGATCATGAGCAGCTTGGAGGTTTAACCAAAACTCAGGGGTTGTCTCGAACAACTCAGAAAACAACGTCGCTTCCTCTACAGTTAAACGACGACGTCCCTTACACAACCGGTTAACCGTTGCGCGGGTAACTCCCATAATGTCCGCTAATTCTTCTTGACCTATTCCCAGCGAGGTTAAAAACTCTTCCTGCAAAATCTCACCCACAGTGGTAGGTTCACGGGTAGTGGTATCAAGCATAAATCCCCCTAACTAGGTGTCTTGATGAGGATCAAGGTAGATGTTTTCAGCATATCCATCTTTCCACTGAAACATTAACCGCCATTGAATATTGACTCTCATGCTGGACAAACCATAAAACTGTCCAGAGAGGCGTTTATAATAATTACTGGTTGGAATAAACAAATCGCGTTCACTGTGTGCAGCGGCTAACATATCAAGCTTTTTAGCTAACTGGCGTTCTATTGTTGCCGGTATTGCGCGATCTCGTTTACTCTCCATGTAGAACAGTTCTAAGTTTTTATTCCTAAAAGACTTAATCATTATCTGTTCCATCATTCCATTCAATACAAGTATTGTATAATTTAAAGTTACAACATGTAAAATTAAAAGTTACTTTTTTTGATTTTACATTAATTACTGCATGTTTGATGTATGCAAAGTTTACATAGAAACGAGATTCGATGACTTTACGCCACGCTTGCATGGATTCAGCAGCTGAGAAATTAGCCATGGCTTTGTTAGATATTTTAGATTTTTGCGTCAGGGCACAAGTTCCGGAGCGCTAGGCCTAACACTCCTTTATCTCATACTAAACATATTAGAATGTCAGATTAAATTCAAACTTTTACAATTTACTTTGATATTTTTAGCCGCCCCTGGCGATTTAAATAGAATTGAAATATCACATGGGCTCATGCTGGAATTGACTTAACAATTGGGACACCCAAACCTACCCTGAAGAGCGTTATTTCGGTCACCTAGCTTATGCGTGGATAATATTTACGAAACCTACCAGTGTTTAAAGGATGCGGGGGTTATTATTAATAGACCACCTCGGGATGAGTATATGGCATTTATACGATCACCCGATAATATTTCCATTGAATTGTTACAAAAAGGTGAGAGATTACCAAAACAAGAGCCATGGGCGTCCGCACCAAATATTGGACATTGGTAATTCATCAAAACCCAGTGGATGATATCAATTTCCTTTAATCTTATTCATCAAATAAGGAATAATATAGCTAAATTGTTTAATAATGATTACATCCAATGCGCCAGAAAAATGCCATTACAGGGGCTATCGGGTCGCGCAAGGGAACTTCCCCCCGACCCACGACCCCTAGTTGAGCAAATTTTACAGTGGTTTTAATGGCGCACAAATCTCTGACAGCAAATTTATTTTCACAGCATGAGGAAAAGGTTTTGTCATTTCTTGACACTTTAGCGCATCTTTCACAAGTATCTCTGTATTGTCCGCCGGATTGACAGTTATAGCATAGGTAGTATAAGTATTGAAATTTAACAGTTTGCGCGAAATTCTTCATCGATAGCTAGTGAGCGTTAGCGAGTTATTTTGAAGGGAGATGGATAGCATAGCGGGCAACGCCCGCTAATCACTGTTAAATGATGTTGTATCCTAATGTCAAGAGTGGCCGCGGTTTGGATCAATACCCACCGCCTATGCCAATTATCGTTACTATAGATAACTTTTATCCAAGGTGAATTGATATATTTCATCCAGATCAAGCGTTTCTTTAAGATGGGTTAAGTTACCTGGAATAAACAGTATAAATCTTAGGTTTAAAGTAGCATGAAAGGGCTGGCCTTTTAACCACTCTTCTCCTATCTTTTCATCTAATTTTTTACCTAAAGAAATAGTTTCACTCAATATATTGCTGTATAGGGGATCTGTAGGAGTGGAGTCAATCACTGCATTATTATTCACTGTTATTTTGTCGAGTGTAAGATAGGCATCAGCCGTTTTTTCTAAAAGAGATGTCACTTTTAAAATTAGGTTGCCTGTTTTAATTGATTTGGTTTCAATTTCAAGCTTTCTTTCAAAATCTTTACAATCTATAACCAGCTGAAAATGCTTTGTAATGAAGAATTCATTATCTCGCTGAATTTCTTTCAATTCACCCAAATCAATCTCGGTTGGATTAGTGCTAATACTACAACCAGGTACATCCCTCGCAAGCGCTTTGTTAACGAAAGAGAATGCCATCAGGGCAGTGATGATAAGTGTCAGGGGGATCATCTTCATCTTATATTCCTTTTTTTTTGGTACGCCATTCAAAATTTACCGACAGATTGCCGGAATAGTTTCATAAGGGGCGTCGTCTTTGGGAGGGAGCGAATTTAATATAAAGTCCAGCGTGCAACGCTGCCCGTTATCATCTTCAATCACCACGCCGTTGCCGGTATGCTCAGCGGCCAAATAGATGTCACTGTCGCTGCCTGTGATACTCAGATAGTTCCCCCTTGCGTCCAATACGGCCATTCCCTGCGGGAAAATCTTTCCGTCGGGTCGAGTGACTTGCAGTAGAATTTTTCGGTGTCGTTCGGCTTTCAGACTGACACGGCTAACGGAGCCTCGTCCAGCTTCGGTGACACTGAGGGCGTTACGCACCTCGACATTACGTGGTAGTCCATGAGTAACCAGCTCGACATGTGAGCGCTGATAAGGGGTAATGGAAGGCACGGCGGCGCGGCCACTGCCGTTGATCCATACTGTACCGGCAGGGGTCTGTATCTTCGCGCCAGGCAACTCCGGAAGACTAACGATACCAAAGGTATCACTGACTGACTGAGGCGAAAAAAGTAAACCCTGGCCGTCATACACCACACCACCATTCATACTGCCAGACCATGAATGACTATTGTGCCCATTATAGGAATAACCTGCATACAGGCTGGTATAAAGTGGCCGCAGGTTCAGTGAGCCGTTAAAACCATACCGCCGGAACCGATTATCGAGGGTGGATGTCCCCAGGCTGTAACTGACATATTCATTGACTTGCTGGCTGGCGTTGAGAGAGGCACGGGTGTAACGCCCTTCTTGGGTGGCAGAGAAGCTAGCGTAAGCCCTGCCCAGTGGTAGGCTAATATTCAGATAATACCTATTTTCATCGCGTTGGCCGCTGTGGGGCTCCATGGTTAAAGAAACATTCGCGTTTCCGAAACTGCGGCTCCAGTTAATGACAGGATAATTTTCAGCACTGCCATCAAACCGCTCGGTTCGAGTCAGGCCGAAAGAAAAAGCACCGAGGACTTCGTTATTCCATTCCAATTTGGTACTGTAAAGTCGTTTTTGCAAGCTACGGCGTGATGCATCGGATCGAGGCCGATCGGTCAGATGTCGAAAACCAGCACTATAAAAGGCCGCACTGACATCCCCTGACAGGTTTTCACTCAGTAACATGTTGTGTCCTGCTTGCGTCACCGTGCCTTGTGTCCCCGTTCGCGCATCACGGGCGACGAGCAAGCGAAGATAGCTAGAAGAGTGCTTCCACAATTGGGTAGAGGCATTTAGTCCAGCAGAGGTGTAGTGTTGCGCAGCCAGGATCCCCGCCGTCATATTGCTTTGTAATGCCCTCACAGGAAGGGTCGCTGTTGCTGTAATGAACCCGTTGCTGTTCAGGTCGGTAGTTCCATATCCAGTATCCCGGTGCTTTCCGGCGGCGAATGTCCATCTTCGTTGTACAGGCATGAAATTTGTGGCAAATGAAGTTGCCGGAACGATAAAGCGACGTTGCTCGCCGGTGTTTTCAATAACGGACACTTCCAGGTCTTGCGACAAACTTATCAGTGGCAGATTTTCCAACACAAAATGGTCAGGGGGAACCAGTGTGGAATAAATCAGGGTGCCACCTTGACGAACTTCTACACGTGCGGCTGATGGCGCAATGCCGGAGACACGAATGCCGTTGTCAGTTTTTATTAATGCGGTTTCCGGCATTAACAGGAATCCATTAAACGACGGAGCAGAAAATAGAGGGCTGTTGAGATAGAGCTGACCCGCCTGCAGGGTTGACTTGATATCCGGAAATGTTCGTTGTATCCAGGCGCTTTGATGCTTAAATTGCGCTTGATTTCCCTGACCAGAATAGAGGTCGTGGCTGCGTATTACCCAATTATCAAAATTAAAACCGCTTTCCGTACTGCCATAAAAGGTTTGCGAAGTATATCGAGGAGTGTGGTTACTGACGGCGAAAAGAGAGTAGTTCAGCAGCGAGGCGCGCCCGCCACTCACATACAGGGGTTCAGACTCACGATTATCAAGCAGTTGGGGAGGAACCAAAAGTTCAATACGATTACGCCCAGGCTGTAGTTTTGCTTCAATACTTGCGGGTAGTGACGGACAGAGATTATTCTGATCCGATACCCTGCTATCAGGCTGTTGCGTTAGTATCCCCGCGGCCTTCAGAAAACGCTCATCGGCACACAATGTCCCCTGGTCGCTAAAGTTGACTGACAGGGTGCCGCGCGAATTGCCATTGACCACCAGAGTGGGATGGTTTACCCCTGGTAAAAAGCGAGCACTAGTCTGAAAGTAGGTTGCAACCGACGCAGGGATCCCGCGAGCCCTGATTATATCGGTATTAAAATTGGTCAGAGACTGCGCCCGAGAGTTGTCGAGCAGACACAGTGAAAATGATAGCACCAGGGCAAAACCAGTGGGACACAAGCGTATTTTCATAGCTAAAATCCTTATGACGCGGTGACGGGGAGAGCAACAGGCGCATGCATATAACCGTACAGCGATGCCGGGGTTAGCCTGACACTGGTAACTGGACTTTTCTGCGCTGGCAGGGTGACGAACAGGGTTTTTCCCGGAAGAATGTAGCTGTCCGGTAAACTGGCGGTGCTCTGAGCGGGTAACAGCGTCAACACGGAATGAAACCGCACCACATAGGGCGACGGATTGTGCACCGTCAGGCTGTTGTTAGCGATTTTCCATTGCAAATGCTTCCAGGGCGCGTAATCGCGTTTAAGACCTTTGGGTCTTACAATGACCGGCATATTTTGGGCGAGATTGATAGCGATATTTTTTGTTGATTTGTCATTTTTGGGCGGAATGCCTTCAAAGATCACGCGGGATAGGCGTTCCGTTTTAAGGTCATGGATGCGCTTCAGTATAAAACGCACCACCTGAGTGTCGCCGGCTTCTACTCGAGAAACCGGGGGGGTGACAGTAAGAAGTTTTTCCGGGTCTTCAGGCAGTGTCTGCAGGGTGGTGAGCATCATTAAGGGATAATCGGCTTCGTTTTTTACCAGGAAGGACTGTTCTCCCTCATCAGCCTCTATTATCACCACAGACGTATGAGGTTTCAGATAACCGGTTATTCCTGTTGCTGGGAAAAAGATAAATGACAGCAACAGCACTATAATATTTTTTATTGGCACGATAAAAATCTCCTTATTTATATTTATAAGGTGAGTTATTAATAAATTGAATGATATTAAAGCGGTTTCTTAATAACGACCCGACGCTTATTAAATAACAATGGGTGCTATAGAAAATCCGCTAAATAATTTTTTCGCGCGAAGTAATGCAAAATATCCCCTAATAAATTAAAGCATTTTTTATTAAGAAACCGCTTTATTCTTAAACAAGGCAGCAGAAATAAACTGCCCTAAATTTAATAGTTTACTGATTTAAATTTAATTAAATTAAATATATTTCAGCTCAAAGGTGGTAGATCCTTCAAATTGAGTTTCACCCATTGTTCCAGCATCTTCTCGGTCATAATAGAAAACCAGTGTTGGGGTGATTTTGACCGAAAAATTTCTTCCTGAAGAGGGGGTGTTTTCATTAATACCCCATATTTTGGTATCGGCCATTTTTTTATTATCATAAAAAGGTTTGCCAGCACCATCTACTGTTGCATCTGAGTAGTTAAGAAAGTAAACCCCTGTTCTTTTTTCTCCTTCCAGGCGTCTTAAACCAAACGCTTGACCAAGCGTTACACCATCAAGTTTTAAATTTCTAAAATTCATCACCGTGGCGTTATCATAATTATCTTTGGGTTTAACCCCCAGGGTAGCGATGCCGTCACAACTGGCTGTTAATACGACACTTTTATCATTTCTCTTGATATATCCAACATCATCTGTGACATCGATACCACGCAACTCCTTACCTTTAGCGAGACGGGTAAATTGACCTGAACTAATCGTACCAAAATCGAGTATATTGTTTGATAGACTTATATTACAGCTAGTGGGTGTCAGCTTACCTGTTACCTTTAAAATTGCAGATGGATTGTGAGCCATCGCACTGAAAGATGCCGCACATAATAATGTACTGACCATAAATCTATTGAAGGTATTGCAAGTTATTTTGTTCATAATCACTCCTTACCTAAAATAATTAATGACATATTGTGATGAAAAATTTTTAGCATTACCTAAATAAATGTTGTTTTTACTTACCTCTCTTAAGAAATAGCCTTGTCGATAGATTCAACCCATTATCACAAATAATGTTTTATCCCTTTTAATATAATTTTCGTCCTGTTTGTAAAACGGCATCCTTACCTTATTACCTCCCAATAACCTAATTTCGAAAATCCCTGGTGATCGCTGCTTCGTAAAAAATAATAGTCGATGTGAACACATAGGAAAGGCATGAAATGGCTAGTCGGAAGCAGTCGGAAGCAGTCGGAAGAAAATAATTTAAGCTGGAAGAAGTCAGAATGTGATAGTGATCACACTTTATTTAACGGGATTTAGAACTTATATCTTTAATTTAACCTAATTAAATCATTAACTTGATTTATTTTTTCCGGGTGAAAAATGATACTGTTCGCATCGAAACTGAACAATATACGTTTGAGATCACCTCGGAACCCCATAGCATCAACCACCTTGTTTAACTCAACATGACGGCCTTTGAAAACCCTGTCATTAAGTTCATCATAAGATAATTTTTTATCTCGATTTTTATTTAGATACTGAAACAAAGAACAATTTAAAGAGCCTTGACGGAAAGACGTAAGGACAAAACACCCATCAAGGATCACTTGACGGGTGTTTTCATTATATGAAAGATCATGTTTTTTTAATTGGTTAACATTATTTTTCGCCTCTATGTGGTAAATAACAACAATCAAAAAAAACAGTGACACCGTCAAAAAAGTTATAAAATAAAACAATTACATTACCTCTATCATTTTTTTCAAGCGAAAATAAAGTCAAATCTATTTTAGTATTGATTGCCTGTTAGCTTATTCATCTCAATCAATAATTTTTGGGTTGTTGCATTTTGATATGTTTCCATTACATCAAAGATATTGCGGATTTTTTCTTCTACGGATAATTTACTATTAAATACTTCATCAAAAACAGCAGCAAGAAAGTTATCAAAATCAAAATTATCCTGATACCAATTACCAATGTTTTTAATTGGTGTGTCTAATAAATTAAAATCACGAATATGTACCGATGTACAATGTTTCAGTATATTCGTTATCCTTGTCTTTACCTGCTCTTGATCCTCTAAATTATCGGTAAGTAGGATAGAACGTAATACTTGTAATTTTCCTATAGAATGATACCTGACCATCGCTGGAATATAGGTTACCGTCATTTCCGGCGAGAATTTATTTACGGTAGCTGCTCCCATCGGACGCGCTGCCAACTCTTCATAATATTTATACCATCCAATCAACCCAATTATACCGTACACCCCAATTACAACTAATTTTAATAAATTCAAGAGAATACCTATTTTTAGCAACAGAATTTAAATTATTTATAATTTTAAATTTTTAAAAACATTCAGTGCAAGTGTGTAAAATACTCCGCAAACAATATTTTTAGGGAAACTAATAATAAACATTTTCATGATAATCTATGAGCTTAATATAATCATAATTGATATCAGTAAATGTATAATTAATGCGTAATCGCGATATTCTTTTTTTTAACCAATATATTAACTTATAAAATATGCTTTTCTTTTCATTTTGTGTGACTACTAATATTTTATTTTTTAACGCGCGTTTTTTAGCTCTACTCTGTCTATTGCTCATCATGACGCTCTCCTATTTTCAATAAACTGGATGCCAAGCGGAATAAATTCTGGTGGAATATAGCAATCAAATCCGACTTTGTAGCAAAAATTTTTAAACTCTTGTAAAGAATTAACTTTCGATTTTCTGTATATCCTGCACAGAGCATTGCCTATCGTTCGAGGGGAGCGATGGAGCTTCTTCGCGACTTCTTTAGCATTCATTGACTGTAATATAAAAAATATGATTCTCAGCTCTAATTTGTTAAATAATTTCATTGGAGGAGCCACCTTTAATCCTGATGGGGTGATTTTGCTCGCATACTGTTGGGTGAGTAGAACTGCCAGATCACTCCAGTCGAACCCTCCTCAGAACCGGACTTGCGGAACTACCGCATCCGGCTCCCGATAGATCAGTGTCCCCACACCTATTCAGCGAGATTGAAACATTGATCGGGTTTTCCATTTTGTTGGATAACCCCGCATTTTAAGGATTAAATCGAGCTTTTCCCATGTCAAGCGACGTTGTCCCCCTTTACGGTTAAACCACCTGAAGATGATATGGCGACTTTGGTGTATAAACTGGCCAACCCGTCTTTGATTGTCTGAAATGCCGTGGTAGTTTACCCAGCCTCTGACAACTCTAATGACGGTGTTTAGGGTTTGCCTTTTATCTGTGACAAGATTCCTCCAAAGAAAGTCTCTTAATCCTTTGAGTTTGGCTGCGAAACGATCTTTTCGACTGGTAAATTTTAGCCGCCAGTATCCATTTCGCGTTTTCCCCCAATAGCAGGTAAACCCCAGAAAGTTGAACGTCGGTAAACGTTTTCCAATCTGGCTGGCTTTTAGTGTAGTGTTCAAGTAAACCCAGACACATTTTTAAGACAAATTGACTACAGGTATAAGCTCAAATTCCATGGGTGAAAAATAAGCGAGTAGACTATGTGGTCTTCTACTATTGTAATAGGCTAAATAATCCAGCCCCCCTAACTTGGCATCATTACGGGTTTTAAGTATTTCATAATTCAAGTATTCATATTTCAAGCTCCGAAAAAAACGTTCTGTTGGTGCGTTATGCCAACCTTGCCCTTTACCACTCATACTGGCTTGCACACCCATCACTTGCAAATGGGCACGATACTGATGGCGGGTATATTGGCTGCCTCTATCTGAGTGATGGAGCAACCCTTTTGGAGGTTTTCTGCGCCAGTAAGCCATCTGGAGAGCTTGTACACACAGTGCTGTCTTCATGTGGGCTGCCATTGCCCAACCGATTATTTGGCGCGAGTATAAGTCCATCACCACCGCTAAATACATCCAGCCTTCATAAGTCCAAACATAGGTGATATCCGTTGTCCATACCTCCTCTCTCTGAGTAACGGTAAATTCCCGCGCCAACAGGTTGGGTACGATAGAATGATTATGAGCGCTGTCCGTTGTTATCTTATGGCGTTTTGGATAACGGGCAAAGGTAGGTTTCTTTTGCTCACGAATAAACTGAAATCTTATCCGTTTTCTTTCGCAAAGAAGACCGCCGCTTTTTTTTATATTTCACGCTCCATTAACAAATTATTGCGCTCTTTGCGCAGACGAAGTAATTCTTCACGCTCGGCCAAACTAAGACTCACCTGTTCAGAGCCTACCGGGGAAACTCCCCCCTTTCAGCCTTGACCCAGCTTTTTATCGCTCTTAATGAAACCCCTAAACTCTCTGACGCTTGTTTGCACGTATACGCTTTTTACAGGACTCACTTTGCTGCGTCTTGTTTAAACTCCAGCGTAAATGTCAATGGCTTCTTTTTACTTTTCATTTTATACACCTCTGATTTGCAGTTTATTACAGCTCTTCAAAAGTGGCCGGAAACATTAGACCATTACACTGGCTCATTCATCTTGCTGTGCAAATACCGCTTGACGGTATTACGCGAGATGCCCAGTTGTCTGGCGATAGCTCTTTGTGACAGCCCCTGTTTATACAAAATCTGAATTTTCATGAGTTCTTCTTTTGAAATCAAAGTACCTCCGAAAAGACACCATGGTGAAAACAAGTGGCTCAGATTTCAATTGTTGGCTTGGCTCAGTTTTGCATTGTTGGTAACACTTTCTCTGCTAAGTGCTAGAGAGGGGTGTCCATCACATCATTACATCCCTCTGACTATTGTCAGATATGGAACACCCGCCCACCTCCTTCAGGAAGTTCGACGGTCAGACTCAACTTTCCGCCCATAGCTTCAATATAACGTTTCAGCGTCGCTAGTTTAACGTCGTTACCTCGTTGCTCAATTTGAGTTATGGCTGGCTGGCTGACCCCCATCGTTTCAGCCAGAGATTTTTGTGAAAGCTGCAATTCTTCCCGCATCAACTGGAGTCCAGTTTCCAGAATCATTTCATCCGCCATTTCTTTAATCCGCGCTTGGCTCTCTGGCGAACGAGCTGCTACAGCATCACGTAATGTCTTCATTTCTGTTCCTCGATCACGGTTAAATGTGCGGTAAATTCTTCATCCGCTACGCGGATCATCGTATCGTAAAACCGCTTGTCGTTACTTTTGTCACCGGCGCACAACACGATAGCTTGACGTTTAGGGTCAAAAGCAAAAAACGCGCGTACCGGGCGGCCTGAATACTGTACGCGTAGCTCTTTCATGTTTTTGTGCCTGGAGCCTTTCACTGTATCGGCATAGGGACGCGACAGTTTCGAGCCATAAGTTTCAAGGTTGGTTAGATCGGCTAGTATCTTTTCCTGCATTCCCTCTTCTTGTTCCTGTAGCCAGACGTCAAATCTTGGAGTGAAAATCACTGTCCACAAAATCAAATCCTCATAAGGTATAGCTTATATTTTTATAATATAAGTTATAGATTATGTTTTCAACAATTTCGCCACTTTTTAACATAGGTAAGCTTAAAAAAACGACATAAAAGCCCCATAATAACCGTCTAAAAGCCCCGCAACACCTGACTTTTGGCTAATTTAGGAGTCCAATTGCTCAGTGGTACGGAAGCCCGCGCTAAGCCATTTTCAAGATCTTATATACCGTTGAGTGGGCTATGTTTAATTGAGTTCATCCACTGCGCTGGGTATAACCTGCAAAGTTCAGAGAGATTGTGATGTTCCGTAATAGTTAGCGTATTTCCTGATAAAACAATTGGTGCCAATAGGGTATACTTCTCCTTAACTTTTTCTGCACTTATATACTTTTGTACCGGCGCAGATACACGAGTGCGCCGGTAAGTTTATCTACCTCATTATTCGTGACTGATACCGCCTTCAAGGTGTCGTATGTGAACGGAGAGGAACCCCAACAAGCAAGCGAGGCCTCCAACGCTTCCCATGACAACAAACAGCCATCGTACCCCGATAAGTTCACCCAACGGGGTAGTTAACGCCAATCCGAGCGGAGCACCCAGCCCAAGAAGCATGTTCATCAACGAAAGGACTCGTCCCTGCTGGTGATTAGGAATACTGCTTTGCAGCAGGGTAGTCAGCGGAGCCTCTCCCAAAATAAAGGTCAGACTACTAATCATCCAACAGATAGAGGCAATCCCAAAAAGACTGGCAGGCGTGAGCCCCGTCAGCGCTATGGCAAAACACGAGAAAGAAAGGCCCCATAGCATCCAGGAAATTTTTTTTCGCGGTGCAAAGAAAGCCACACCGAGCCCGCCAGCTATTATGCCTGCGCCCGCCATGCCTTCAATAAAGGCAACCTCAGGGGCACCACCGCCAAAATGTGTCTTCACTAGCAAGGGGGCCAGCGTGAAAGCGGGTGAGGTTATCAACATCATAATGCCTATCATCGCGTAGAGGCGTCTTAACCCAGGATGACTCCAGACCAGATTGAAGCCTTTGTCAGCGCTAATGATAAAAGACCGTAAATTGCTAATTTAATTTGTCCACTCAAGCCAGAATGCAGTTTCCTTTGTGGTGACAAAGCCATGAGGGAAATAAGCATGCTAAGAAGAGAGGACCACTACATGATAAAACAACGCCATCAACAGGGGGCATTTATTGTTGATATTGCCCATCAGATAGGGTGTTCAGAAAAAACGGTGAGACGGCACATTAGCTATCCTGCGCCGCCAACAGCAAAACGCGGTAAAAAACAGGTTGCTAAACTCGAGCCCTTTAAAGACTACATCGATTCAAGGTTGAGTGAACAGGTTTGGAATGCGGCGGTTATTTTTGAGGAAATCCGTGAAAAAGGCTACCGGGGTGGGAGTGCGATGCTCCGACGTTATATACATCCCAAACGTCCGCTCAGGGCCTCGAAAAACACGGTACGCTTTGAAACCCTCCCCGGTTATCAACTTCAACACGATTGGGGAGAAATCATCGTTGAGGTGGCAGGCTCTGCCTGTACGGTTAATTTTGCCGTTAATACGCTCGGTTTTTCGCGTCGCTTTCATGTCTTTGCTGCCCCTAAGCAAGATGCTGAGCACACGTATGAATCGCTGGTTCGCAGCTTCAATTACTTCGGTGGCAGCGTAAAAAATGTCTTGGTAGATAACCAAAAAGCCGCTGTTATCAAACATGGACAAAATGGCCACATCGAGTTCAATGCAGGCTTCCTGCAACTGGCTAATCACTATGGGTTTAGTCCTCGCGCCTGTAAGCCCTATCGACCGCAAACGAAAGGCAAAACCGAACGGATGGTGGGCTATGTTAAACACAATTTTTTCACTCGCTACCGTCAGTTTGAGAGTTTCGCTCATGTTAATCAACTGCTAGCGATGTGGCTGGCGAAAGTGGCAGACCAGCGTCATCTTCGTCAATTCAAGCAGACACCGGAAAATCGTTTTGCTGAGGAAAAAATAGCTTTGATGCCACTCCCTGCGACTGATTTCGATACCAGCTACTTCGACCTACGACAAGTGGCATGGGACAGCTATATCGATGTCAGAGGTAATCGCTATAGCGTGCCTTCATTCTGGTGTGGTCGTGCGGTTAATATTCGTATCGGTTTAGATAATACGCTACGTATTTACGGCGATGAGCAACTGCTCGCGACGCATCTCTTGCAGGAGGTAACGCAGGGCTGGCAAAAGGTGCCAGAACATCATCAAGCCCTTTGGCAACAGGTCAATCGAGTAGCGTCTCGTTCGCTCAGTGTGTATGAGGAGCTACTCTGATGGAAATGGAAAACTTGTTGATACGGTTAAAAATGGATTACCTGGGCGATGCGTTGGAGAGTTTATGTGAAGAAGCCACCAAGAAAGCACTGAACTACCGTGAATTTCTCCAGCAGGCATTAGCCCAGGAATGGAACGGGCGTCACCAAAAAGGCTTGGAATCGCGGTTAAAACAAGCACGTTTGCCGTGGATAAAAACCTTGGAGCAATTTGACTTTACTTTCCAACCAAGTATAGACAGGAAAATTATCCGCGAGCTGGCGGGGCTGAGGTTTGTCGAACATCATGAAAACGTCATTTTGTTAGGCCCACCTGGGGTAGGGAAAACGCATTTGGCGATAGCGCTGGCTGTCAAGGCAGCTACAGCTGGGCATCGGGTATTGTTTATGCCTCTGGATAGACTCTGCTGTACCTTAATGAAGGCAAAGCAAGAAAACCGTCTGGAACGCCAACTTCAGCAACTGTGCTATGCCAGGGTATTAATACTGGATGAAATCGGGTATTTACCGATGAATCGCGAAGAAGCTAGCCTATTTTTCAGGTTATTGAGCCGTCGTTATGAAAAGGCGAGCATCATTCTCACATCAAATAAAAGTTTTACTGATTGGGGGGACGTATTCGGTGATCACATTTTAGCAACTGCGATTTTAGACAGGCTTTTACATCATTCAACCACATTGAATATTAAAGGAGAAAGCTATCGACTCAAAAATAAACGCAAAGCAGGCATGTTGCCTATAAAAACGACTGATATTATCCAGGCGCCTGGAATAGAAACCCAACAGGAAAATTAGCAAAAACTGGACATTTTAAAGTAGCAAAAAGTGGTCAATCTAAAGTAGCGTTGACATCACACAAAACGCAGAAGAAGAAAGTGTTAATAAGAGCACCGCGAGTAAACGGGGGAATAGGTGTTTTAGGGGTCGCATAATGGCTTTCCTTACATTAAATGAGTGTGGGGGTAATGATAATCAGCAGCAGGCTGTCGTCTTTTTGGGCTTTGGTGCCACCGCCCAAGCCAAAGAAGGACGCCGATCCCACCCCTTGCTGGTCACTTTTGTGATTCATTTGTTGAAAACCGCTGAGCACCAAGGCCTGCCCGGAACGCAAAATCACCCGTTGGGTCAGGGTTTTCAATTGTGTTTTCATCAATTCAATGCTGCTGTTACCGCTGGTGAAGGTGCGCCGGGTCGGTTTATCGCTGATGTTAATGGAGAATTGCAGCTCAATTTGGCTGGAATGCGGCATGATGTACGGCAATACCGTCATGTTAAAACCCGTCGTCATTGTCGATTTGGTGATCGAGGTCGATGTACCCACGTTGGCGGTAGTTTCCGTATTCACTTGACTGGCGTAATCCTGCTGGTCACCTATCTGGATGGGTGCCGCCGACATATTGGTGGTGGTGCTGGCTTGCTGGGTCACCAATGACACACTGGCTTGTTCAGACAGTGCTTTGATGAAGGTTTTTGAGTTGGCAAATGTGCCGTCCAGAATAGACAAGCCTCCCGTCAGCGCAGAAGCCGATGCCTCCGTGAAGGTACTGCCCAGTGACCCCGCCACACGGCCGGCGTTAAATACCGCCTGCCAGTCGATTCCCATTTGATCCTGCTGGCGTTTTGCCACTGAAAACACTTTCACGTTGAGCACCACTTGACGGGTGAGCTCCTTGTTACGATCATCAATATGCCGTTGCACCTCGCCAAGCACCCGGGGGGTATCGGTGACGGTCAGTAACCCTGCGGCCAGAAACAAGCGCCCGGTACCGGGTGTCAACATCGCCTTCACGGTATTCTGTAAATCGTGGTAGCGTTCTCCTTTCATTTCTGTGGTGGTGATCTGCGAGGTATTCACATCGCCCGACAACCCGCCGCTGCTGCCAGACGCCCCCGATGATGTTGTGGTTCCGCTGACCACTTTTGAACTAAAGGCGGTCTTGGAATCGAGAAACATCACCGGGAACGTGCGGGTATCCAGATAAAAAATCGACACCCTCCCCTGCTCATAACGCCAGAAGAGCCCTAATCGCGTGGTGACATCGTCAAGCAACCCGGCCAGAGAGCCCTGCCAGTAAACGCCCCGCAGGCGATTGGGCCGGTTCGAGGGCATGTTGGGTCTCTCATTGCCCCCGATGGCCTCCAACGGCACCATACCACTGGCCTCCGGGGCGGGCAGCGCGCCCTGCATTTTTTCGGTTTTCCCTTGCCCGGCTGAAAATTGCGCATCCGGGGTCACCACTACCACGATACGGCAAGTACGGGTGATGAAGGCACTGACCTCGGCCAATGTCACCTCGCCAGGACGGGTAAAGGTCACGGCACACCCCGGTAATGGCGCCCGCGTTGGCGTTGTGCTGTTTAGCGGCAGCGGATTGATCCACTGGGTGCTTAACTCTTGCACCGGTGAGCCTGACGTGATTTGCGTAAATTGCTGTTTTGCGTGGCGGAGCTCCTCATCGGCCTGCTTTTTAATGTGGTTAACGCGATCAAAGCTGGCACAACCGACCAGCAGAAGACTGAGTGCGAAGGCTAACGCCGACACAGTGGACATTTTTGGCATGAAAAAAACCCTATCAATTGAGATAGACAAGCGCGGTGTCAGGAATGACGTTAGGAAGCGTGATGTTTAACTCATCACCCCGGTTATCCACTAAGCGGCGCTGGTGTACCCGTCCTAGCAGCGCCGAATCGCGGGTCTGGGCTCTCAGTGCACGCATTAACCCCGGTTGGTTAGGTTGGTAGACAAAGACCCGACCCTTTTCAATAACATGTGCCAACGACGGCACAGAGGCGAAACCCAATTTCGCCTCGCTGATAACACCCCGATTTTGCGGGTTGGCGTACAAATAATCATTAATGGTATTGATGTAATGCACCGTCTGACGGGCGCGCTGCTGGTTTGCACTGTCAGCCGCTTGCGTGGCCTGATAAGCCCCCCGGTGGTTCATATCGGCAATCATCAAAAAAAGCACTAAAAACATCGACAACAACCAATACCCCAGACTCATTAGCGCACCGCCTTGTCATCGACTTTCAGCAAGCATTGGGGGGTATTGATACCGGCAAACAAGGGCACGGTGGCCGTGGTATACAAGTGAAATACGCCGTTTAACGCCTCGCGAAAACTCCCGGGAAAGGATAAAGGGGCATCAATGCGGTAATTGATTTCGGTTGCCCAGACAATATTCCAGGTGGCATTCTGCCCATGCGGGCACTTCTGTGCTGCCGCCCACACATACAGCGTATCTTTGAGGGTGGAGCCCCGTTCTGCTCGCCACATTTTTGCCGCCTGAATCGGTTTTGGTACCGACTTAACGCTACCCTTAACCGCAGGCGTCGTGGCCTTCGTTGAGATGAAGCCGCTCGATACCGTCGTGCGCTTTTCCTTACTGTCCGCTGTTGCGTTAACGTCCTTGTTAAGCGCCTGCTTCGACACGGTTGCGACCGGCGTGGGGGGTTGCGTGAGGCCTGTTGCTGTCCTCAGCTTGTGCTCCGATAAACGAGGGCGTATCGCTGTAGCACTAGCCTGTTTTAGCCTCTCTTGCGCCTGGGCAATCCGTTGGCTATGCGTGTGTATTTGGGTCGCCACAAAGTTCAGGGCATCGTTATCGGCAGGCCGATGATGCCGCGTGCTACTACAGCCACCCAACAACATCGATAAAAATACGAGGGTTGGCATTAATTTCATGAGGGATCACTTTCATGTAAAAACAAAGGAGGGAGTAAATCATCATTCTTTTTGGGTGAATTTCGTTAACAATACGGTATTCAGGCAAGCTCGCTTCAACGTGATCCAACAAGGTGAACAATGCATCACGCTCTTCCTGACAAAAAACAGGATCCCTGCCGGCCTCTTGATGCAAAGGTAACGTATTCAAATAGCCTGCGAATTTGTCCCTTAAATCGCGAGGAGTTATGGTGCATAAGCCTCTTTTTTCCGGGGTCAAGGTTGTTTTCATGAGAGTTCCTCCCTTGTATACCCTTCGCCTTTCAAGTTACGGCGGCATTGGCTACGGGTGTTCGCCGCATCACGTAGTCTATCTACGCTCATCGGTCTCACCCCCTGGCCGCCTTGCGGTAACTCGAAATTCATTGGGTATATCCAAACAAATTGATGGCCTGCTTTGTTAAGAAAATTCATTTATGCGCCCACTCGCGTGGACGCATAGTGAATTCACTTTTGCTACTTGGATTGCTGATTTATCTCACAAAATCAGTCGTCCTATTCGTCGAATGAACATACTGTACAGACTGTTCCCGCCCCAAGCCCGGCTATCGTTTATCGCCCACCGTCCGGCTATCCAGTGTGTGCCTGCGTTCTCCACCTACTGGAAGGTACTTTCTCTAAATGCAGGCAATACGAAGCCCTGCGTTAAACGCGAATAAATAATAAAAATGTCTTCATTTAATAAAACGGCAAGGATTTCCCGTGCAGCGCATGACGGCTTCACGTTAATTATTATTTTAAAAATAAATCCTTCATCCCTTTTATAATCTGCGAAGCGCATCGCAAATTTTCAGCACTGATTCTTTTTTTCTCTCTTCATCGCGAACAGTGAATAATTTATTTTACCGCCAGGAAAAGTGTTTTATTTTATACTGAGTAAATAGTGTTTTTCTGGCTTTCTTTTTTTCTTTAGCCAATTTATTAATCTATAAAATAATTTTTTATTTTCATTTTGCGCGATCGCTATTATTTTATTTTTTAACGCGCGGTTTCTCGCCCTACTTTGTCGGTTACTCATCACGACGCCCTCCTATTTTCAATAAACTGGATACCAAGCGGAATAAATTCGGGTGGAATATAACGATCAAATCCGGCTTTCTGGCAAAATTTTTTAAATTCTTTCAAGGAACTGACTGCCGATTTTTGGTACATCCTGTACAGATTATTTTCTATCGTCCTATGAGAGCGATAGAGTTTCCTCGCGATCTCCTTAGCACTCATCGACTGCAATATAAAAAATATGATTCTCAGCTCTGACTTGTTAAATAATTTCATTGGAGGAGCCACCTTTAATCCCGAAGGATTGATCCTGCTCGCATATTGCTGGGGTGAAATAAAATCCATTTTTTTGCCATAAAACACCGTGCCTACACACTCATTATTTTCATCATAGAGCGGAAACTTTTCATACAAATAAGGTTGCAACTTTTTCTCTCGACCAAAAAAATGGGTTTTAATCAGCGTCACTCTTTGCCCACTGTTAATAGTGTCCAGATCTTGTTTTTGCAACTCCGGAGCAAATTCAGAAATCGGCGTGGGAAGTTGTTCATCACGCTTTCCTTCAATTTTAAATCGGGCCGGAATATTTAAAAATTCACGAAAAGCCCGATTAGTATAAATAAATCGGGATTCGCAATCTTTTATACCCCAAATATCGTTGCTACTTTCCATTATGGATATTAGGGGAAATGATTTTAATGAATGATTAATATTGGTCATCGCCAGTCAATCCCAATTAAATTGATTTTTATTTATTAAATAGTTTTTTCTTTTCATTTCGTGTGGCCGCTACTATTTTTTCTTTTAATGCGCGGTTTCTCGCCCTACTTTGTCGGTTGCTCATAATGATATTTTTCTCGGATATCTTTTTTTCTGACAAGATATAAATATTCCCAGTGATCAAATTATTATTCTATTCACATCTATTCTTCGTTATACCAATCGCAGAGATGGATGAAAAACGACGCAAATGATCTTCCAATCTTAATTCTGATTCACATTTTTTTGTTCTTTTTGAATGTCTAGCACTTTCTATTAAAAAATTATTTGCCTTCGCTGTTATTTTAACCGTCACTGTCGTTCCTGTTTCATTAAAATCATTATCTAATGTCACTCTCTATTGCTCCTTAATTTAATCTCTTTTTTATAAATACGACTATAAATTACAATAACCTTTAGATGATGTATACGAGGAAAAAAGACACGTTGCAATTAACAAAAAATTATGCATCAATACAATTACCCTGTCTCAAATAACCCATCATGTGATGCATGTCACATTTTAATAAAAACAATAGTTATATAGTTATTTTTTATATTGTCGTCTACTGAATTAAAATAACAAAATACATTTTTATATATCTATTTTAGCTACTCTATTATTTATGGATATAGAACAAATACTTATATTAAAAAAAACATAGAAATTTATTCGGTACAAAGCGCAGTATCTCGGATCTCCAACGTTAACAGTGTCAATCTTATGCTAAATAACGATCTTAATTCTGAAAAAGACTGTAAATTATATTTATGGGCAGCATTGTTAAGATGAGAATTTACCGTTTTCACACTAATGTTTAATTTAACAGCAATATCCTTATTTGCAATGCCTGATGAGTACATAGCTAATATTCTCACTTCAGCCGCTGAAAGCTCATGAAAAGCCCTCATAAGAAATTTAGTCTGATTATCATCGTAAATAAACATATCTAATCCCTCCAAGATTTTAATGAACCACTCCTAAAATAGTTTCCATCACCGACTATATTTTCAAAGTCTGGGTTTCGGTCGCTCCGATGAATTTACTGAACAACCAAAATCGTTAACATGACTGAGTACAATCGATTCCTCTGCTATACAGATAGAGAACGTGACCATCTGTACACCACTGAAACCCAACTCACTGATAACCGGCATCACCAGACCCACTGTCGTCAAACCCGCCACAATCGCGACACCTTGATTTAAAAACAATATCCTTATTTGCAATGTCTGATGAGTACATAACCAATATTCTCACTTCTGCTGCTGAAAGCTCATGAAAAACCTTCATAAGACATTTAGTGTGGTTATCGTCGTAAATAAACATATCTCATCCCTCTAAGATTTTAATGAATCAATAAAACTGTTTTAACAACATTTTCTCTGTCCCTAAATATCTACTGTTACATTTCTATTAAAATAAAAGTTACAGCATGGCAAAAGCTATCATGCCAATTGCTGCACCTGTCGTTCCTAAAATAGTTTCCATTACCGACCATGTTTTCAACGTCTGGGCTTCGGTCGCTCCGGTGAATTTACTGAACAACCAGAAACCAGAATCGTTAACATGACTGAGTACAATCGATCCCCCTGCGATACAAATAGAGAGCGCGGCCATCTGTGCCCCACTGAAACCCAATTCACTGATAACCGGCATCACCAGACCCACTGTCGTTAAACCCGCCACAGTCGCGGAACCTTGAATGACACGTACGGCAGCAGAAAGTACAAAACAAGCAATAGCAATAGGTAAACCTGCATTGATCAGTGCATTACCCAAAGCCGGGCCGACACCTGAATCTACCAAAACCCGTTTAAATACCCCACCTGCTCCTGTAATCAACAGAATAATACCGGCGGGCTGGATAGCGGCTGAGCAAATATCCATGATTTTCTCTCTATTCATCCCACAACGGAGCGCTAAACCATAAATAGCAATTAAGCACGCGGCTAAAAGTGCAGTAAACGGATGACCGATAAATTCTAACCAATGGAACAAAGGGGTGCCTTGCTCAACAAAGCCTGTACCTAGAGTTCTCAAACCCACTAACACTAACGGAAAAAGTATCAACGCCAAGCTAAAACCAAATGAAGGTAGCTGGCCTTTATGGCTGTTTTCCCCCGTCTCTTTAGGTAATGTGAGAATAACGTGACGGCTAATAAAGCTACCGTACATTGGACCAGCCAGGATCATTCCAGGGATCGCCGCCGCCAGACCAATCAAAATCATCCAACCATAGTCAGCACCCATTTGGGACGCTAACAGCATTGGAGCCGATCCTGGCAGCAAAAAGGCGGCAGCGGCAGCCACACCGGCAAACAATGGGATAGCCAATTTAATAACATTACCACGTGTGTGACGGGCAATGGCAAATACGGTGCCAATAAGTAGCACTACTGCTACATCAAAAAACAAGGGGAGAGCACAGATAAGACCGACGATACCTAACGTATAATGAGCACGTTTTTCACCAAATGTTTGTAGCAATTTCATTGCAATTTGATCAAGCGCCCCAGTTTCATGCAAAATTCGACCGAACATCGCCCCCAAAGCGACCACAATAGCCAAAAATCCTAATATCCCTCCCATCCCTTTTTGCATAGTCTCAGCTATTTTTTCAACAGGCATACCAGAAAATACCCCTGCACCCACGGAAACCAGTATTAAAGCAATAAAAGCGTGCATACGTACTTTCATCACTAAAAATAACAGCAACAAAACTGATCCCATAGCTGTTAACACCAGCGTTAAAATATTCATAATTTTTCCTTGCTCCCTTCCATTGCTTGGGTTCCTTTGGCGTGAATATGCTTCACGGTAGCGGCAATGACATCCTTAAGTGGTACATTGACATCAATGGCATAGACATCCTGTTCATCTTCATTGGGTTCTTCTAAGATATTGAATTGTGTGATTAACAGTTGAGACTGAAAAAAATGGCCATGACGGGCTTTAAGTCGGCGCTCGATAACATCGAAATCACCCTTCAAATAGATAAACGAAAGATTTTTGTTATTTAAGCGTAAATGGTCCCGGTAACATTTTTTCAATGAAGAACAGGCAATCAACGAAATTTCGTGGACACTCTGCTGCATAGCAAAAGCCGCATCACTCAGAATGGCCAGCCAAGGCATTCGATCCTCATCATTCAGGGCTTGCCCCTGAGACATTTTGATAATATTTGCGCGGGGATGTAAAAAATCCCCATCGAGAAAAGCCGCATTAAGCTGGCGAGCAACCGCATTGGCAAGGGTAGATTTTCCACTGCCGGAAACACCCATAACAATATAAACGTGATGCGGCGGACACTGTTGGATATTCATATCGACTCCTACAGTGAGGTCATATTCATGACACTAACAATGTTACCGGTAACATTTGAAAGTGAAAAAAAGCACGAAGAAATGGCAGTAATTTCTGATATTAATATCATATTTTTCATCAGATTAGCTTTTGTTTTCATGATATCACCCTCTATTTTTTAACTCTATGCTTCACCTTTTAAACAGAGTAAGGTTCACTTATTACTCAAACTACCACTTATCAAAACAAAAAACCAAGTATTTAATACTCTTTATTACGTATCATCGCTAGATACTTTCCCCATCAATAACAGAAAAGCCCACATCAATTTGCTTAGAAGAAGACATTTTATTGTGTAAACGTTCCAGCAAACATTTAGCAGCCATTCGACCAATACACTCACGAGGTGTTAATACGCTCGCTAACCGTGGTTTCATAACCTGACCAATATCATGTCCATGGAAACCAGCAATAGCCATATCCTTAGGAATGGCTAAACCCCGCCGCTGACACTCAAACATCGCACCAATAGCCAGATCGTCATTCGTACAGAAAATACCGTTTGTTTTCGGATGAACTTTCAAAGTTTTATCCAATAATTGACAACCTATCGAGTAGGAAGAAGGAGACGCAACAAGGACACTCTTTGGCTGTAAATGATTATCACACATCGCCCGTTCATATCCCTGTTGTTTTATCAGCGTACGCTCATCCTGACGTGCACCTAAGTAGACTGTATTACAGTATCCACGTGTGATCATGCGTTTGGTCATTTGATAGGCCGCTTTAAAATTATCAAAACCTACTGCCATATCGATGCACGGTGAAACAGAATCCATGACTTCAACCACAGGTATCCCAGCGACCTTTATCATTTTCAGTGTACGCTCTGTATGCGTGCGTTCCGATAAAATTAAGCCGTCAATGCTGTAAGAAAGCAATGAGGTTAACCTTTCCTCTTCCAATTTTGGCTGATAGCCATAATGTGCCAACATGGTTTGGTAATGGTGTTTATCAGTAATACTTTCAATACCACGCAGAACTTCAGAAAATACTTGGTTGGTCAGTGAAGGTAATAATACACCGATAGCACGACTGGTAGAGTTAGACAAAATACCTGGAGCCCGATTGGGAATATAGCCGAATTCATTTAAAGCGGTAGCAATTTTGACTTGTAAGCGCTCTGAAACTCGGCGTGGATCACATAGATAACGACTCACTGTCATCTTACTGATCCCGATCATGTCAGCAATATCTTGCAATACCGGCTTTTTCTTTTTCATGGTTATCCATAAAAAAACAGAAAATAGAAAAGAGGGATTATGCTAACAAAAAACGCTACCGATGAACAACGCCCCCGTTATATTGTCACTAAACCCACCGGTATTTTCCGTGTTTAGAAAACACTGGCAGTCACAGCATCACTGACCAGCTGAAATACCGTTAAATGTGAATAAAAATAAACGAATAATAATTACAGAACGTAGTGAATTTAGGGAAAAAATAGATAATTTCTTCATTGATTCATGGAGATGTCTTCTCACACTTTTCACCGAAATATGACGAAAATCCGCTATGTCTTCATAGGGAATCCCTATTGCAAATAGCAGCACCGTTTCACTTTGCGCAACGGAAAGTTCCGAAAAAACCTTGTGAAACTGGATAAATTGGGTAGGATCAAACGCAGTCATATAGACCTCCAGAATAGGTTTATGTGATTAGCTGCATGCGGGAGCGGCTAACTCCTGCAAGCAGCGCCAATATTAATTCTTTTTTACTTGTACCAAATCATTTTTATCTATCGAACACTCCCAACCTGTCACATCAGAGAGATCGACAAGGGATTTTTTAAGTTTTTGCTTAAAGGTCTTCACCGCAAAAACTTCACTACCACATAAATTCATTAATGTTTCTACTTTGTATTCAAATGGCTTATCGTGCGTACTGTAAAAGGCATGTAACCACTTTGCTAACGGTTTATTTTTCAATTTTGCTCGCTGTTCCGCTAAAATTCCTGTCCACATGTCGACTGAAAAAAACACTGCAATTTTTGGATTAATTACAACAATATATTCTCCAGTTTTTTCATCTCGATACCATTCCTGAAGAAGGTGCCCCACATAGAAAAAACGTCCATCACCAAGCTCCAATACACAAGCTGACAACCGGAGTAAACAAGATTTCAACCATTCATGCTGAGAGTTACCTGTACTGCGCCGAATTGCTTTGAGAAAAGAATGTGAAGAAAAACGGATTTTTTCTCCTAATTCATAACCTCGGCAACGATGAATACACTCTGCCCAGACATCAAGATCGGCTTGATCAAGTTGTTCACCAGTAAACTTAACCGTAATACCTTTAACAGCAGCTTTGAGACTTTTTTTCTCATAACACCTCTTCCCTTTTGCAACTATGCCGAACAAAGAGCACCGCAAAATAGCATTAGGAAGTATAAAAACATTATTCGAACAAGAAGGCAGTAGAGAACCTGTTGTTTTACTTTCAATCATTTCATTTTTGGGCGTATTTCGCCTTTTTTCTTTCGCTAGAGATGCCTCAATGAATGCTTTGTGAGCTTCAAGATCATTTAATCCATCAGCTTGTTTTTTTTCAAGATTTTCTAACCCGAGCTTCATCAAATCTTGAATATTTTTGAGCATCACTTGTTTCTCCCATTAAAAAATTTAATGAGATTTTTCAAATAAACACTTGAAAAAATAGAATCAAAACAAACAAGAAGGGAATAAAATGAAAGGGAGCATTGGTAAAACACTCGTAATGAGTTACGATCAATCTTAGCCATATCAGCCTCTGTCTAGGTTGTAGTGGTCAGCCGGTGGAGAAAGTTTAAGCCCTTTTTCCGCCTGCGTTAAATTCATTAGTCAATTGAATAAAATTCACTCCATTCAATATAGCACCTCCGATCTAAAAAACAATACCCGCTTTTTTATTTCTATTAAATCAAACCGATATTATATATATAACAATAATTTCAATAAGTTATAATTAAGATTAAATTAGTTAATGTGACACAGCATAGCGGATACCAAGGCACGGCATAGCGGATACCAAGCACGGCATAGCGGATACCAAAGCACGGCATAGCGGATACCAAGGCACGGCATAGCGGATACCAAGGCACGGCATAGCGGATACCAAGCACGGCATAGCGGATACCAAGGCACGGCATAGCGGATACCAAGGCACGGCATAGCGGATACCAAAGCACGGCATAGCGGATACCAAAGCACAAAAAAATAATGGAATAATTTATTGATTTAAAAGAAAAATATTAGAAGTTAATTTTTTCACTAATCTTTTATAATCAAAAGAAAATAATCTTTTTTAATCCGCGCGCGCGAAAAATCTTCGAGTGGATCTTTTTCACACTAAACAACCTGTAATTACAAACACAAACCAAGTGCTCATCTTTTAGTCAAAGAGTGACCGAGTTCTTTTTCAGAATCAGATGATATTCCGCTTCCTCGAACGGCCTTCGCTTTGCTCAAGCCATTCTTGCGGCGAGCGTTACAGATCTAACAAAATCATTTTCATTAGAATTTTTTTGGAAATTAGAAAAAATCTCATCAAAAAATCAATCAATACAGAGATAGATACTATGATGCCCTTCTAAAGTCTCTAGAACGGCCATAGAGATGCTTTCTTTGACTTACCCATACCTAACTACGGCTTCAACCTTAAATTAACGCTAAGTGGTTTATGTGGCTTTAAAATCGATAGGATAAAAAACAAGTCCATCAACTATCTTACTTACGTAGTTGATGGATTAAGTAAAAAATACTCTATACTAATGGTAAGTAAATAGTCAGGGCGGGATTCCACTTTGTATTTTTTGTCATCAACAAGATTGATATTTAAGCATTTCGCAGACAAAATTTTCTTATTTGTTTAATTAATATGCACAAATTGTTCGTTTTATAATCTGATATTGATTAATTAATGAGTGGGATCCCACCCTGAGTAAATAGTACGGTATAATATAGCTATTAAAGAGCGATGAATCGTTAGCGCTTGGTATTAGCTTATTTAACGGTTTGTTTTTTATTAAAACTTACTATCTACGATAGAAGGATGAAAAATTAATTATGAACTATGAAACGATTCCTGAAATCACTATTCCGAATGAATTAAAATTAATACTTGACCAAGTACCAGAGCCTTGGGGTATTAAAAACCTTGAATCCCGTTTCGTCTATGCCAATCCAGCGTTGATTCGTTTAAACAGTTTAAAATCTAGCTCGGATATGGTCGGTAAAATTGATCATGAAGTCGAATCGACGTTAGCAGAGTTAGGGGCTGAATCATTTAAAGAACAAGATAGAAAGGTATTCAAAACTAAAAAAGATCTGGTCACACTGGAACTTTACCCTAAAGCTGTTGATTATCCCTACGTTGTAAGAAAATATCCGTATTTCAATGATAAACAGGAGTGTATTGGGGTTGTTGGTTATGTTAAAACTCTCGAGGTTTGTTCTTTAGACAGTTATGTAAAAGGATCGATGCCAGGTTCATTATTGTTGAGAAATCCCGATGGTTTTTTTGATGAAAAAGAATGCGAAGTGATTTTTTTCAGACTACAAGGTATGAAATGTAGCGCTATAGGTGAGAGGCTGAACCTTTCTCGTAGAACAATAGAAAATCGTCTGCAACTACTCTATACAAAAGCCGGGGTTAAGAACTCTGACGAGTTTAAATGTTTTTGCGAAGAAAAAAATTATCACCGTTACCTTCCAAAAAAATTCATCCCCCAACTGAGCATTCATTTTGAGGGGGTTACTCACCCCGAACCCCTTTGAGAAGAAACAACCCTATCACCGACGATTATGCTTTCGGTCGTGTCCCCCTTCATGCTCGTTCTAATCTTTTCAATATTATATTAATCCGTGTCGGTGGAATATCCGCCCTGTCCCAATTTATGCTAGGAGCGACGTTGGGACATACCTATGCTAGCTACGTTGCTGGGGAGTCTTATTCTTGAGTTTGTTGGTCTGTTTATGGGGATAGCTGGCGCGCGTGAAGGATTATCAACCAGCTTATTATCCCGTTGGTGTGGGTTTGGCCGTTTTGGTTCAGTGTTGATTGGGTGCGCTATCATTGTTAGCACTGTAGGCTGGTTGTGTATGCAAAACTCGATCCTGGCTAAAGGATTAGTGTACGCAACTAATGAACAGCTTAATTTTGGCATGGCGGCAGCACTATCTGGTCTATCCCTTACCGTATTAGTCGCTTTTGGATTTCGGGCATTAAGCTGGACGGCCAAAATCACGGTTCCGCTATTTTTTCTGGTCATTGGTTGGATTTTATTCGATATATTGAAAGGGCATAATCTGGTTGATCTGATTGCTGCTGCACCAATGGGTACCCCACTAACCCTGGGTGCTGCTGCCACTGCCGTAGCGGGGAGCTATATTGTTGGAGCGATTATTACTCCAGATATTAGCCGTTATTGTCGTGGTCAGCGGGATGTATTCTGGATGATCACCGCGACGATTATTATCGGTGAATTCATCGTTAATGGTGTAGCAATATTAGTTGCTCACACACTTAATACCCCGGATGTTGTTACAATTATGACACAGAGCGCGGGCTGGATTGGATTACTGACGATCATTCTTTCTTCGGTTAAAGTGAATGACGTGATTTTATATACCACTTCATTGGCAGTCACAAATGTTGTCGAAGGTATCACAGGTAAAAAATGGCGCTATACCTGGATAACATTGGCATTTGGCGCCATCAGTACCGTGCTTTCTGTGTTCGGTATATTAGATAAATTTACCGATTTCCTTATTCTGTTGGGCGTCCTTTTCCCTCCTATTGGGGGAGTGATGTTGATTGACTATTACATTTTACGCACGAGCCGTGTACTGCTTGATACTACTCGTGCTAAAGGAAATCTACCCACTACGGCTTCTACGTTATTAATAGGGTGGTCAGCGATTATTGCTTGGCTTGCTGGTAGTTTTGTTGGATTGACGGTTGAATGGGGTATCCCCTCACTGAATTCATTTCTTATGGCCGCTGTTACCTACGGTATTCTCGAACGCTTGAGCGCTCCATTTCGTATCATAAGATCGTAATTTTCAATAATCACCGCATTGCTAATACGCAAACCACAATAGGGGGGATAACGGATACCAATAGGGGTATAGCGAGTAGCGCGATCCTAAAAAATAATAATATAACCACATGATTTTAAAAAAAATATAATTCAACCTTTCCCGCTAATCTTTTTTAATCCGCGGACGCGGAAAATATCCGGGTGGATCTTTTTCACTCTAAACAACGTGTAATCACAAACCAAATGCTTATATTTTATTCAAAGAGTGACCAAGTTCCTTTTCAGCATCAAATGATATTCCGTTTCCTCGAACGGCCTTCGCTTTGCTCAGGCCATTCTTGCGGCGAGCGTTACCAATCTAACAAATTCGTTTTGCTAGAAATTTTTTAAATTGCAACAGATTAAGAAACTTAACAGGGGTAAACATCCATTCAATGCCGCGATAATCTTCTCTCTAAGGCACCTGTAAGCGCCGTAAACTTATTATCCATACCAGACTGAAGATTTAAACGTTAAAGTCACGCTTGGGCGCTTATGGGGCTTTAAAATTGATTTAGCAAAGATAGGCGCAGCTAGACTTCAGCAGCCATCAATATCTGTCGCTGGAACCGCCGGAAATTTCGTCACCTCATCTTAAGTAGTGTCGTCACGTAATAAAAAATATATTATCATGTAACAAATAACGACAACTGTTGAGATGATTCAATAATGAAAGATGATTCGGGAATGAATTTAGCCCATCGCCGCCACGATATATCCGATCATGTTTGGAGCCTATTGGAAGCTCATCTCCCGGGGAGAAAAGGCACTTGGGGTGGCATAGCCAGAGATAACAGGCAGTTTATTAATGCTGTTTTCTGGATATTGAGAACCGGCGCTCCCTGGCGTGATTTACCGCCTGATTATGGCGGTTGGAAAAATACTCATCGCCGGTTTTGCCGCTGGCGTGACAAGGGGCTATGGGAGTCTCTGCTCGAAGCGCTGATTGTGGAGCCAGATTTTGAATGGCTGATGATTGATGCCACTCATAGCAAAGTTCACCCTCATGCAGCAGGCGCAAAAGGCGGTAATCAGGATATGGAGCGCACAAAAGGGGGCTCAACAGTAAGATACATCTGGCCGTGGATGCGCATGGTATGCCGGTCAGAATTTTTATTACATCAGGTACCACAGCAGATTGTCAGCAAGCAACGAATTTAACCAAAGGTATTGCAGCAGAATATCTGTTGGCTGACAAGGGCTATGACAGTGATAACATCATTAAAAAAGCAGAAGAAGCCGGCATGCAAATCGTAATACCACCTAAAAAGAATCGTAAAATTCAACGTGAGTACGATAAAGCGCTCTACAAGCATCGACATCTCGTGGAAAATGCTTTTCTGCACCTAAAGCGCTGGCGAGGTATTGCTACTCGTTATGCAAAAAATACCTCCTCTTTTCTCGCTGCTGTACAAATACGATGCCTTGCTCTATGGCTCAAGATCTCATGACGACACTATATAGTGAGATACCAAACAGGTCAGCAGTTTCTTTTTGTGTTAACCTTGCTTTAACACGCAAACGTTTAATTTCTTCTGGCGTTGATAACTCACTTTTCATTGTTGTAACCATCTGTCATTTCTTTAATGATATTAATGAATATATCTTTTTCTACAGGCGATAATGACGAAAAAATATCATCATGATTTATCGAACCAATCGATTGTGTTTTTATTATTTTATTAAAAACAACTTGCCTTGTGGTGGATTTCGATTCGTCTGCTATTTTTTTCTTTGACCGTATTTTTATTTTTTTCTCAAATTTTAATAAACATCCATCATCCATTTTTTGACAGGTTACGCAATATGTTCTGTTTCCAATACCTTTTCTAATATACATTTCATTTGATGAACTCATATTATTTTTGACATCCTCCCCGCCTTAAAGGCCGAGGTTTTACGGCATACCGGATAATAGTTTAAGGGGGCTTTCGCCCCCGTTCTGGTTATGCTCTGGCTTCTACTTTCTTCCAGCC
Organism: Candidatus Regiella endosymbiont of Tuberolachnus salignus; assembly: GCF_964020115.1. Lineage (NCBI taxonomy): Bacteria > Pseudomonadati > Pseudomonadota > Gammaproteobacteria > Enterobacterales > Enterobacteriaceae > Candidatus Regiella > Candidatus Regiella endosymbiont of Tuberolachnus salignus. Next base: position 2,373,527 of record NZ_OZ026542.1, read on the forward strand.
TTTCGCTTTGTGGCGTCCGTCCGTTCCATACATTTCCCGTATTTCTTCTAGCGTATGCTCTTTGCGGTTAAAGCGGCTTTTATGCTCTTCTGGGCGGTAAAACCACTGTTTTTTCTTTACTGCCCAACTTACAGCCCATTTCTTTTAAGGTGTCTTTGTGTTCGTGGGTTTCACCGTTTATCCAAACCCAGTTACCAATGATCTCATAAATCACGCCCGCCAGACAAGAAAGGATATTTAATACATTTTCCAATTCCTCGCCGTAGTTGTAACGGGCGCTTTCGTCATTACTCTGAAACTGGTTGATTTTGTCGATGTTCGCGATCAAAAAATCAAAAGCAGCATTAACGGCTTTCATCATTTCGTCACCTAAAGGGTTACGCTCTGGATGATATTTCAGTGCCATTTTTTTATAGGTCGTTTTAATGTCCTGCTCGGTCAATTCACCGGATAAACCAAAAACGTTTAGGGATTCTTGTACATTCATTTTAAATCTCCTGCCCGTGGGGGCTTTGGTTGGTAGTGGATAATTCCACTCCCTTCTGTTTATTATACTGACCATTGTCAGTAATACAAGATTTTATTACTCTTTTTTATTTGAGCAGGATCATGCGTGTGAGATACGCCGTCCCAGCATTTCCATAATTGGCCGCATTGGGGGACGTTTTTGAAGGGTTTCACGCGCTTTTCAACGATCATGAGCAGCTTGGAGGTTTAACCAAAACTCAGGGGTTGTCTCGAACAATTCAGGAAACAATGTCTCTTTCTCTACGGTTAAACGACCGTCCCTTACACAACCGGTTAACCGTTGCGCGGGTAACTCCCATAATGCCTGCTAATTCTTCCTGACTTATCCCCAGCGAGGTTAAAAATTCTTCCTGCAAAATTTCACCCACAGTGGTGGGTTCACGGGTAGTGGTATCAAGCATAAATCCCCCTACTAGGTATCTTGATGAGGATCAAGGTAGATGTTTTCAGCATATCCCTCTTTCCACCGAAACATTAACCGCCATTAAATATTGACTCTTATGCTGGACAAACCATCGAGCTGTCCAGAGAGGCGTTTGTAATAATTACTGGTTGGAATAAACAAATCTCGTTCACTGTGTGCAGCGGCTAACATATCAAGCTTTTTAGCTAATCATAGCTTTAAATCTTTTAGATTTTTGCGTCAGGGCACAAGTTCCGGGGCGCTAGGTCTATATTACACTTTAAGCCGTTGCGGTAGCTGCAGTCAGATCTGGCTCTGGTATAACCTGGTAGGCGAAAATGTTTGTTATTTCCCCTTTAGCTCGATAAAATTGGTTGAAGTGGTTCTTCATGTCGGTAAGAGTAAAAAACGAATACTCACCATAATTGGCGTCAAACAATTTAAATTTGTTGGTTTTATTATCAATAAACAGAGCTATCGTATGATTATTATTGTATCTAATATGATATCGACCATCATTTGTTGGGAATATATTGATAGCTAATTCTCTACACCGATGTTTTTTACCTGTCATGTCATTTACATAGTCATTGATTGTATAAACATATATTTTTTTATCTCCATTATCTATATCGTAATAGCCAAAATTATTTATGCGGATATTTATAATAAATTCGTTGGCATTTATCATATCTTTATTTATTTTTATAGTATTTTCTCTGCTATTTATAATATCTTTTTTTACATCTATGAAAAATTGATAGATTGTACTTTTTGGCTCTTTTTTAATTTCTTCTTCGAATTCTTTAATTTTTTCTTCGCATTCTTTAATTCCTTCTTCTCGTTTTTTAATTTTTTCTTCTCGTTTTTTAATATCATTTTTACTTTTTTGTATTTTATGTACATAACAGATTTCATCATAGCCTGATTCTGTTTTAATATATTCAAAAAAATCATTACTGCTATCATTTCCTTGTCTCACTAACCAGGCAAATGCTAATCCGTAACACAACCCATTTTTGTGCATAAAAATTATAGGTTCCTTGTTGTTTATAATATATTTTTCTTTTTTTATATCGTCCGAATATCGAACTTGATTGAATACAATGAAGCCTGAGCTGTTTCCTTTATACAATAATGATTCAATAAAATTTGGAACTAAATGTAATAAAAAAGATTGAGGGAAATCGCTTTCCACAATCTTTTTATGTTCTAAAACAGCGGGTGAATTGTGAATCTTATAACAGCTTTCTAGACTGTTTTCAGAAAAATAACGTTCTTCGCTAGATATCACAACCTCCTTTTTTCCTGTATGATTTTTATGATAAATGTTATTTAATTTAGCATGAAAATCTTCTCCAAATAGTTTATCATTTCTTTTGTAGTACTCTTTCAATGGATCTGGAAGCGGTGGAGGATATATCATTCTTATATTCCAATTTAATTAATTTTCAGTAAAGAAGCGTAAAGATAATGCCATGATAATTCTTTCAGAAAACGCTTATTTTTGACGATCATTGCGTGGTTTTTGCTGATTGTCATGCTAACTTTATGAAGGTAATCGCGGCGGATATTACCGATGCGGGAATGCAGATTTTGGACTTTGCTTTTGACCTTTTTCCAGTTGTTGCTGAATTTCACCTTCTTACTCATTTTACGCTGGAGTTTGGCGAGCTTTTTCTGGTTCGATTTAAAGCTGTTTACAGGTTTAAAAATAGTGCCATCTGACAATGTCGCTAACTTTGCTATACCTGCATCCAACCCAATCATCGACGTTGAGGGGTGAACCGGTTCGGAAACCTCATATTCGGTCTGAATACTGACGTACCATTTGCCGCATGACTGACTGACAGTCACGTTTTTAACCTCACCCATAACCTGGCGGCTGTTGCGATAGTTTATCCAGCCAAGTTTAGGCAAAGAGATACGGCTGTTTTCCTGATCAAGTTTCACACCTTGCGGGTAGCGGAATCTATCACTTTGACCCCGCTTTTTAAAGCGAGGAAATGAAGTCCTTTTATGGAAGAAATTTTTGTATGCTCGCTCCAGAGCTTTGAGTGATTGTTGCAAGGGTTGAGATGGTGTTGCTTTCAACCATCGCGTTTCAGGTGAATTTTTCCATTCAACCAGCCATGCGGTCATTTTGGCGTAAGGAACATATTTATTCCCCGTTTCATGGTTTTCGTTCTGCAAGGCCAATGATTTATTGAACACAAAACGACAGGCTCCAGCGAAGCGCCACATATCGCGCTCTTGCTGACCATTTGGTCTTAACTGGAATTTAAAGGCTTGCAGTCGTTTCATACTGCAAATTATACTCTTGGTCTATGACAAAAAAAATTAATATTCGTCGAGGAAGACACTGCTCTTTCATTATGCATGTTCATTTGGTGTTTGTTGCCAAGTATCGACGCAACATATTTGATCAGGATGCTATTGAGAAACTGCGAGGCTATTTCACCAGCGTATGCATTGACTTTGATGTTGAATTGGTTGAGATGGACGGTGAGCGAGATCACGTTCACTTGCTGATCAACTATCCACCCAAGCTCCCGGTATCCAGTCTGGTTAACAGTCTTAAGGGGGTATCCAGCAGGCTACTGCGCCGAGATCGTCCAGATATTGCCGAGCGATACTACTACAAAGGCGCTCTATGGACACCAAGCTATTTTGCTAGCAGCTGTGGAGGGGCACCAATATCCATCATCAGGCAATACATTGAACAACAGAAAACACCAAGTTAGGAGAAAACCGTGCCTTATATCCTCGCCCTGAACGACGAGGCTTTACGGCACATGGGGTAAGAAAGCAACGTGCTCCCGCCGTATCAACCGCAAAATCCTTGCATTATGCCTGGTCAATGGAAAAAGAAGGATTATTAACGCAAATCAAACGCTCGATGATCACGGGCGATAACACTGAATATTTAAAGTTACTACTGAGTAACCTAATGCGACAAGAACCAGAAATCCCTCTGCAACCTAGGCTTTATTTCGAGGATGCAACTCAGGAAGCACTGGCTTTTAACCTATCGGATGGTTGGCCAAGCGCTTCCCTTTGGAGTAACGAGGCTGGGATTGTTCTAGGTAGCCACAGCATGCAAGGAAATCCATTACGATTTATCGCACTATTAAATCAACTGTGGGACGGCAAATCATTCACTGCTCATCGCAAAACCAGCGATGACTATACACTTGAACATCGTCGACTCACCTTAAATTTGATGATGCAGCCGATCCTATTACAAAAACTCGCCAATCAGGCTAAGGGGATTGGCAGACAAAGTGGTTTTTTAGCGCGCTGCCTACTCGCCTATCCCGAAAGCGCCATGGGCAGCCGATTTTATCAGGAGCCGCCTGAATCTAGAAAATATATGGCAGAGTATGAAAAACACCTTACAGCTTGCCTGAATCAAACAAAGAAGCTGACCCGCCAAGGTTGTCACCCTATCCCAACATTATTTTTTAGTCGACAGGCCAAACAAAAGTGGATCCTTTTTTTCAACAGCCTTGAGATGGGGCTTAAAAACGAAGGACTGTGGGTTGATGTAAAAGATTTTGCCAGTAAAACGGCGGAAAATGCCGCGCGTCTAGCCGCCCTTTTCCATTTATTTGAAGGTGCTGTCGGTGATATTAGTCTTGTGCATACCGAACAAGCTATTGAAATCGTTAACTGGCACTTGCAGGAAGCAAAACGATTACTTGCGCCAACATCCGCTAATACCCGTCATCAAGATGCTAAAATGCTCATGCAATGGCTACTATCCAAAGGATTGCAACAAACTACCCCTCGGACAATTCAGCAGTCCAGTCCCGTACGCGACAAAGATCAACGTAACCATGCATTAAACATGTTGATTGAACATCATTGGATCAGAATACAAAAAGAGGGTGGCAAGACAGTAATTACAATCAACCCGCAGGCAATGGCGTCATGGTGCTAGCTAATCCCCTATTTTGACTGACTGGTGAACATCTGTGATAACCCGTGCAGCTGGCTATATCAATAATACTACTCTGTAAAATAGCCTTTGATATGCTGGATGGGCAAAATTAAAGTCATGGGTTCGATAGGTGATACTAGGAAGCCATAGTTTAGATAAAATTTCTTGGCTTCCTCTGAAATAGCATGCACCAATAGACATCTAACACCCACACTTTGAGCAACAGATAACGTTCGCAACATAGCGTCTTTGAGCAAGGCAGCACCCAACCGCCGCCGTTGATATTGCCTATCAATAGCTAATCTTCCCAACACAATGACAGGTATTGGATCAGGCATATTTCGAGCGATTGAATTTTGCACGACCCATCGTTCAACACTACCGGTCGCGAGGGCATAGTAACCTGCTACCCTGTTATTCTCACAAATGACAAAAGTCCGGCTGGCTCCGGTGTTCTGGTTTTTCAATGCACGCTTGATAAGCCATTCATCCAGAGAAAGCACCCCACTATTAAATGAGGTTGTATCGTACTCAGCACTGAGCAGTACTGGAGCCGTTATTTTTCCCAAGGTGATAGCTCCGTTAATAACGCCTTAAGCTTGGCGTTGCTAGCGAGAGGAGTAACTAGCGCGGCTTCGAATGCCTTAAATTTCTCTTCATTCAAACAGAAAAGACGCTGATCCAAGAGGATATTTTCTGCTTCTCGGCAGGCAACATCCAGAATAAAAGCACTTCTATCCTTATGAAGGAGCGCAGCGGCTTTGGTTAATAATGCATGCTGGCTGGGCTTAACACGCATGTTGATCGGTGCTGTTCTGTACATAACAAACGCCTCGTGTATATCTAATAGATACACATTTTAATGTAACCAATGGATAGACGCAAATTAAAATTAATTCACATCTATTTAAATTTCAGTGAAAGAACAAACAAAAAATGAATACCTTAATTTTATCGTTTCACGTGGCATCGGAAAACCACTAAGTGCTTTCCTTTTAGGTAACTATCAACTATCTAGCCAGGCATAGGATCACCAATCCCGCTTACCATCAGCCGCAAGGAACTGAAAATTGACCATGAAAATCCTAAGTGACACTTGTTTGCTGTTTATCTATACGGTATATTTCCGTATACGTAAATTTGCCGTATTTTAGGAGGTTAGTATGTCTACCACTGCCCGATTTGATTTAAAAATGGATATCAATGAAAAAAAGGTTGTTTCTCGCGCTGCGGCTTTAGTAGGCACCACGATGGCTGCATTTGTACGAGCCGCCGCCAAAGAAAAAGCGCGCGAACTGTTAGATAGAGAATCCCGCATCACGATGTCAGATCAAGATTTCCAGGCATTCACGTCAGCGCTTAATGTGGCATTTTCACCTAATGCCGCGTTGCAAAACGCAATAAGTATTGCGCAAAAGGTTTCTCGTGCTTGAAGATCAATTACTCGATCCACATCGTCATAACCGCCAATCCTTTACCTGCGGCGTTGCTGAGCTTGACGAATATATTCATCGTTTCGCCGTACAACAAAGCAAAAAAGGTATTGCCGTAGTACGTGTGTTGGTCGACACTGACGTACCTGAGAGCATATTGGGTTACTACAGTTTGAGCGCCGCTCAAATCGATGTGATTCAAATGGATGAACGTACACAGCGAAAACTACCGCGTTACCCAGTGCCGTGCTTTCGCCTAGGACGTTTAGCGACACATTCTGCCCATCGCAGGCGTGGCTTGGGACGACTCCTCATTGGGTGTGCCGTTGAGCGTTGTTTAGAGGCGAAGAAACAGGTAGCTGCATATGCTTTGGTGGTCGGTGCAAAGGGAGAACGAGCCAAAGCGTTCTATGAGCATTACGGATTTACCTCCTGCCGTGATCACCCGATGACCCTTTATCTATCACTTGGTACATGAATTGGAGTACCACTGTGAATTAATTTCCACTTTTAGGCCTAAGACTCCGGAACTTGTGCCCTGACGCAAAAATCTAAAATATCAGTCATTGCTAGTTTTGGCTGGACATGCGGAAAATCCAAGGATATCAGATGAAGTCTCAAGATGAGGATCTGGAAGCGATTGTCAAATGGGCGAAGAACGCCGACGGTGTACAGGCATTGATTCAAACCGGCTCCCTGGCAAGGAATGATAATTCTGCGGATATTCTTTCAGACATTGATATCGAAATCATCACATCCAACCCTGAAGTCCTGATGAACGATGACCAATGGATGAATAAAATTGGCGAGCTGATTACTGTGCTGCGCCTCGATCCTAATAGTGATCAGGAATGGGCAACCCGCCTCGCCATTTATCGCGATGGTGTGAAAGTTGATTTCACACTGGCTGGCATTGAGCGTGTTCGCGGTATGGCTGACGAAGGAAAGCTCTGTGAACTTTATGAACGTGGTTATCGTATCCTGCTCGACAAAACGGCGATAACCGCGGGACTACCAGCAACATCATATGGCTTTCCCGGCAGGACTCTGCCATCACAATATTCATTCAGAACCTCGGTTGAAGAATTCTGGTTTGAAGCCTTTCATATTCCTAAGTATCTTGCCCGCGGTGAACTCTGGATGGTTAAGCTACGTGATAATACGATGAAAGAGCTCTTGTTGTGTATGCTGGAATGGCATGCCATTGCCTGCAGCCCTAAACCTGTAGATATCTGGCATAACGGTTTACGTATGCATGAATGGGTTGCCCCACAAACGTGGATTGAGCTGCAGGAAACTTTTGGGCAGTTTGACGCGACTGATGCACAACGCGCATTTGAGGCAACGATACAGCTATATGGGCGGCTTGGTCGGGAAGTTGCGGAATATACCGGCCTCTGCTACCCACAGGAATGCGAAAACCGTATAAAAACGCTTAATCGGAAGCTTTTATCGCAGCATCCGGAGGTGATACGCTGAAAATATACCGATCTATTATTGCGCACATATCAGCCAACTGATCTTGATGATGTCATTGATGTATTTACAGGTGCTGTACGATATGTCGCATCCAGAGACTACGATACCGAACAAATCGCTGGTTGAATATTGATCGCCAGGTGTTTGCTCAACGCCGCCTCGGTCAGCTAACGTGGGTGGCTGTACTCGAAAAAACAATAATTGGGTTTACGAGTCTCGGACCTGAAGGTCATCTTGATATGTTGTTTGTACATCCGGCTTACCAGGGTAAGGGAGTGGCTTCTTTACTTCTGGCTGCCACTGAACAAGATGCTGCTAACAATGGTGTTTTACTGCTGTTTACTGAAGCCAGCATTACTGCAAGGCCATTTTTCGAAAAGAAAGGCTTCCAGTTCCTGTCTCAACAACACGTTTTCCGATTTTAAAATGGAGAAAAGGTTATTTTGAGGTCAGCATGAAATTTTTTGTGATACTTTGCACTATTTTGATGAGCTTACTTTTCAATATTCTCTCCCTGTATGCTAAAGAACTCACCCTTCCTAAGCCAACGGGTATCTACTCTGTTGGTACGCAAGCGATAGAGCTGCAGGATCCTTTGCGTCTAATGCTGAGAGGAAATGAAACAAGACGTTGGATGGTACAATTTTTTTACCCCGCTATGTGTCATTCAGGGGCTTATCCTTATATGCCAGGCACTCTTGAAGAGGGCATAGTAGAGGGGGAAAAGGTCATCTCTTTTGCTAAACCCAACGCCGTGCCCATCATATCTCAACAATTCCCACTGATTATCGCTATCCCTGGTCGTGGTGAAGAACGGCAGAGAGAAACTGTTTTGTACGAAGAACTTGCTTCACAAGGATATGCCGTTCTTGCGATGGATCAATCTTATGTGACTAATTTTGTGAAATTTCCTGACGGCAGCAAAATTGCTCCGACTTTTAAAGATGCATGGAATGTTTCAAGGAACCGGGACTATCGTTACGCTTACGACGATGAAGTCATTGAAGGATATATCAACGACATTGCTTATGTTTTAGATAATTTAAAAACGTTGGGAGGGATCAGCTCGACATTGGATCCTGATAAAGTCATCCTTATGGGTCGTAGCTTAGGGGCAAATGTGGCACATATTATGGGATTTACCGACCCCAGAATTAAAGCAATTGTAGATATAGATTCAAAAATTACCGAACGCGAAGTTTTTGGGCGTGTCGGTGTACCGCCTAATCCATTTGGCAAACCTGTCCTGTTCATCAGAGGGATGATGCAATACCAGGAAGATGTTGCCGATCAGTTGAACAAAATCCAAAATGCGACTGTATGGATCCCTCATGTCCAGCATAGTGCCTTTTCTGATGATGCTTATTTTGCTGCAAAAATAGAGGGTTTTGGCAAAAACGGATTTTTCAGTCTATTTCTTAATTGGCTTTTTAAACGAGGCCCTCATTGGTCAAATGTCAATACAGATCTTGGTGGGATGCAGGTAGATGAATGGTTTGATGAATATCGTGCTTATGTGGTCGGATGGTTAGATAAGCAGAACCGTTCAAGGAACACTCTGTAAATTAATAGGTTATGACCTTTTATGCATAAATAATAATTTTAGGGTTACATTTACTGGTTGAATCGGCACTGTTGCAAATAGCAGTGTTAGCGGCTTTAATCGAGCCAACTTCGGCTGATATTCACATTACAACAGCTTATTCCCACCCTTGAAGAGGAGTACATAGTGACAGTATCCCCTAAACCCAACCTTCAGCTTGTTTACGTATCGGATATCGAACGTTCGGTAGCATTCTACAAAACTATTTTCAATGCTGATCCCGTGTTTTCGAGCCCACGCTATGTGACATTTGCCGCTGACGACAGCGGTAAAGCACTGTTTACCGTTTGGACAGGTGGAACAACCCCAGAGATTGCTACTCCTCGGTTCTCTGAGATCGGCATTCTCTTGCCATCTAACGAAGATGTAGATCGCCTCTTTGAGAAATGGGAAAAGAACGACAACATTAATATTGTGAAGAAACCCTACAATGAAGTCTTTGGTCGTACTTTCCTGGTTAAAGACCCCGATGGTCATATTATTCGAGTATCTCCCGTAGACTTGGATTAGGTCGATTTCGTAGCCACTGTTGCAACCTGTCAGCGCTAATGATAAAAGACCGTAAATTGCTAATTTAATTTGTCCACTCAAGCCAGAATGCAGTTTCCTTTGTGGTGACAAAGCCATGAGGGAAATAAGCATGCTAAGAAGAGAGGACCACTACATGATAAAACAACGCCATCAACAGGGGGCATTTATTGTTGATATTGCCCATCAGATAGGGTGTTCAGAAAAAACGGTGAGACGGCACATTAGCTATCCTGCGCCGCCAACAGCAAAACGCGGTAAAAAACAGGTTGCTAAACTCGAGCCCTTTAAAGACTACATCGATTCAAGGTTGAGTGAACAGGTTTGGAATGCGGCGGTTATTTTTGAGGAAATCCGTGAAAAAGGCTACCGGGGTGGGAGTGCGATGCTCCGACGTTATATACATCCCAAACGTCCGCTCAGGGCCTCGAAAAACACGGTACGCTTTGAAACCCTCCCCGGTTATCAACTTCAACACGATTGGGGAGAAATCATCGTTGAGGTGGCAGGCTCTGCCTGTACGGTTAATTTTGCCGTTAATACGCTCGGTTTTTCGCGTCGCTTTCATGTCTTTGCTGCCCCTAAGCAAGATGCTGAGCACACGTATGAATCGCTGGTTCGCAGCTTCAATTACTTCGGTGGCAGCGTAAAAAATGTCTTGGTAGATAACCAAAAAGCCGCTGTTATCAAACATGGACAAAATGGCCACATCGAGTTCAATGCGGGCTTCCTGCAACTGGCTAATCACTATGGGTTTAGCCCTCGCGCCTGTAAGCCTTATCGACCGCAAACGAAAGGCAAAACCGAACGGATGGTGGGCTATGTTAAACACAATTTTTTCACTCGCTACCGTCAGTTTGAGAGTTTCGCTCATGTTAATCAACTGCTAGCGATGTGGCTGGCGAAAGTGGCAGACCAGCGTCATCTTCGTCAATTCAAGCAGACACCGGAAAATCGTTTTGCTGAGGAAAAAATAGCCTTGATGCCACTCCCTGCGACTGATTTCGATACCAGCTACTTCGACCTACGACAAGTGGCATGGGACAGCTATATCGATGTCAGAGGTAATCGCTATAGCGTGCCTTCATTCTGGTGTGGTCGTGCGGTTAATATTCGTATCGGTTTAGATAATACGCTACGTATTTACGGCGATGAGCAACTGCTCGCGACGCATCTCTTGCAGGAGGTAACGCAGGGCTGGCAAAAGGTGCCAGAACATCATCAAGCCCTTTGGCAACAGGTCAATCGAGTAGCGTCTCGTTCGCTCAGTGTGTATGAGGAGCTACTCTGATGGAAATGGAAAACTTGTTGATACGGTTAAAAATGGATTACCTGGGCGATGCGTTGGAGAGTTTATGTGAAGAAGCCACCAAGAAAGCACTGAACTACCGTGAATTTCTCCAGCAGGCATTAGCCCAGGAATGGAACGGGCGTCACCAAAAAGGCTTGGAATCGCGGTTAAAACAAGCACGTTTGCCGTGGATAAAAACCTTGGAGCAATTTGACTTTACTTTCCAACCAAGTATAGACAGGAAAATTATCCGCGAGCTGGCGGGGCTGAGGTTTGTCGAACATCATGAAAACGTCATTTTGTTAGGCCCACCTGGGGTAGGGAAAACGCATTTGGCGATAGCGCTGGCTGTCAAGGCAGCTACAGCTGGGCATCGGGTATTGTTTATGCCTCTGGATAGACTCTGCTGTACCTTAATGAAGGCAAAGCAAGAAAACCGTCTGGAACGCCAACTTCAGCAACTGTGCTATGCCAGGGTATTAATACTGGATGAAATCGGGTATTTACCGATGAATCGCGAAGAAGCTAGCCTATTTTTCAGGTTATTGAGCCGTCGTTATGAAAAGGCGAGCATCATTCTCACATCAAATAAAAGTTTTACTGATTGGGGGGACGTATTCGGTGATCACATTTTAGCAACTGCGATTTTAGACAGGCTTTTACATCATTCAACCACATTGAATATTAAAGGAGAAAGCTATCGACTCAAAAATAAACGCAAAGCAGGCATGTTGCCTATAAAAACGACTGATATTATCCAGGCGCCTGGAATAGAAACCCAACAGGAAAATTAGCAAAAACTGGACATTTTAAAGTAGCAAAAAGTGGTCAATCTAAAGTAGCGTTGACAGGCTGATGCAAGGTTATGGCTACACCCGCGGGATACAGGATCTGATTAACTATAACCGGCTGCTCAATCGCACTGATTTGACCCAGGAAGAAAAGCGGGATTTACGCTTTGAACGCAATTTCGCTATCGCCTCACTGACATCTAACTTTTTGATTGATGGTAGCCAATACGGCCTGGCTAAATTGGGGGGCTATCTGGCGCGTACAGGACCTACGCCGGTTATCGAGATTGCACAATGTGGCCTCAGACCCTTTGCGCCTTTTCTTGCTAGCAGGCTGGGCGCGAGTCGGGCAACCGTGGGACTGGAGATATTAGGCTCTCGCCTCGGGCAGATTAGCTTCAATGCGGGGAGCAAATTCGCCAGAATGGGCGCGCCTGCGTTAGGTGTATTGGCGAGCGGCTTTGACATTTACAATGCTTACCGATCATTTTCCCAATTGGCGCAGACCACTGATCCCGAAATTCGGCAAGATCTGATGGTGAATGGCTCACTTTCGGTGCTGGGAGCGGCGGTTGGCATCGGGGTGAATATTGCCTTTGCCATTGGCGGAACCGCCGCTGTGGTTGCAGGCCCCTTGGGTCTTGCGCTGGGCGCGGCGATTATCGCCAGTGCTCAAATTTATTCCGCCGTGCGCCAGATTGAAGCCATCAAGCGACATATCACACTGACGACCATTGAAAGCTGGGAGAATGGTTGGCGGCTATTTTTAGGGGAAAATTTGACACCCGAGGTGCAGAGACGGTGGACAGAACAGGTAGAGAAGCCAGCAATACGTCAAGAATATGACAAGTTATTAGAAAAATATGCGGATACATTGCTGAAACAAGCTTCTCCCTTACAACGGCTCGAGAGTTACTATTACAGTCGGGGTGATTTCCATCTGAAGGAATACGTTAAAAGAGAGCTGGATCTTAGCGTGGTAGGTCTTCTACAAAATGCGACACCTTATTATTTGGTGCTTAATGGCGGTTTTACGTATAAAGATAGCGTAAGTTTTATCCCAACTCAGCTTTATGGTATCAATGATTTCGTTGATGCCAATGCGCCGCTTTCCCCGGCCAGCACCGTCAGAAAAGCGGTTTTAGCCCATCCTCCACAGGAGGCGCTCGCTGACAGTGAAGAGATGGTGGCTCTGTTTGATCTCGGTGACGGTGACGATATCGCTATCGGTCATCGCAACAAAAGAAATAGTTTTAATATTAATATCGGCGCGGGGAGAAAAAATTATACCGGCGGCCGATTATCGGATATTTTCTATCTGGACTGCACGGCGATGCCTGCTAATCCGAGTCGACTGGATGGCGGCAGTGCATTAGCCAGCGATTCAAATGCCCCCTTTTCTCCGACAAAAGAGCACGACACGCTGGTTGCCCGTGGCAAACCGCTGGCCGCTTACGGTTATCTCATCGATCTTAAACGGGGTGAGATCCGCTATCGAGGCATAACAGGTCTGGTCGCTGAGGTTTTTAATATTGAGCATGTTATCGGACATCGTGAAACCCATGATGTGCTGATAGGAAATGAGGATAACAATCAGCTTGATGGTCAAGGAGGGGAAGACAAGCTGTTTGGCCTGGGAGGAGATGATGTATTGACATTGGCGGCAGGGGAGGCCAATGGCGGCACTGGCATAGATACTTACTGTATTTTGCAAAATTCACAAGAAAAAGACGTCGAAATCTCATTAAGTGACAGTGAATTGGCAGGAGAAGTGAGTAATATCATGCTCAGTCATCATGTCGATCAGATAGAATCTATTCGTATCATTTCAGGGGGCGATGGAGATGAGAGATACCCGGTAAAGGTCGCGATCAGGCTGCGCAATAACAATGGCACACACACCACGCTGTTATTAAAGGACGCTTACCAGCGTAATAATGAAAACAGCAAATATCTCACCTTAGCTAACCGCTACCTGCTGTCAACCCGTGACGGGGTATTATTGCTCTCGGGATGGCCAGACAGTATCGCGCAAGATGATGAGGGCAATGGGTCGTTTTCGCCGATTTTTAACGCGCAATACAGCATTGCACATGATCACCGAGCCAGCAGCCTGAATTTCTTTAAGGCTCCGCAACCGGCAGATAGCCCTATTCGCTTGGCGCAGAATAATGGCCAGGGAAAAATTACGGTCGCGGGTGCCACACTATCGCTGCCGACCTTTATGCAATTGGTGGCGGAAGATACGCCTTTTAATGATTATTTGGTGGGCGACAATGCCAATAATCAGTTACATAGCCGCCGGGGAAATGACCAGTTGCAGGGAAAAGGCGGTACTGATAGCTACATTATCCATCTTGACGAAAACCAAGGTGACACGCCCAGAATGATCTGGATCGATAATGAGGATCCTCACCCCAATCCCCAGTCAGATTGGTTGATCTTGCCGGTAGCGATTGAGCAAATCAGTAAAATCAGCCAGGTAGGTAACGATATTGTGTTAAGTCACGCCAGCCCGGCCTTGGGTCAATTTAAAATTGGTCTGCGCAACTTTATGCTCGACGCGCGTTACCGTCATATCACGGTGGTGGATAAACGGGGGGGTTCCTACACTTTGGATGTGGATGAACAGGGTCAGGCTTATCTTGGTCAGAAACAAAGTGAAATTCAGGCAACGGAGCGCGATGACAGTATTCTGTTATCGGGCGCCATCATCCTGGCAGAAGGGAGTTTCCATGCACTGGCCGGTGACGACACGGTTTTTGATAGCAGCGAATGTGATCGCAGGTTATATGGCGATGCGGGCAACGATATATTAATAGCCAGTCGATCAGGCAGAAAAACCCTCGAAGGAGGGGAAGGCGATGATCAACTGTTTAGTGATGTCGGAAACGATATTCTGCTAGGCGGTACCGGCAATGATCAGCTGATGGGCGGTGAAGGGGATGATACCTATCGTTATGGCCAGGGGGATGGTGATGATCTGATTAATGATGCAGGCGGCCATGATACTTTGCTCTTTGATGAAGGGATAACCCACAATGATTTGCGGTTTAAAAGAGCAGGAAACGACTTGCAAATTACATTCCTTGCCAAGGATACCGACAGGATAACCGTTAAGCACTACTTCAAATCATCTGCTTTTCAAATTGAGAAAATAAAGATGGGCAGAGATGAAATGCGCGGTGATGATATCGCGCGATTAGTGCAGATGATCCCTTCATTCCCTTCGTCTGAACGGGAAGCTACGTCATCTGTGAATCCGAGTCTATTCACCCGTGACCCAAATTTAGCAGCAAATCCGTTGTCATCACATTAATGGATCTAGCCTGATCCCTCTTGATCTGGGGTTTTGGTTACTTTACTTAATCCAAACCCCAAGGATTCATTAAGATCAATGATATCTGATAGTTGTTTAACTGCACTTTTTGTGCCGTCTCAAATAGTATACCATTTGATTATCTTGTAAAAGACCTATCAAAAGTACTGTCATAACTACTTAATCAAAACATCCAAAGAGATTTGATAGTTAGGTAGGCACTCGGGGATGATCAGTCTCAACGTAAAAGATTTTTTTCCCAAACGGAGCCCTTGTATAATAAGAAAAATTTAATAAATAGTTGCGTAAATAATTCAATCCATACCGAAAATAATTCACATAATTCCAGTGAATGCTGAAAAAAACGTTTTTTGAAAGTGTTATGCTTGATTTTTTTATATAGTCATACGATTAATTCAATCCATTAATCAAAATATAAATAACATTATGTCTTCTGTTTTTTCTTCAGCTTCTAGCAAAGTAACCAGTAATATTTATAGCCAGATAAATACAGCTAATAAAATAAATCAATCTAATCTGAGTCAATGTGAATCAGCACAGAACAGCACAGCACGAGTAACAGAAACTTATAGTAAGCAAAATAATTGCCCAGATATTCCTTATTATCATGAGCTGAAAAAAAAATTAGTTGAATCTAAGATAAGTGACTACTTCCATAATACCAAACAATCCCATTTTTATCAGTTCTTAATGCGCTCCTTCTCTCTTAAAGGACAGCTCGCTTTTATTAATCCTGAAACATTATCGAACATCTATTCAATAGATATATTCCGAGTATCAAAAGAAAAAATTTTGATTAGAGCAACTTACGATCATTGCTTTGGTGAAGAGTTCGGTGAATTGATAAATTTTAATGAATTTCAGCAAGTTGTGATTGCTGAAATCAATGGTGACATAAAACAGGAAGGTATTATTGCTGATGCGCCTGAACAGGTCTCATTAATAAAGAAACAGGAACAATTAAAACAATTTATCACCGATAAAATAACACAGTTAACTCCGCAAAACGGTTCATGGGTTGAACTCAATGATAAAATGCAGCTCAATAATCTCATCGAGCTGACTGCCGCTGCTCCTAGTATTTTGGGCACTCAGATGCTTGCTGGATGTGGAAAATTTATTAATTTACCTAATTTAAATGGAAGGAAAGTTTATTTCTGTCAAACTTCTTCATCTCAGTATAAATTCAAAATAGCAAGTAGCGCAGAGAATACGAGTCCTGAAAACAACAGTAGAAATTTTACTTTCCAGGAGTTGGAAGCACATCTAAGAAAAAAAGAAGCAATGGAGAAAAATGTAAAAAAAACCTACGCTGAAACTTCATCTTCTAACTATTCAATTACAATAATAAGTAACATAAAAAGCAAAATTCCTGATGGAACCAGCAACTCGCCAGCAATATTAACATCTGTTACATCAAGCTTAGAGCAAAAAAAAGAAGAATCTAGCCGAATTAATAAATTTTTAGTAAAAAAAGGTATCACTGATAGTTCGGCGACTAATGACGGTGAAAAAAAACAAAAATCTCAAGAGATACAGGAAAATTTTTCCAGTATTATTCAAATTTTTAAGAAAAATGTCGATACGCTGAAAAATAATGGAACCGAATACTTTGCAAGAACCGCATTTGGCCTGGTAAGAAATCGATTTAAAAATATCGGTATAAAATCAGCAAACAAGTATAACTTCGGCAATGCTGAAAGTGTAGAACGCATGGAACTAGCTAATCTTAAGCTTCCTGATGTTAGAAAAAAAATAAATCAAACAGATAAAGATAAAGGGTCACCGAACTATAGGTATGCCTGGGAGATGGCGGTAGGAAATTGTAGTGAAATGGCCGGAATTGCTGCCCAATTAATCAATGCAAGTGGAGGATATGCAAAGCAATACAGAGTTGATGATAAGGGAACACATGCGTTTACGTTAGTAGGTATTCCTCCTAATACGGCAACTGACAACGTTCATTTTTCAGATTATGATGGGTGCTGGGTTGTTGATCCCTGGGCTGGAATCGTCTGTGAAGCGAGTCAATACACACAATGCTTTGAAACCAAAATGAATCAGTGGTCAAAAAAGAATAAAATGATATATGACTATTGCTTAGACTCATGGATAAAAGCTAACAGTGCTGATTGGCTTAAAGCTGTCACCAATGGTCATAAAGTGGCTTTGTTTCAGTAGGAGAGCATAAAAAAGTGTGGGGCAATCCTAAGCAGCTAATCCAGTACTTTCATGGCCTAGCGCTCCGGAACTCACGCCCTGACGCAAAAATCTAAAAATCACTGATTTTTTCTACAAATTCCCTTTTCGTTTGGTATTTTTTTATTCGAACATCTTCTAGTTCCTACTTATAATTCGTGGTTGATATTACTATCCAATTTGAGTAGATTTCAACGACAACTTTAAGTGAATATGGCCTTTTTAGTTCCGACTCTGGCTATTCTAGGAACTGACTGAATGAATAAAATATGAAGAAATAAACTTTATAAAAACAAAGCTATTTTTAATTTTTGCGTCAGGGCGCGAGTTCCGGAGCGCTAGGCCTTGTTGCCACTTTACTGCGCCTTAAACAAGTTACATGATTAGTCATGGATTATTATTCAATAATGAATTATTCATAAAAAATAATAAATATAAAGCTGCAGGATGGTATCAACTAATATCAATATAGATATACATCTATTTCTATAGTGAGAACAGCATGAACATGCTTAGGATATTGTTTTGTGAATGTATGACTGGAAAAATACAGAGGCTAAATTTTTTACTTTACAACATGTTTTCAATAGCACTTTCATTTTTTCTCTCGTTTATTATTTCTTTTACTATTTCGTTTATTATTTCATTTATGAATGTTGGAAATTTTCATGATGCACCCACAATTTTTTTATTTTCAGAGATGACGACGTCAAGCCTCACAGGTATTACTTCTGCATTCTCCAGTATATTAGTTATATTGCTTTATTTTTTCTCTCTATTAAATATAACAGCAAAGAGATTTAGAGATATCGGTTTACCTGGCTGGACGACGGCTATTCTGTCTTTTTTTCCTGGTGTTATGGCAGCGATTTTAGATAATTCTATTTTATCTATATTTTTTACTTGCATTAGTGTCATCATTATCTTTCTGCCATTTATAGTACCGACAAATTTATTTTCCAATAAAGAATAACTCAAAGCAATTTCCTGTGCTCTGAATTATTTTCTATAATAGGCCACTCGAAACCGCAACGAATATCGACATTTGATGGGTTCACTTGCGGTCAAAAATAAAGAGCAAAACATTATCTCTAGCTTTTGTTATAAAAATAGATTGAGCAACGTTTCTATCCGCCTTGAATTATAGTTTAATGATAAAAATTAATAAAAGATAATAAATAATTAGGATCAGGTTATTTCCGTACGAAATATATGTACGAATTATATCATAGGTACGAAATTAATTATCCTTACTTTTGTACATTGTTGACCGTGGGTGTCCGAAACCGGTCGGTTTCGAATCGATACTGTATTCAAATTAGATTTGAATAACAAACCATAAAACCTAAGCCTGACAAGGGATAAACGCCCTTTTTAAAAATGAAACTGGTCAATTACATGTGTATCCTGACTTGCTCCCGATATAAATACAACAACATCTGCATTTAACTTGATATATTATCGTTTATAAACGACAATGTAAGATATGAATGAAATACGACACTACATCGATAACAATGGAAACGACCCTTTTGATGAGTGGCGTGAGCAGATACGCGACACCAAGGCTAGGATTGCTATTGACCGACGTATCATGCGTGTAGAGCTAGGCAATTTCGGCGACCACAAGCTTTTACGTGAAGGCGTCTGGGAGTTACGCATCGATATTGGTCCTGGCTATCGAGTCTATTACGCTAAAGCTGGCTTGACGATAGTTCTGCTGCTCTGCGGTGGAGACAAACGCAAGCAGGATGCAGACATAACCCGCGCATGTGAATATTGGCGCGAATGGAAAAGCAAGAGCGGATAGGAGAATGGGCTAATGAAAGACAGATCACACGACGATGCAATGGCCGAAATATTCCGTAAAGACCCTGCTTATGCAGCTGAGCTGCTTAATGACATCCTCGAAGACGGTGAACAAGCCGAATTACTGGTTGCTATGCGCCAGATGGCTAAAGCTTTCGGTGGTGTTCGCCGGGTGGCAAAGGAGGCTGAGTTGAATTCAAACCAGCTCTATCGCACTTTATCTGCGAGGGGTAATCCAGAAATCAGAAGTTTAAACGCGATTTTACGTGTTATGGGCTTGCGTCTTGCTGTTCAACCTATCACTACTAATTAAATTAGGCAGTGACCTCTTTGCCGATAGTATTCAATAATCTGGCCTTAAGAGGAGAACATAAAAAAATCTAGGGCAATCATCCAAATCATTAACCCATTGGGATCTACTCAACCACGACTCGATGAAAACATTCTGCCAGATAGTTGCCGGGAATTTCGATCAAAAATTCCCTTATTTGCAGTTTATTCTAAATACGTTGTCCAGTCATAAAACACCCGTGTAATTCATCGCTTGTATTTTACATAGTAAGAGGGATATTAACTAAAACAGAACGGAATAAACCTGATAATAATATTATTCAATATCGGCAAGCCACTTTTATAATTACTGTCATTGATTAAAATAACCGTAATTTATCAAATTAACGCTTAGACATTATCAGTGTAAAGACTACCAAGGCGATAATTTCGTTGATTTACAACTGACAATTTGTTGCGCGATATCAAGACCCGTGAAATGATTTAAAATCAGAGAATGACAAGCTTCATCATTAAACGCTAAAATTTTTCGGGCATAATGAAGCAACTGGACGCCGTATTCTGTCAGCCGTTTATTACGGCCATGACGAATAAATAATTCTTTACCCATCACTTGTTCTAAACGTTGCATTTGTTGACTTACCGCAGATTGCGTTCGACAAATTGTCTCAGCAGTAGCAGAAAACGTTTTTCTCTCCGCCACAGCGACAAAAGTTCTAAGTAGCTTAATATCGAGATTTATTATGGGATGATTTGAGTTTATCATAACTTATTTTTTCACTTTATAATTTTATTTAAAGGTTATCTTAGTCTTCAGCTAAAACATGATGACAGGGCGCGCCTCTAAAAAAAG
Organism: Candidatus Regiella endosymbiont of Tuberolachnus salignus; assembly: GCF_964020115.1. Classification (NCBI taxonomy): domain Bacteria; kingdom Pseudomonadati; phylum Pseudomonadota; class Gammaproteobacteria; order Enterobacterales; family Enterobacteriaceae; genus Candidatus Regiella; species Candidatus Regiella endosymbiont of Tuberolachnus salignus. Next base: position 2,394,018 of record NZ_OZ026542.1, read on the forward strand.
ACACGTTATGTCATGTTATTGACTCTGTTCTTATAAAAAATGATTGCTCTCTATTTTTACTTATATTTTATTTATAATACCTGCCGAAAAATTTAATGATTAAACATGAAAAATATTTTTCCGCTTGATAACATAAAATAAATAGATCCATTATTTAATATCGCTCAAACGTATTATTCACTGCTTTTCCTTCTCACGCCGTAAAATAACAACACGCAATGAAATCATTTATACCCACAACGCTTCACATTGACGCCAGGCGGCCAATTCCGTTGTCAGCGCTAATGATAAAAGACCGTAAATTGCTAATTTAATTTGTCCACTCAAGCCAGAATGCAGTTTCCTTTGTGGTGACAAAGCCATGAGGGAAATAAGCATGCTAAGAAGAGAGGATCACTACATGATAAAACAACGCCATCAACAGGGGGCATTTATTGTTGATATTGCCCATCAGATAGGGTGTTCAGAAAAGACGGTGAGACGGCACATTAGCTATCCTGCGCCGCCAACAGCAAAATGCGGTAAAAAACAGGTTGCTAAACTCGAGCCCTTTAAAGACTACATCGATTCAAGGTTGAGTGAACAGGTTTGGAATGCGGCGGTTATTTTTGAGGAAATCCGTGAAAAAGGCTACCGCGGCGGGAGTGCGATGCTCCGACGTTATATTCATCCGAAGCGTCCACTCAGGGCCTCGAAAAACACGGTACGCTTTGAAACCCTCCCCGGTTATCAACTTCAACACGATTGGGGAGAAATCATCGTTGAGGTGGCAGGCTCTGCCTGTACGGTTAATTTTGCCGTTAATACGCTCGGTTTTTCGCGTCGCTTTCATGTCTTTGCTGCCCCTAAGCAAGATGCTGAGCACACGTATGAATCGCTGGTTCGCAGCTTCAATTACTTCGGTGGCAGCGTAAAAAATGTCTTGGTAGATAACCAAAAAGCCGCTGTTATCAAACATGGACAAAATGGCCACATCGAGTTCAATGCGGGCTTCCTGCAACTGGCTAATCACTATGGGTTTAGTCCTCGCGCCTGTAAGCCCTATCGACCGCAAACGAAAGGCAAAACCGAACGGATGGTGGGCTATGTTAAACACAATTTTTTCACTCGCTACCGTCAGTTTGAGAGTTTCGCTCATGTTAATCAACTGCTAGCGATGTGGCTGGCGAAAGTGGCAGACCAGCGTCATCTTCGTCAATTCAAGCAGACACCGGAAAATCGTTTTGCTGAGGAAAAAATAGCTTTGATGCCACTCCCTGCGACTGATTTCGATACCAGCTACTTCGACCTACGACAAGTGGCATGGGACAGCTATATCGATGTCAGAGGTAATCGCTATAGCGTGCCTTCATTCTGGTGTGGTCGTGCGGTTAATATTCGTATCGGTTTAGATAATACGCTACGTATTTACGGCGATGAGCAACTGCTCGCGACGCATCTCTTGCAGGAGGTAACGCAGGGCTGGCAAAAGGTGCCAGAACATCATCAAGCCCTTTGGCAACAGGTCAATCGAGTAGCGTCTCGTTCGCTCAGTGTGTATGAGGAGCTACTCTGATGGAAATGGAAAACTTGTTGATACGGTTAAAAATGGATTACCTGGGCGATGCGTTGGAGAGTTTATGTGAAGAAGCCACCAAGAAAGCACTGAACTACCGTGAATTTCTCCAGCAGGCATTAGCCCAGGAATGGAACGGGCGTCACCAAAAAGGCTTGGAATCGCGGTTAAAACAAGCACGTTTGCCGTGGATAAAAACCTTGGAGCAATTTGACTTTACTTTCCAACCAAGTATAGACAGGAAAATTATCCGCGAGCTGGCGGGGCTGAGGTTTGTCGAACATCATGAAAACGTCATTTTGTTAGGCCCACCTGGGGTAGGGAAAACGCATTTGGCGATAGCGCTGGCTGTCAAGGCAGCTACAGCTGGGCATCGGGTATTGTTTATGCCTCTGGATAGACTCTGCTGTACCTTAATGAAGGCAAAGCAAGAAAACCGTCTGGAACGCCAACTTCAGCAACTGTGCTATGCCAGGGTATTAATACTGGATGAAATCGGGTATTTACCGATGAATCGCGAAGAAGCTAGCCTATTTTTCAGGTTATTGAGCCGTCGTTATGAAAAGGCGAGCATCATTCTCACATCAAATAAAAGTTTTACTGATTGGGGGGACGTATTCGGTGATCACATTTTAGCAACTGCGATTTTAGACAGGCTTTTACATCATTCAACCACATTGAATATTAAAGGAGAAAGCTATCGACTCAAAAATAAACGCAAAGCAGGCATGTTGCCTATAAAAACGACTGATATTATCCAGGCGCCTGGAATAGAAACCCAACAGGAAAATTAGCAAAAACTGGACATTTTAAAGTAGCAAAAAGTGGTCAATCTAAAGTAGCGTTGACATCCGTAGCGCTAAATAAGTCAATAGGCGGGTGAAAGCACGTCTGCCTCATGCCAAAGGCGAATAAATTCTTGCTGATACCGCATCGCGCGCGTAGGCATATTCCATAGCACTACTACGTTTTCAGCATTGCGTTTATTCGCGCGGGATGGAAACGGATTTACGTATTTTCATGAGTGTTTTCTAGCTCCTTACGGCTAATGCTAATGTTTTTGGGTTCCTGCTGGCTTTTGTAGTGACCCGTTGTCCTTGTTAACGAACGCCGGGCGGCTTCAAACAACAATATGCCGCGTTCTGCTGGCGTGTAGGAGGTGTCATCACGGTTATCCAGGTCGAGAGCGACGGTAGCCACCTTCATTAAGGTTTTGTCTTCCATCCGTGCCATTTTCCTCGGCGCATGCTGGAGTTGCCGCAAAATACCGTCAACATTGGCCTGAGAAACCGGGCGCTTTTGCGCCAATTCAGGCACGATTTCACAGAGCGCATTGAACGTCGGGCGCTTTAATTCGATAAAGCGGTTAATGCGCATCGGCAGTTTGGTTGACAGCTTTTCATCGTCAGGAATGAAAATCGCTGAACTGCGTACAACGGCATCCTGAAAAACAATCACCCCTTCACCGCTGTTGAGGGCTTTTAATTCACTCAGCTCGATGTTGTCGCGTTCACGGATGTGGCGGGTATCCGCCTCTTCGTATTGCTCCCCGACGATACCGCTTTTACGCTCGACGGTAGCCAGTTCAGAATAATAGCCCTTACCGGCGGCGGAACGAATGATGTTGAAGGTTTCCACGGCATCTTCTAATGCCATAAACCATTTGGTGCGCTGGTTGGCGCTGACGGTAAAAAATTCACGCATCGATTTTGCCAGTAAGGATTGCACATCTTGGGCGGCAATCATGAGCATGTAGTGCAACGAACGCATCTGTGCCGCCAGTTTGTCGATACCCGGCGCAAAATAAGCACCCAGTTCGTCAAAAATGAGGGGGTAGGGGAATTTTCCTGCAAATTTTTTCGCGATCAGGACGTCTTCGCGTTTCCCTTCAAAGCGATCGCCCAAATCCTGACTGAGGGTCATGCGCAGGCCGGAAATATAGAGTTTACCCAGGGTAGCGGCTTCGCTACTGGAGAGCTCCAGGGCAGGAATAAGGACGACAAGAATGCGATCATTATGCAGGACATCGCGCAAATCAATGTCACCGGCGCCTTGAGGGAACACATGGCCGTAAATGTCATTAAACAGGGTAAGCATGCGAGTGAATTGCTGAATAAGAAAGCCATGCTGATCGAAGACGCTTTGCGCCCATTCAGACGGTCGGTCGATCAGGGTCATATCAAACCCTGCCAGCGTATTTAAGTAATTTTCCAGCGGTTGATAGCCGGCCGCATGCCAGTTATTTTTTTTGGCCTCTTGATAGAGTTCCACTGTCTTGCGCAGCGGCAAATAATGCTGAATGACGCTTTGTGATAACAGTAATCCGTCTTTTTCCCGTTTGTAGCACAGCGCATAGATTAAGGCGCTGATCATGGCTCTGGCTTTGTCTTGCCAGCCGTCTTCATTGCCGTTTGCCGTGGGCAAGAGAGAATCCATTAACTGGATGATGAAGGTTTCGGAGGCGTTGGCAAACAGGTTAATGGAATTGGATTGAGGCCGCGAGTGCTCGCCCTTCACCAAAGAGGTAAATTTGCTCTTCCCCCCAGTTAAAAAATTCAGCACATACACATCGTCTTCCCGACCAAAGCGACGCGCCAGTGACCAGACCGCGAAGGCCAGGCTGTTTTCTGCTTTACCGTCTGAGAGGCACATGCCGCGACCCCAGCAGAGTGAATTAAGGTAAACCGATAAAATGGCTTCGGTTTTTCCGCCCCCGGTGGTGGCCATCAGTTGGATATGGCGCAATGCATCATCGAGATTCAGCCACAATTCCCGCGCCAGCGATTTGCCCCGCGCGTAACCCAGACAGAGTATGCCCGCGGCCTGCTGGTAGTTTCGCGTACGAGTGACAAAAGAGAACAGTCCCGCCAGCCCTGAGCGCGCTTTAAAGCTTTCACGCTCCGTGGTCAGATCGGGCTCCCCGACATCCGTGGGGAGCCGTAGCGGCATACGAAACGGTCTATCGCTGAAAAGAATCAATATTATTACTGAGGCAGGCAATCCCATCAGCAAGGTGGCTGGCCAGAAGCAGCCAAAAATCAATGCCATCAATAGCATTAATTGTACGCCCGTGGGAGACAGTAACGTGTCGGCAAGAGTGGCATTGAACAGAGGGCGATTCACTCGCCGCGGATCGATTGAAGCGGGTCGTTTATCCATAAAATATAGATACCTTGGTGACATGTTAGATAAAAGGGGATTTTTGTCTTTGTTTTTACCGGTAGTTTTTTATACCCATTTAGATATAATTAATGGATGAAAACACCATCACAAAAATCGTTGCTATGGGTTGGTAGCAGTAAAAAAGATTTGCAACTGTTGCCTGATGAAGTCCAGGATGTATTTGGCTATGCGTTGCATCTGGCTCAATCAGGTGAAAAGCATCCTGATGCGAAACCATTGAAAGGTTTTGGCGGTGCTGGGGTGTTAGAAGTTGTCGAAAATTATGCTACAAATGCCTATAGAGCAGTGTATACCGTTAGATTTGATACCGCTGTGTACGTGCTTCATGTTTTCCAAAAAAAATCCAATTCAGGCATAGCGACGCCTAAGCCTGATGTAGAGAAAATACGCGAGCGTCTCAAAATAGCGGAAAATGATGCTAAAGGAGGCTGAAATGACACCCAATATTGAAATCAGCAGCGGCAATATTTATGCCGATCTCGAGATGCCTGATGCTGAAACCATGCAATTAAAAGCGCAATTGGCATCAAAAATTACCGATATTATTAAGCATAAACGCATGACCCAGACTGAAGCAGCCCGTTTACTGGGTATGACACAACCCAAATTATCTCACCTGCTACGAGGGCAGTTTAGAGGGATCAGCGAAACTAAAATGCTGGAATGCCTTACTTTGCTGGGACGTGATGTACAAATAGTGATTGGTAAATCTCGCCGTACACCAAAAGCAGGCAGTTTAAACGTTATTTTCTCTTAAGCGGGGCGCCTGCATTCATAAATGCTGCTAATGTTTCATCGTTTTCTAGCGCACTGAAGGGCACGGGACGACCGTCATCTGCAATCAGTTGCGGTGTCCCGGGGAAACCATACGCAGCAAAGGCTTTGTCGTTAACCGCTAAGGCTTTTTCGCCAATATCACAGGAAGGCGCTTGAGCGGGGGAGTTGTCAGCCAATAACGCTTTCCACAAGGCGCGCCGTTTTTCGGGTGGAGCACAAAGCACGGGGATTATCTGAGCCGCGGTTTGGTTTTTTCCAATCAATGTCACCGGAAAAACGTCAATATTGACGTTTTTGCCCATGGCCGCCAAGGTGGGTTCGAGATCCCGGCAATGTTGGCAGAGGGGGTCGGAAAATACGTATAAAGTGCGTGAATGACCGGTGGTTAAAGGAACGGTGAAGAGCTTTCGCCCAGCGGCGTCGCGTAAATTATTGGCTAAGGTGGCCCATGCGGTTGACGTAGGTTGAATCGTCTCTGCCGGCTCGCGGTATTCACGGGAGGGGAGTTGAACGGTTTCCGGCACCGATGAGGCAGCCAGCCAGGATGCCGGGGGCTGCTCGGATGACGGCAATAGCGCGGTCTGTATCGGGGGTGTCGTGGGTAAGAGTCGATGGCCGCACACCGCCGCTAGGGTGATAAGTATGAGACCCCACACTATTCGCCTCCGCCATAATTTTATTTTTTGGTGTTGCATCACAGCCTGGGTCAACGTATTGAGCACGTTTTGGGCATCAGCGGGTGAAAGACGGTCATCGAGCATAACGATATCTTGCTGGTTATTTTGGCGAATGATCAGGTGGTTACCCTGCATGAAAAAATGGGTTTCCTGGCTGATATCCAAGGTAAAAAGCACCGCGCCGCTGTCAGCATGACCGAGGCGGGTCGTCAGGATGGAGCCGATGATGTGGGTAGAAAATGTTTTCGGGCGCATAGCAGTCCTTATTGCTGTCAGAGGGTATTTTTGGGTTTACATACAAAAGGGGCGGAGGGTAAGGTTTCCTCGGTTTTTGTTACGCTGGGGGGCATCGGTACCGCCTTCTGCGAGGGAGGATTGCTCTGTATTGGCGGGTCTTCTTCCTGCGGCGCCTTATCGTCCTCTTCGCTTTCATCGGTTTTTGGCTTCCTATCATCGATAACGATACCGACGCTGATCAAATCCCGCTCCAGTCCTTCCACGGCATAATTGAGGATAGGGGCGGGTAAGGTGACCTGATGTTGAGCCGCTTCCCGTTCCCACTGCGCCTGAGTGACGACACCGGCTCCTTCGACAAAGGGTTTTGGGCGATCTGAGGAGCACAGCGCATACCATAGCGTGCGATCAAGCCCCTTTAACCAGCGAAAACGGGCGGGGGGCAGATGAAGATCATTGGCATGCAGGGCGGCGAGAGCCGTACGCGCATAGCGGTGTTGTTTGATCCACTGTCTCGCGGCGGGATGGGCGGCGAGCCTTTTGAATGCCTGGCTGGCCGCAGACCATACCGGATAGCCGATGTTTTCCTTTTCACGACGGCTTTTGATCAGGCAAGAACGGTTTAAGGTATCGAGCAGCGTTTCAGCTGCCTTACGGTCATTGAAAAAAAATTGCAGTCCAAAGACGGCGAACAAGGCGCGCTCATAGGCATTCAGATCCGCTAATTGGGTTATCTGGCGGCTCAGCTGCTGAATAAAGACCGCGGTCGCTTTCTTATGATCCAAACGCCGGTTGATCACCAGTTGGTGCTGCTGGGCAAATTCCGCCGGGTCACGTGCACTGCGATGCGCGGGCGGGTCAACATTTAACAATTGCGTCCGGGGATCGCCGTAACAGAGTGCTGGAATGATACTGGGTGAGAACCTTGCCATGATTTTGGGCAGCGTGTGGATGTTGATTTCTCGTCGGGTCTTACTGGCGGGATGCGTGACAGTGGCGTATATCCCCATGATGGCCAGCGGCAGGAGGAAGAGTAGCAAAATACCGGCGGTCTGGTTCATCACACTCAGCCATTGCATCAAGGTCACATTATCGGCGTTGTTAGCGGTCGCCGCCAGCAGGTTAATACGGGGGGCAACAACAGCGTGAAGGCGAGGCAGATCACAGCATTGCCAGAGGTGATACAGCAGCAGACAACTCCAGTAAATGAGCTCTGCCAAAAAGAACCAAAAAATAACGGCAACGCCAATCAAGGCACTGAGCAAAAGAAAGCCGTCATTTCCAGGCGTACCCATGCGACGTTTGTCCATGTTGTATCTCGGTTAGAAATAGTAAAAAACCCGAGGTCAGGAAGACGCTGTCAACGCTACTTTAGATTGACCACTTTTTGCTACTTTAAAATGTCCAGTTTTTGCTAATTTTCCTGTTGGGTTTCTATTCCAGGCGCCTGGATAATATCAGTCGTTTTTATAGGCAACATGCCTGCTTTGCGTTTATTTTTGAGTCGATAGCTTTCTCCTTTAATATTCAATGTGGTTGAATGATGTAAAAGCCTGTCTAAAATCGCAGTTGCTAAAATGTGATCACCGAATACGTCCCCCCAATCAGTAAAACTTTTATTTGATGTGAGAATGATGCTCGCCTTTTCATAACGACGGCTCAATAACCTGAAAAATAGGCTAGCTTCTTCGCGATTCATCGGTAAATACCCGATTTCATCCAGTATTAATACCCTGGCATAGCACAGTTGCTGAAGTTGGCGTTCCAGACGGTTTTCTTGCTTTGCCTTCATTAAGGTACAGCAGAGTCTATCCAGAGGCATAAACAATACCCGATGCCCAGCTGTAGCTGCCTTGACAGCCAGCGCTATCGCCAAATGCGTTTTCCCTACCCCAGGTGGGCCTAACAAAATGACGTTTTCATGATGTTCGACAAACCTCAGCCCCGCCAGCTCGCGGATAATTTTCCTGTCTATACTTGGTTGGAAAGTAAAGTCAAATTGCTCCAAGGTTTTTATCCACGGCAAACGTGCTTGTTTTAACCGCGATTCCAAGCCTTTTTGGTGACGCCCGTTCCATTCCTGGGCTAATGCCTGCTGGAGAAATTCACGGTAGTTCAGTGCTTTCTTGGTGGCTTCTTCACATAAACTCTCCAACGCATCGCCCAGGTAATCCATTTTTAACCGTATCAACAAGTTTTCCATTTCCATCAGAGTAGCTCCTCATACACACTGAGCGAACGAGACGCTACTCGATTGACCTGTTGCCAAAGGGCTTGATGATGTTCTGGCACCTTTTGCCAGCCCTGCGTTACCTCCTGCAAGAGATGCGTCGCGAGCAGTTGCTCATCGCCGTAAATACGTAGCGTATTATCTAAACCGATACGAATATTAACCGCACGACCACACCAGAATGAAGGCACGCTATAGCGATTACCTCTGACATCGATATAGCTGTCCCATGCCACTTGTCGTAGGTCGAAGTAGCTGGTATCGAAATCAGTCGCAGGGAGTGGCATCAAGGCTATTTTTTCCTCAGCAAAACGATTTTCCGGTGTCTGCTTGAATTGACGAAGATGACGCTGGTCTGCCACTTTCGCCAGCCACATCGCTAGCAGTTGATTAACATGAGCGAAACTCTCAAACTGACGGTAGCGAGTGAAAAAATTGTGTTTAACATAGCCCACCATCCGTTCGGTTTTGCCTTTCGTTTGCGGTCGATAAGGCTTACAGGCGCGAGGGCTAAACCCATAGTGATTAGCCAGTTGCAGGAAGCCCGCATTGAACTCGATGTGGCCATTTTGTCCATGTTTGATAACAGCGGCTTTTTGGTTATCTACCAAGACATTTTTTACGCTGCCACCGAAGTAATTGAAGCTGCGAACCAGCGATTCATACGTGTGCTCAGCATCTTGCTTAGGGGCAGCAAAGACATGAAAGCGACGCGAAAAACCGAGCGTATTAACGGCAAAATTAACCGTACAGGCAGAGCCTGCCACCTCAACGATGATTTCTCCCCAATCGTGTTGAAGTTGATAACCGGGGAGGGTTTCAAAGCGTACCGTGTTTTTCGAGGCCCTGAGCGGACGTTTGGGATGTATATAACGTCGGAGCATCGCACTCCCACCCCGGTAGCCTTTTTCACGGATTTCCTCAAAAATAACCGCCGCATTCCAAACCTGTTCACTCAACCTTGAATCGATGTAGTCTTTAAAGGGCTCGAGTTTAGCAACCTGTTTTTTACCGCGTTTTGCTGTTGGCGGCGCAGGATAGCTAATGTGCCGTCTCACCGTTTTTTCTGAACACCCTATCTGATGGGCAATATCAACAATAAATGCCCCCTGTTGATGGCGTTGTTTTATCATGTAGTGGTCCTCTCTTCTTAGCATGCTTATTTCCCTCATGGCTTTGTCACCACAAAGGAAACTGCATTCTGGCTTGAGTGGACAAATTAAATTAGCAATTTACGGTCTTTTATCATTAGCGCTGACACCCTGCCGAGGTGATGATGTTCAGCCAATAGGTCAGCGGATATTTATACCAATGCACATGGTAGAAAGCCCCTGCTGCCGGTTTATCGCTCTGACCTGCTGTCCCTGTCCCCACTTTACCGATATCTAAGCTAAAACCGCCCAGATTAACCATGCAATAAGGCGAGCGCGTGACGTCTGTCAACGCCATTGGCTCCCAATAACCGATAGCCAATCCAACCCGATACAGCAGGCCAACCGGACACAGCTGGATAGGGCTGGAGGGATTCGCGGTGTCGGGCGCGATACCCGACGTCACTGCAATACTGCCAATCGAAATCGGGAAAAGACATTGCCAGCAAATATCAGTGATCGGGTTAACAAATCTTCCCTCACATTCCGTGGCTGTTGCATTGACCCTGCCGGTGAACATCATCAGAAACGCTAAAGTCAACAAGGCATTACGCATCATGGCTGCTCCCTCATGGCAAAGGTCTCTACACGCAGACGTTTGCCCTCTTGTGACGCCGTCACGCGAGCCGGTACCGCAGTAAGCGCAAACTTGCGGCTCATTATCCCTTGTTGGTCAAAGTAAATACGGGTATCGAGAGTCCGAGTGCTTGCACTAACATCCCCCTTCACCAGGATCACTTTACGACCTGTGGTTGCTGGTTTTTGCTGCTTCAGCCAAGCTATTTGGCGCGGATCGTCCGCGTCAATAAAATACAGCGTTTGCATAAAGGGCACGAATTCCAGCGGGTTATGCCGCTCACCTTTGTGGGCAAAAATGCGACCTTGATGGTCAGCTATATCCTGGCTGACAACAAAAGAGGGATCGACATAATGCGTGCTGTCTTCTTGCGCTACTGTCAGTCCCGTTACCGGTGCAGGCCGCAGGCTATTTTTAATCACGCGCTGTTTAAAGGCAGCTTGCTGTTTGGCCAATTCACCGCTCTGATCCATGTCATGCAAACGGTTATGGATAGTCATCAGCATGTCAGGCTCCGCTATCGGGTATAGATCCCCCCATGTCCCCAAATCAACCGTCTGGGCGAGGGGCGAACAAACCAGTGTGATCATAGCCAGCCATAACGGCTTCATTCGTCACGACCCGTCCGCATACGGCGAGCAATGTCTTGTTGAATCGCGGCGGTAATATCACGCGCACCACTGACCACAGAAGGCGCTACCAGAATGATCGCTCGCTGTGTTTTTCGATATTCAGCCAGGCTGCTGTCCAGTGCTCGATTGAAACGATCCACCAATTGCTCCGTTTGCGCCGGTGACAAGCGTGTTTTAGCGCTTTGATCCATAAAGCTGTCCACGGTTTCCTTCATATCAAAGGTCACAATGACCGGCGATTGCCACTGAATCAGCAACAGCGCAACAGCCGCATGCAGTACCATCATGCAGGCAATCACGATAACCACCGGCTTGACACAACGACGACGACGTTTGCTCCACTTTTTTTCTGCTTTTTTAGGGATCATCATTTCAATCGGGGTTACGCTATTGTTGACCATAATTCCAGCGCCTCCATTTCCTCAGGGAAGTTACGTTGTGCCAAGGCATAAACTGCGGTGTGGATATCTACCCCTTTGCGGCGTTGATCACGGATAAATTCAAAATCACGCCCATTCGAGCTGAACATGGCGCGACTGAGGGGATCGACAAATAATCGATGGAATGAACGGCTATCATTAATGCGCAGCATAAAAGCGCTAAACCATTGGTCTTTTGCATCACCAAATCGACTGATAACTAAACGTTCCAGTTCACTGAACTGATCCGGGCGGCTTTGGTTATAGGCTTTGAACTCTGCCGCATCCTGTTTCAGCACCAGCTTAAAAGCAGAATTCCCCCACGCGGCTTTAGCCGCCGTCGACGCATCATCGGCATCGAAATCCTTGATGTTCTGACTGATAGTAATAAATGAACCCAGATGGCGACGCACGGTACGGTAGCCTGTTTCGATAAAAGCGCCGACTTTGGCATTTTTGAAGTTCAGCAATTTCCAACCTTCATCAATGGTGCAACATTTTTTCTGATCGCGCGGGCTGTGATACATTTTGTCTTCGATATAAATAATCAGCGAAAACATCACCGCCGCCAGCAAAGCCGGTTTATCCTGCAAACCGCCCAACTCCAGCACCACCATTCTGGCATCACCGCTCAGAGAAGGCTGATCACTGTTAAAATAATCACCGTAAATACCCTGTGCACTGTATTTCTCCAACAATTCGATAATTTCGTCCATACGCCCGGTAATACGCTCAGCATTGGCGTAATGTGGCGCATTGCGGGCGGTTTTCAGGTAATCCACCACATCATCAATACGGGCAGTTTGTTGCTTACTGTTCCAGGCACTCATCACGGCTTTTAGCAATAAATCTTCATGCACTTCATCTAGCGTTCCATTCGGACTGGCTAACACCGCCAATTGATCACGAATACGTTCACCAGACTCACTGATATTGCTGATATTGGCAAAGGGGTTGAATTTAAGGGATTGCCCATCCAGGTACACACCACCGACATTTTCGCAAAATGATTTGTAACCATCCCCCATATCAAATACCCATACGATGCCACCGGAATCCAGTACGCTGCGTAAAATAGGCTGCACCAGACCGGTTTTGCCTGCCCCGGATGTTCCCGTTACCGCCATGTTGTAATTGGTGTTTCCTAGTCTGGCACCGTAGATGTCGAGGAAAGCCAGTTGATTGCGATAAGACGGTGCCAGCAGGCCACGAGAACACAAACGGTTATCCGCCACGATGGGCAAAAGATTGACCACCTGGGTACTTTCAGCACGGCAGGTGGCGCCGCTGGCTTTAATGTCTTGCCATAGCCCTTCTCCAGCAACAAAAGGGAACATCGCCAGGTAATTACGCATCTGCATATAACGCGGCGAATACAGACGTAAACCATTTTTTTTAAAGGTATTAATAACTTGTTGTTCACAAACCAAGGCGGCTTCATCCTCATCGAGACAGAAGGTCGTGATATTGAAAAAATAACGTACTACACAGGATTGATTACTGTTCAATCGCTCACGCAGCGCTCCCCACTCTTTGGCTTGCCTGCCCACACTGGGAAATAACTTGGCATAGGGTGAATTCGCCTTTTTATCCAGATCGATAAATTTACGTGTGGCTTCATTTTGTGTTTTAACCTGATCTTCCGCTTCCAGGATAAAGGTCATGATAAATGGGCTAGCAATACTCAAGTCAGGGCTGAGCAAATTGCTGATATTGTCGCCGCCTTGCCACAGGAAAAATAAATCAGGGTTACTCTCCAGCATAAAATTCATGACCCGTGTACAAGACTTCTCCCCTGTGGATTTATTCAGGGTCAATGACAAATGATCCGGCTTGACGACGATATCGAGACTTCTGTCTACACACTGGCGATTAAGATCATCATAAGTGCTGACATTGACCGGATCCGCATAAAGCGCATCGGGGAAATGATTCACCATCTGGCTAATAATGTTGACAAAATCAGCCTGCGATACAGATTGCGTGCTAATCTTTGCTGAATCCAACGAGGCACGGATCACTTTCAGCAAGTGGGTCAACGCCATGAGGGTGGCACTGTCTCGTTTTTTCGTTTTTTGGCAATAAGAGATATAAAGGCGATAATCCCGCAGCGTCAGCGGTAAGTGGGTGGGGCTGTTAAAGTGCTGCTGGGCGGCACGGTGATAAAATGCCTGAGTAATACGGTTAAAGCGTTCAGCTTGCGTTCCTTGCCAACGGAAATCAGCAAGCCCGGCGTCAATTTGCTTACCAATGACCTTGCTGGAGACGAAATGGAAGGCAATAGGCATGTGACGCGGTAACTTACTTTTGATCAGATCATCCAATACCTGGATGATGTGTTCATTGGCACCCATCAGCGGCACCGCTTGCAGCATAAAACCGATAGAGGCGTTATTCATATACAAGCCACTCTCCGCATCGTAGTCACGGTAGGGCAACATACTGCTTATCTGTGGGTAGTTCATTTCACCTAGGGTTTTATTGGCCTGTGTTGCCCCGTCCGGCGTGTTAAACGCCTGTATCAAACGATTCGCCGCATCAAGTAAACGTTCCATCCTCTTCCCCCTTAATCCATTGCCTGTGGCAACTGCCAGTGGGCAGAGCCGACAACAAACGAGATCCTACCTGGTTGGTGCAACGCATCATCCGTATCGATCCACGGTGCAATCCAGATGTGCGCTATCTTTTCTGCGGTACGTTGGGCACGCATTTTTTTCTTGAGATGACAGCTATGGGCTGGACAGTGTGGCGTGGCTATAAGGGGGGATGCTGTCATTGGAGGTAATACCGTAACGGTTAACCTCTCCGTTTGTTGACGCGATGACGGGTTAACGGGCTGAGGTAACAACGATGGCAATACAGCAGGTGCCGCATCAGAAGCCGATGGTGACAAATTAACCAAGCCAGGTAGGCTGGCCACCGCTTGCTTTTCCTTACTGGTTTTTTCCTGCTGACGCGCTTTTTGATTGGCCTGCTCCATCGTCATACAACGGTCGCCGGTGGTGGCATGACACTCAAAATCACCACTGACACCCGCACAGCCTGTCAGTAGCAAAACGCTGCCAACCACAGCGAGTAAAAGAAAATGCTTCATTAACTGTTCCTTATTGCCCTGTCGCGTGGATTAAATCGCCCACTTTCAATTCATTCAGTGAGTTGATCATGTTAGGTGTACTGAGTGCATCATGGGACTGTTGCTGTATTTTATTGGCCTTTTTCAGTCGAGCTTCTTCCAGGGTTTCCAATTGAAAACCCTCCTGAAAGACCACGGTAACCTCATTCCCTGCACCAATAGGAATAACGGCATGATACTGCTCGGCACGTTTGATGTAGTAATCACTCAGTGTTTTGGCGGCCTGACTGGCACCGCCACCCATCCCTAATTGCGCAATATCACGCGCACCCATTGTGGCGATGGCGCCTAATCCAACCTGGGGTGAAGCCGCCTTTTCAATCCCCTTGCCGATACCATCAACAAAGCCTGCGCCAAACGCCCAACCTAGGATCTTGCCATTACGCATCACCACCTTACCCTTAATGCCGTTTTTGCCCATAAAACTCACATGACCGGCAATTTTCTGGTCGATGACGTCATCACCAAGATGGCAACTCAGGCTGCGGGTACGTACTTCTGCTCGCTCACTGGACACATCACCGTAGGCTTCGGCGTTAACAAAACAGCCGGTTAAATCCACTTCACGATCATTCGGCAGTTGTACTTTTCCGGTCAAACGAAATTGCATCGGCGCCGTATTTTGCGGACCGGTGACAGCGGCATTGGTATCAGCGCCCTCAATCACCAGCGACTGAGCAAAACTCCCTGACGGGATATAAGGTAGCCTGGGTTTAATCACCGATTCAGCATAAGAAAAACGGGTGGTTTCTACTGTGCCTGGACTTTGCATCGTGGGCACGGGCGCATACGTTATTTGCCCTTGTGGAGCAGAGCCCATGCCAGGATAGAACGCGCTAGGAGGCGGGACGCCCTGTTGATTGAACCCAACAGAGGGCAAAGGCTCATCAGGTGGCGCATTATCAAATGCCGTTAACTGACTCTGTAAAAGATCATTTTCATGCTCCAGATCGCTGATACGTTTTTGATCATGTTCACGGTGGCTTGATAAGCTATCCATCTGCTGACGCACCGCCGCCATCTCTTTACGTATCTCATTAGTCGTAGCTTGAGATTCTATGATCGCATTTTGTTGCACTTTGTCATCAAAGGTCGCATTGACGACCCCCGTCATATTAGGGGCAGGCTCTGAACTTAGAGGTTGAGTCTCATTTTTCATCGATACCCGAGAGGCATACCAGCCCACGCCCATCGCAGCCGACAAACCCAGCGCAACGGCGATAAACAGTGTCATCTGTTTACGTTTCACCAATGCATTAATATTCGCCATGATCACGCTCCTTCCCTGTCGTGATATAGAGGGAGAGCGTAGCACCCGGCAACAAGTGCTTTACCGGTTGAGTAAACATCACGGCACGAATACCGGGCTGCCAAAAATCCTGCTCGGTTAAGTGAACCGAATAAGCGTTATATAGTGTCGTCATGAGATCTTGAGCCATAGAGCAAGGCATCGTATTTGTACAGCAGCGAGAAAAGAGGAGGTATTTTTTGCATAACGAGTAGCAATACCTCGCCAGCGCTTTAGGTGCAGAAAAGCATTTTCCACGAGATGTCGATGCTTGTAGAGCGCTTTATCGTACTCACGTTGAATTTTACGATTCTTTTTAGGTGGTATTACGATTTGCATGCCGGCTTCTTCTGCTTTTTTAATGATGTTATCACTGTCATAGCCCTTGTCAGCCAACAGATATTCTGCTGCAATACCTTTGGTTAAATTCGTTGCTTGCTGACAATCTGCTGTGGTACCTGATGTAATAAAAATTCTGACCGGCATACCATGCGCATCCACGGCCAGATGTATCTTACTGTTGAGCCCCCTTTTGTGCGCTCCATATCCTGATTACCGCCTTTTGCGCCTGCTGCATGAGGGTGAACTTTGCTATGAGTGGCATCAATCATCAGCCATTCAAAATCTGGCTCCACAATCAGCGCTTCGAGCAGAGACTCCCATAGCCCCTTGTCACGCCAGCGGCAAAACCGGCGATGAGTATTTTTCCAACCGCCATAATCAGGCGGTAAATCACGCCAGGGAGCGCCGGTTCTCAATATCCAGAAAACAGCATTAATAAACTGCCTGTTATCTCTGGCTATGCCACCCCAAGTGCCTTTTCTCCCCGGGAGATGAGCTTCCAATAGGCTCCAAACATGATCGGATATATCGTGGCGGCGATGGGCTAAATTCATTCCCGAATCATCTTTCATTATTGAATCATCTCAACAGTTGTCGTTATTTGTTACATGATAATATATTTTTTATTACGTGACGACACTACTTAGGATTACGCACGTGATAACGGATGACACGCAATGCATCGCCCACCCAGGCTTGCTCTGCTGTCATGGTTAAACCAGTCGGTGCCGATGCGCGAGATTGAGTCAAATCAGCCTGTGCATAACTCTCCGGCATTTTTCCCCGCCATGCCGCCTTATTCAGTTCAACCAATAAAGATCCGTAGGGTTGAGCAGTTTCCCAGACTTTCGCAGCAGGCCGATCTACTGATTGCTCGCCCGACAAGCGATAACGTCGCCCTGCTCCTTTACTGGGTGTCGCCTGGACAGAAAAAACCTGTCTGTGCTCTGTCTCGATATACAATGTAAACGGCTTTTCACTGAGAGAAGAAAACAATACTGCACCATCGACAGTATTACGCTTATCGGTCAACATACCGGCTGCACTGTTTATCGCCACAACCCGATCACCCAAAACACCTATCAAGTTAGGATTGTTACTGCTAATAGCTAACTGAAACTGGCCATCAGCAGGCAGAGCCACTGCCTGCAATGCAGTAACCGCCTTTGCAGTCGTAAAAAAACACACTCCGATGGCAATGATAACAACGAACAAAAGGTTATTTTTTCGCATCGGTTTTCTCCAGGAAGGCAACAATGCGCGTCATGCCATCGGCATAATCCAGTTTGAGGTTATAATTTTTTTGTTCACTGGTTGGCTTACCGTTACCGATCCAGGTTTTTAATACCCCGTGGATCTCAACAATGCTTTCCGCAGGAAAAACACGAATACGGGTCTGATAGAACGCTGAACTGACTTCATTTTGTCTAATTCTTCGGGATTCCTCAGCCAGCGTTATTTTGAAATCAGATTGAGCACCTGGTTTGGCAAATGAGAGTAAAAATTGATGCTGGGCATCGACGGTTTCCGGTGACACATTGAGGCGCAATGAAATAAATGATAGCGCCATCATTTGCAAATAAGCTGGACTGGCCAGCGCTTCTGAAATAGCAAAAGGAACATTGAATGCCATCGGAATAACTATTTTTTCCTGGTGACGCCTGAGAGAGTGATTATCTACCGCCAGTAAAATGGTTGATATTAAGCTCAAGATCAGCATTAAAAAAATAACCAACAAGGTGACGGCGATTATTTTATTAGAGGAATGACGTGCTGTTAGCTCCACAGTATTTTCCTGAGTCCTTTATTTTATCCATTGCCGAAAACTTGAATAGGGGATCACTTTAAAAACAGAGCGAAACAGAATAGTAGGGAAATACCAGTAAAGCAGGTTGTATAGCCACATACTCCCTTTTCCGCGTTTTGCGCTGCGAATACCCAAACAAATTACCAATGCCATCCCCATCCCAAATAAAGCTTGATGAACCATAATGCCCCATAAAAAAACAGGTAACGACGGTATGGCCTCATCATAGGGCAAACCGAATAACCGACGTTGTTCACTGAGCGTTTTCGGGAATCGGTACTTTTGGAGATCATCTTCAGTAGTCATGATCGCCCTCTTAATTTAATCAGATAATCAAACAGTCAAACTAAATCCAATCGTGGTAAAGACAATCACAACAGCAATACCAAACAACATGAACACATTTTTTGTTTTGATAAAGGTAATAATGCCGACAATCACTTCCGCCAATATTATCCACTTAGCGATGGCAGAGCTTGCACCAAAAGTATCAGTGACCGTCACTTTTCCTCCTGCCATTAAATCAACAGCTTGAACCGTACTGGTTATGCCCAAAAGTGCCATGATTGAAATAAGTATTAACACGATATAGTGGTTATTATTTTTTTTATTAATTTTTTTAGATATAGCACTGCCCGCAGCCTTAATAGACAGAATCATAATTTACTCCAGTTATATTAAAATTTTATAAAAATCCCTGGTATTAGTCTTACATTTCACTGCTCGTTTTTTAAAAAAATAATGCAAATCCATTATCCATAGCATGGATATAACAAGTAATAAAAAAGTCCTGTGTTAAACACATTATTTTATTAATAGTCAATAAAATGTATTTATAGTAATCGTTGTTCAGCCTTTTTTCTTAACCAAGTTATTAACCGGTAAAATAATTTTTTATTTTCATTTCGCGTGGCCGCTACTATTTTATTTTTTAACGCACGTTTTCTCGCTCTACTTTGTCGGTTGCTCATAATAATATTTTCTTTTTTCTGATAAGATTTAAATAGTTTCCCCAGTGATAGAATCATCATTTTATTCACATCTATTTTTCGTTATACCAATCGCCGAGATAGATGAAAAACGGCGTAAATGATCTTCCAATCTTAATTCTGATTCACATTTTTTTGTTCTTTTTGAATGTTTGGCGCTTTCTATTAAAAAATTATTTGCAGTCGCAGTTATTTTGACAGTCACTGTCGTTCCTTTTTCATTAAAATCGTTATCTAATTCCACTTTCCACATTCCTTAAGTTAAACCCCGATTTTTTAATATAGATAAAATTACAGCAACGTTAAACTAATGTAAATTGGGTAAAAAACACAATTGTAATTTATACATACTTGTGAAGTAGCAGCCTTGATCTTCCGACACACACAGAATAGCAAATATAAAAATACAGGGAAGACATGGAATGGCTAGTCTGAAGAAGTCGGAAAAAAATAATTTAAGTCGGAAGAAGTCAGAATGTGACAGTGATCACATTTTATCTCCTGATTATCAAGGAGCTTAAGCCATCAGAAGTATCCTTGTTGAGTGGAGCGCACAAATAGCACAGCAGCCAAAAGCAAACGCGGAGATAGATCCTTGAGATTGAAACCGGGGTTAAAAAGCGATAGATAAATGCTGCGAAGTATCGAGTAGCATACTTGCCGAAGGCAAAGGCGTGGTAGACCCAGGGGAGTTTTTAGATTGCCAAGCAGAGAGTTAACAGCGTGAAATAAATTGGATTAACTCGGGGCTTGTGTACCCCGCCGAGGATAGGGTTGTGGATACAACCGGTTTAGATAACGGCACTAAAACAGTGCCTGACTTAGATTCCTTGCTGATCACACTTTATTTTGAGTAGATTTAAAATCCATATTTTTAATTTAATCTAATTAACTTATTAACTTGATTTAATTTTTCTGGGTGAAAAGTGATACTATTCGTATCAAAACTGAACAATATACGCTTGAGATCACCTCGAAATCCCATGGCATCAACTACCTTGTTTAACTCAACATGCCTGCCTTTGAAAACAGTGTCGTTAAGTTCGTCATAAGATAACTTTCTATCTCGGTTCTTATTCAAATACTGAAACAAAGAACAATTTAAAGATTCTTGACGGAAAGAGGTGAGGACAAAACACCCATCAATAATAACTTGACGGGTGTTTTCGTTATATGAGAGATTGTGTCCTTTCAATTTATTAATATTATTTTTCGCATTCAGGCGGTAAATAATAACAATCAAAAAAAATAGTGACACCATCAAAAAAGTTATAAAATAAAACAATTACATTATCTCTATAATTTTTTTAATTAACATATCTATTCCCTTTTTTGCTTCAATAATACTCGTTGCTAACATATATGCTGGGGTCGTCACAATTTTATTTTTTTCATCAAACACAATTTCATTAACTGTAGACACCTTATGCTCCCCACCCATAGTTGAAATGGCAGCAATGGTATCTTTATCATTACCCACAGTTAAAATAACCCCTTTACCATATATTTTACTTAAAAGAACTGGAGCGATACACATAAACCCTACAGGTTTCTTGCTATTTTTAAATGCTTCACAAATAGTAAGAAACACTTTTTCTACCTTAACATTAGCTCCTTTAAAAGCAAAATCAGAGAGATTTTTTGCCACTCCAAATCCACCAGGAACAATCATTGCTGTAAACTCATTTGCCTTGCATTCGTTTAATGATTTAATGTTGCCGCGTACTATTCTGGCAGATTCAACCAAAACATTTCTTCTTTCAGTAACTTCCTTACCCGTACAATGATTAACAACATGATGCTGATCGATATCTGGAGCAAAACATTGATATTGAATTTCATTTTCTTCAAGCGATAATAACGTCAAAACGACTTCATTAATTTCAGCACCATCATAGACACCACAGCCTGACAAAATAACCGCTACTTTTTTATCAGTATCCATATTAATTTCCTTTTAGTTTATTCAGATTAATCAATAATTTTTGGGTTGTTAAATTTTGATAGGCTTCCATTACATCAGAGACACTGCGTATTTTTTCTTCTACGGACAATTTATTATTAAATACTTCATCAAAAACAGCCGAAAGAAAATTATCAAAATCAAAATTATTTTGATACCAATTACCAATGTTTTCAATGGGCGTGTCTAATGAATTAAAATCACGAATATATGCCGATGTTCGATGCTTCAACATATTCGTTATTCTTATTTTTATCTGCTTTTCATTCGCTAAATTATCAGTCAATAGGATAGAACGTAATTCCTGTAACTTGCCTCTAGAATGATACCAAACCATGGCACGAATGTAGGCTACCGTCATTTCCGAGGAGAATTTATCGACAGTGACAACTGTCACAGGATGAGCGACCAATTCCGTATATTTATACCACCCGACCAACCCAATCACACCGTACAAGCCAATAATAATTAATTTCAATAAATTCAACTAAATTCCTACTTTAACAAAAATAAAACGGGAAAAACTATTATTCTATTTATCACAAACACAAAGGTGAGCAGATCTTGTTGAGTTTCAAATACCTGAATATCTTGTTTTTCAAACGATTCAGCCTCTAATTCCGCTGACTTTGACTCAACTTCATGATCAATTTTGCCGACCATATCCGAGCTAGATTTCAAATTGTTTAAGCTAATCAACGCCAGATTCGCATAAACGAAACGGGATACCCCAAGACTCTGGTACTTGATCAAGTATTAATGTTAATTCAGAATTAATAGTGACTATATAAATAATTTTATCGTTTATCATTAATTTTTCATCCTTCTATCGTAGATAGTAAGTTTTAATAAAAAACAAAAAGTTAAATAAACTAATACCAAGCGCTAACGATTCATAACTCGCTCAGTGTGATTGTATTATACGGTACTATTTACTTACTATTAATACAGAGTATTTTTTACTTAACTTGTCAGCTATTTTACGATAGCTACCGGCAGGGACGCATCAATGAGTAAATCAAAGATAAAAATATTCTGAATAAAAATGATCAATATCCATACTATTTGCGCTTAGTAAACAACCCTAAAACGTTAGGTAACACTCACAAAGTTAGGTTAAAAAAATCCGAATTGATAATTGATTGGTATTTATGCATTCGTTCACCCTAGCTGATACTGAACTTTGGGTATTCCGGCCAGCAACATCTGCGGTGACCGGACTCGGCGAAAAAACTTAAATCGTATCATCATGCCTATTAGCATGAAGAAGATAATCTAATACATTAATTAGCTAAATTACTTTTTACTCAAAAGATATCTTAACAAGATAATATTTCTTAAACTGCCTATGCTAGCAATGTTAAATTTTTCTTTCACAACATTCAATGTATGTTCAATACAAGAATCTGAAACAACACGCAAACCCGCAATTTCTTTACGCGAAAAACCCACAGCAAACAGTATGGCTGTTTCAAATTGAGCATTAGTAAGTTCAGGAAATACTTTGCGTAACACCGCACATTGGGTAAGATCGAACGCAGTCATATAGACCTCCTAGATAGGTTTGTGTGATTAGCTGATTGGAGGAGGTCACGACTCCTACGATCAGCGCAAAAATCAATTTCTTCTTGCTTCCAGTTTTTTACTTAACTCGCTAACTTTTTGTTTGTCTCCTAATATTTGATAATAATTAATTAACTTTTCCAAATCAGATATTGGCAATACCATAGTAGCATCATAGTTTCTTATATCTTTTTCATATTTCTCAATGATATCAATACACCGTCTAGCCCACTCTCCTTCCAAATGGGTTCTTACCTTAACTTTTGGTCTAGATGGTAATCTAGCTCTTTTAGGTTTTTTTTCCTCGTTAGAGAAAATAGTGTTCTTTTCTCTAACAAAAACAAACCTTATTTGTTTTACTGAACGGCCTATTCTAAATTCTTCTAAAATTACTGACAAATCAGAGTAATTATTAATTTCTTTTATTGCTTTTTCTATAACTCCATTTTTAAGATATTTATATTTTTCGTAATTTTTTGATATACCCATCATTTCTTTAAAATCATCAATTTTTATTTGATCTGTAAAATGCAATCCATCTTTCACATGTGAAAAAAAATTTATATATTTATAAATCCAGGCATAAATTCTAAAAGAATATGGTGAGGTAAAATTAGAAACATTTTCTATTTCAAACATAGTAAAATTATTTTTTAATTGATAAATAAATCTTTCAACATCTTGAGAAAATGTTATTTCTAAATATTGATCTATGTTATCCATATTATATTCTATCTTAGATATCCATGTCCTCCGTATCTTTATTTTTTTACCTGTAGATTTATCAATAGATATTGTATCTATTGTTCGTTGAATTAACTCATCACCTATATCTGACAGTCTTCTTTTTAAATTATTATCTTTAATTTTCCAGGTATTAGTAAATTCTGCGTGAGTGATTCTAACGGGGCTACCGGGCGGATCATGTTTTTTTATTTTTGATATAGCAAGGTTTATTACCCTTGCTTCATCTAATGTAATCTTATAAACACCATCAACAATCGAGTTTGATTGTACAACAACTTTTTTTTCTATAGAAATCAGATCCATGAAATTTATAACCTTCTTATCCTTCATTTCTACTTCCTTTAGTATATAAAGGTCTTCTCATAAATCAATAAAAAGACCTTTTATTTTTTTATCGAAAAAAATTGCGCGATTTCTAGAGCGCTAAAATGTTTTGATGATCTATATTGACAACATAAAATTTTTTTTAAAAACAGTTAATTGATATAAACTTAAAGAGTTTTTATCCCGATAATTAATCACAAGCAATCCTGATTATCAAAACAGAAATCTAGCGACCTTAAATTTTTTTAGTACTTTTTTAGTACTTACTGTATACCCTTTCTTGGCACAACTCAGCTGATAAAAAACATTCAAAAATAGCACTCTCCTGATTTTAACAGAACAAATAATCATCATTAGGTAGCTATTTATCTCAGATAATCAATAGCACAGAAACAAAAGTTATCCACACAGAAATCACGCGACCTTTCGCAGAAATCACGCGACCTTTTTCAGAAATCACGCGACCTTTCGCAGAAATCACGCGACCTTAAACATCGTAACGTATTGATAAAAAAAGCAAAATTTAACTCTAAATAAAGAGAATATAAAGAATAAAGAAAATAAAAACATGGAGCTAAAATAAAAAATTGTGAGTAACCTTCTTTATCGTCGTAATTATAACGACCTCTATTTCAGAAGACCGGTTAAAAAAACGCCATTTTCTTTCTCCAATATTTTCCATTTTCAATAACCTGTAGTTACAAAAAAATCCAGAGCTTACCTTTAGCCAAAGAGTGACCGAGTTCCTTTTTAGTATCAGATGATATTCCGCTTCCTCGAACGGCTTTCGCTTTGCGAAATCCATTCTTGCGGCGAGCGTTACCGATCTAAAAAAACCATTTTCATTAAAATTTTTTTAGAATTAAAAAAATATCGTTAAAAAATCGGATTAACAGGAAAAAATTAGATAATACAGAGATAGGACAGAGATAAGATTCAATGATGCCCCTCCAAGGGCTCTAGAATGGCCATAGAGACGCTTTCTTTGACTTACCCATACTTACCTACGGCTTCACCTTACCTTAACGCTACGTGGCTTATGTGGCTTTAAAAACGATAGGATAAAAAACAAGGGCAGCTAGACTTCAGTCGCTATCAATATCTGTAATCTACATCACATACCTCATCCATTTTTGAAAAACATTCAATGTGCGCACATAATATGTGCTATATCCAAAAATAATGGAGATCAATCATGAATATCACTCTTTCTGTAGACAAACAAGTTGCGCAACGGGCACGTGACGCAGCGCAAAAAATGGGTAAAAGCCTTAACCAGATTGTACGTGACTACCTGGAGCAGTTAGCAGGCAGTGCCTACCGTGATCAGCAATGGGTACAGTTTGAAGCTCGTTGTTTGCAATCATCCGCTAAGCTTGACGGTTGGCAATTTGATCGTAACGAAGCCAATGAGCGTTAATCGCATGGCAAATCGTAGTTTTATCGACACCAATATCCTTGTTTACGCAGAGGCAAGCGACATACCCGTGAAGCAGAAAGCTGCTCTTTCCCTGCTTAAACAGCTTTACGAAGACGCAAGTGGGGTGCTTTCTACCCAAATCCTTCAGGAATATTGCAACGTTGCTCTAAAAAAACTCAAGCTTTCTCCACAATACATTCGGGCACAACTCGATCTATGTCAGCGCTAATGATAAAAGACCGTAAATTGCTAATTTAATTTGTCCACTCAAGCCAGAATGCAGTTTCCTTTGTGGTGACAAAGCCATGAGGGAAATAAGCATGCTAAGAAGAGAGGACCACTACATGATAAAACAACGCCATCAACAGGGGGCATTTATTGTTGATATTGCCCATCAGATAGGGTGTTCAGAAAAAACGGTGAGACGGCACATTAGCTATCCTGCGCCGCCAACAGCAAAACGCGGTAAAAAACAGGTTGCTAAACTCGAGCCCTTTAAAGACTACATCGATTCAAGGTTGAGTGAACAGGTTTGGAATGCGGCGGTTATTTTTGAGGAAATCCGTGAAAAAGGCTACCGGGGTGGGAGTGCGATGCTCCGACGTTATATACATCCCAAACGTCCGCTCAGGGCCTCGAAAAACACGGTACGCTTTGAAACCCTCCCCGGTTATCAACTTCAACACGATTGGGGAGAAATCATCGTTGAGGTGGCAGGCTCTGCCTGTACGGTTAATTTTGCCGTTAATACGCTCGGTTTTTCGCGTCGCTTTCATGTCTTTGCTGCCCCTAAGCAAGATGCTGAGCACACGTATGAATCGCTGGTTCGCAGCTTCAATTACTTCGGTGGCAGCGTAAAAAATGTCTTGGTAGATAACCAAAAAGCCGCTGTTATCAAACATGGACAAAATGGCCACATCGAGTTCAATGCGGGCTTCCTGCAACTGGCTAATCACTATGGGTTTAGCCCTCGCGCCTGTAAGCCTTATCGACCGCAAACGAAAGGCAAAACCGAACGGATGGTGGGCTATGTTAAACACAATTTTTTCACTCGCTACCGTCAGTTTGAGAGTTTCGCTCATGTTAATCAACTGCTAGCGATGTGGCTGGCGAAAGTGGCAGACCAGCGTCATCTTCGTCAATTCAAGCAGACACCGGAAAATCGTTTTGCTGAGGAAAAAATAGCCTTGATGCCACTCCCTGCGACTGATTTCGATACCAGCTACTTCGACCTACGACAAGTGGCATGGGACAGCTATATCGATGTCAGAGGTAATCGCTATAGCGTGCCTTCATTCTGGTGTGGTCGTGCGGTTAATATTCGTATCGGTTTAGATAATACGCTACGTATTTACGGCGATGAGCAACTGCTCGCGACGCATCTCTTGCAGGAGGTAACGCAGGGCTGGCAAAAGGTGCCAGAACATCATCAAGCCCTTTGGCAACAGGTCAATCGAGTAGCGTCTCGTTCGCTCAGTGTGTATGAGGAGCTACTCTGATGGAAATGGAAAACTTGTTGATACGGTTAAAAATGGATTACCTGGGCGATGCGTTGGAGAGTTTATGTGAAGAAGCCACCAAGAAAGCACTGAACTACCGTGAATTTCTCCAGCAGGCATTAGCCCAGGAATGGAACGGGCGTCACCAAAAAGGCTTGGAATCGCGGTTAAAACAAGCACGTTTGCCGTGGATAAAAACCTTGGAGCAATTTGACTTTACTTTCCAACCAAGTATAGACAGGAAAATTATCCGCGAGCTGGCGGGGCTGAGGTTTGTCGAACATCATGAAAACGTCATTTTGTTAGGCCCACCTGGGGTAGGGAAAACGCATTTGGCGATAGCGCTGGCTGTCAAGGCAGCTACAGCTGGGCATCGGGTATTGTTTATGCCTCTGGATAGACTCTGCTGTACCTTAATGAAGGCAAAGCAAGAAAACCGTCTGGAACGCCAACTTCAGCAACTGTGCTATGCCAGGGTATTAATACTGGATGAAATCGGGTATTTACCGATGAATCGCGAAGAAGCTAGCCTATTTTTCAGGTTATTGAGCCGTCGTTATGAAAAGGCGAGCATCATTCTCACATCAAATAAAAGTTTTACTGATTGGGGGGACGTATTCGGTGATCACATTTTAGCAACTGCGATTTTAGACAGGCTTTTACATCATTCAACCACATTGAATATTAAAGGAGAAAGCTATCGACTCAAAAATAAACGCAAAGCAGGCATGTTGCCTATAAAAACGACTGATATTATCCAGGCGCCTGGAATAGAAACCCAACAGGAAAATTAGCAAAAACTGGACATTTTAAAGTAGCAAAAAGTGGTCAATCTAAAGTAGCGTTGACACTAGAAGAAATACGGCAAATGTATGGAACGGACGGACGCCACAAAGCGAAAGGCTGGAAGAAAGTAGAAGCCAGAGCATAACCAGAATGGGGGCAAAAGCCCCCTTAAACTATTATCCGGTATGCTGTAAAACCTCGGCCTTTAGGGCGGGGAGGATGTCAAAAATAATATGAGTTCATCAAATGAAATGTATATTAGAAAAGGTGTCGGAAACAGAACATATTGCGTAACCTGTCAAAAAATGGATGATGGATGTTTATTAACATTTGAGAAAAAAATAAAAATACGGTCAAAGAAAAAAATAGCAGACAAATCGAAATCCACCACAAGGCAAGTTGTTTTTAATAAAATAATAAAAACGCAATCGATTGGTTCGATAAATCATGATGATATTTTTTCGTCATTATCGCCTGTAGAAAAAGATATATTCATTAATATCATTAAAGAAATGACATTTGATGGTTACCGCAATGAAAAGTGAGTTATCAACGCCAGAAGAAATTAAACGTTTGCGTGTTAAAGCAGGGTTAACACAAAAAGAAACTGCTGACCTGTTTGGTATCTCACTAAACTATTGGCAGAAAAAAGAGTTGAGTAAGGACAGTGCGCAAAATAGAAAGGTTTCAAAAAGTGAGTACATATTATTACTTTTACTTGCCGGGGAACACCCTGATTTTAAGCTGGTGAAACACTGAAAACCAGGAGTCATCATACTGGGTCAATCTACTCACCAACGACCCCATCCAGCACCCGTAAATTATGCTGTAATGTTTTGAAAATTCAGGAGTGGAAAGGATAAACAGCCGATATTACATATTTACGCCCGAATCCTTACGTCTGGCTTTATTGGCTTAATTTTTTTGATTAGGCCTAGCGCTCCGGAACTCGCGCCCTGACGCAAAAATTTAAAATAGCTTTGTTTTTATAAAGTTTATTGCTTCATATTTTATTCAGTCAGTCAGTTCCTAGAATAGCCAGAGTCGGAACTAAAAAGGCCATATTCACTTAAAGTTGTCGTTGAAATCTACTCAAATCGGATAGTAATATCAACCACGAATTATAAGTAGGAACTAGAAGATGTTCGAATAAAAAAATACCAAACGAAAAGGGAATTTGTAGAAAAAATCAGTGATTTTTAGATTTTTGCGTCAGGGCGCGAGTTCCGGAGCGCTAGGCCGATTAAGCCGCGATGTTCGATACGACAAAATCCACATGTATTTGGTCATACGGAAATAAGATTTTCTCCCCGTTTTTTTCAATGATACCCGCCGCAAGCAACGCCTGCACATCAGCATGTACGGCTTTAATATCACGAGCGACTCGCCGCGCTGCGCTGCGTATGGACATTTCACCGCCACCGACCATAGCTCGTAATATAGCCAGGCGTTTTGGGCTAATGATTTTCCAAAGCAAATCAAAGGAGGGAAAACTGATGAACTCTCCCATTTCATCACCGTTCATCGCGCAAATGAAACGTTCATCAACAGTATCGGACGTTAAAACATTCAAGGTTAATGTTTTCATGATATTACTCCTTTTCTGTACTTCTCTACTTCGGCACGGAAATCTGAGACTAACTGAGCCGCGTCATTAAAAATGATGGGGCTCTCCTGACTGCCGATGTGTTTGTGGTCTCCTTTGCCGGCTTCATTATCATAACGGAGCACACAGACGCCTTTTTCTATGTATGCCAAGCGATATTTGTAGCTATGTTGACTGGCTTTAACAGGTGGATCAACCCGCCAGACGACCATTTCAATAAAACTATGCTCATAAAAGTGTGAAGTAATTCTATCCAGCTAATCCCGTGCTTACATCCGTCCCTTCTCCGATATGCCTATCGTCAGTCCGAATATTCGCTCTTTTAGCTCACCATGAAACCATTCGTGGCATACGTATGCCGGAACCGCCGGAAATTTTGTCACCTCATCTTAGTTGAACGTACTTTGCGAACGGTACACATTGTCCAGTATATAACACTGGCAACTAATAAGGCGTTGAGCGATGGTATGCCCCACTCAATTACCAAACCGACAACGCTACCCGCAACCCAGGAAATAATTGCAGGCCACCCTATTGATGGAGTTAATTTCTTTGTAGGTAGAATTTCTTTATCGCGGGTCGTATCAAGTAGCTTGCGACTAGTACGTAAAATATAATAATCAACAAGTATTACACCGGCAACAGGAGGAAAAACAACCCCCATTAGAATAAGGAAATTGAGAAAGTTATCTAAAATTCCTGCGATTGAGAGGATTGTGCCTGCTATTCCTAATCCAAAAATTAATCCTACGTGATTTAATCTCTTTCCTGCTACGCACTCTATAGCGTTGGCTAAAGCCAGTGACGATGAATATAAATTAACATCATTAACCTTAACGACAGCGAGAATGACAGCAAGTAGCCCAATCCATCCCGCACTTTGCGTCATAATGGTAACGACATCAGAAGTATCAAGTGCGTGTGCAATTAATATGGCAATGGTATTAACAATGAATTCGCTAGCAATGATAGAAAGCGTTATCATCCAGAATGCGTGTCGCCCGTTTTTGCAATAGCGACTGATATCCGGTGTGATAAGTGCACCAGAAATAGCACCGCCAGCAACAACCATGACACCTGTGCCGAGAGAAAAAGGTGTACCAGAGGGAGCGATAGAAATCAAATCAGTAATGTTATGCCCCATGAGAAGGCTTGTAGCAATCCAACCTATTACCAGAAAGAAAACAGGTACTGACACTATTGCCGTCCAACTCAAAGCGCGAAATCCAAATGCAACTAATACAGTCAGCGCGATACCTGAAATGATCGCTGACCAGGTAAAGCCGAGTTGATCATTAAACGCATAATTCAATCCTTTGGCAGAAATCGAATTCTGCACACCAAACCAACCGAGGAAACTAATCGCTATAACCATTCCAATGAGTACAGATCCAAAACGGCCAAAACCACACCAACGCGCCAATAAGCTTGTTGACATTCCCTCTCGGGCACCAGCGATGCCCAGTCCAAGGCTAACAAACTCGAGGAGTAAACTACCAATAAAAGTAGCCAGCACTGCTTGACCAAATGTCATTGAATGACCCAGCGTAGCGCCGATTAGAAATTGTGATAAAGCTGTCATTGCTCCCACTCGTATTAGGGTGGTACTAAGCAGACTGGCACGCGCTTTTAACGGCACACG
This sequence comes from Candidatus Regiella endosymbiont of Tuberolachnus salignus, assembly GCF_964020115.1. NCBI lineage: Bacteria > Pseudomonadati > Pseudomonadota > Gammaproteobacteria > Enterobacterales > Enterobacteriaceae > Candidatus Regiella > Candidatus Regiella endosymbiont of Tuberolachnus salignus. The sequence goes on from NZ_OZ026542.1 coordinate 2,424,562, forward strand.
ACTTACAGCATAATCATCGCTAATAATGTTATTTTTCCGCAAAATTAAATGTGTTCCTAATCAGGCATTGTCATGGAAGACAATGATAATAATTTTTCTTTTCGAAAGATTCAAATATGGCTTTATTGAAACTTATACGGTGAATTTTAATTAAAAAACAATAAATATACTATATTAGTTGTTATTGCAATAATATATTTTGTAATAATTAAAAATAGAGCGGAGATAAAATAGAATTAAATTTTAGTAAAGCTAAGTAAAAATTACCCTATATAAAATATCTACAAGAGGTAATTTATATAGGTAGAGTTATTCTATACTTTATATAAGTCTAATGAACGGAGGTAACTATCATGGTCACTACTGATTTTTCTGGCGGGGTGTCTAACGTGTTAACCGTGGCGTTAGATAAATTTCCAGAACCGTACGGCATCAAAGATCTTGAATCTCGGATTGTTTATGCTAATCCGGCGCTGATTGCTTTGTTTGGCGTGAAATCTGTCTCTGATGTTGTAGGTAAATTTGATCATGAGATTAAATCAAAATTAGTGCAATTTGATAATGCGGCTGAAGAATTTCAGAAGCAGGATAAGCAGGTTATTGATACTAAATGTAGTTTGGTTACATTAGAAATTCACCCTAAGGCGATTGATCATCCGTTCATTGTTAGGAAAGTTCCTTTGTTGAATAACGAAGGGGAGTGTATTGGTATTATTGGTCATAATAGAAATCTCGAAATTTGTACTCTCAATGACTATGTAAGAGGGTCGATGCCAGGTTCATTGCTGTTGAATCGGCCTGATGATACTTTTTCAGAGCGTGAATGCGAAATAATATTTTTCAGATTACAAGGGCTAAAAAGTAGAGTTATAGGAAATATAATGTACCTTTCCTGCCGAACGATAGAGAATAGCTTGCAAAGGATGTACAACAAAGCGGGAGTTAATCACATTGATGATTTTAGAGCTTTTTGCGAAGAGAAAAATTATCATCGTTACCTTCCACGTAGATTTATAAATAGAGTATGTTGTAAATTTTAGAAAAATAAAATCATTAAATAAATATTTTTTAATAAATATCAAAAAATAAATATCTTGCAATCTAATAAATATCCCACATTAATATTTTGTTGTATATTTAATTATAGTGATTATATTTAAAATAAAACGAAACTATATCTCTGTGAAAGATTTCAACTGTGCAATGAAAAATATTTTTTACAGCTTTTGTAGCTTAAAATCGTCTTTTATATATTACGCTTTTTAAGCGCTAAATAGATAGCGAAAAAAATTAGATCATTTTTATAGAATGATAGAAAATTATTTGCAAGTGATATACGAAAAATCGGAGGTTAATTCATTACGGGAGTTTAAAAAATCCTGTCATAAAATCGGATTTTATCGCTATATTCCACAAAAGTTTATTCTGCTTGGAATATAGTTTATTGAAAATAGGATAGCATCATTATGAGTAACCGACAAAGTAGAGCGAGAAACCGAGAATTAAGATATAAAATATTAGATCAAAAGAAAAATGAAAAGAAAAAATTATTTTATAAATTAACAAATTGGCTAAAGAAAAAAAGAAAGCCAGAAAACTGTTATTTTCTCAGTATAAAATAAAATGCCTTTCCTAGAGGTAGGATAAATTATTTATTGTTCGCGATGAATAGAGAAAAGGGAAAAAAAATAAATAAGCACTCAGTTTTATTAAATGAAGACACTTGTATTATTTATTAGCGTTTAACGCAGGGCTTTGTATTGCCAGTATTTAGAAAAAATGCCCCTTCCAATAGAGAAAAAAAGTTGGCACAGATTGGATAGCTGGGCTTGGGGTGAGGACAGGATGTTCACCCTGAATCCACTCACGTGGGCGTAGGACTGATTTTTCTTAGCAAAGCAGGCAGGCGCAATCAATTTGTTTGGATGCAAGGGAGAAATCCTCATGAAAACGACCTTGACTCTGGAAAAAAGGGGCTTATGCGCCATGAGTCTTCGTGATTTAGAGCACAAATTAGTATGCTATTTTAATACGTTGCCTTTGCATCAGTATGCCGGTATTGATCATGCTTTTTGTGAGGAAGCGCTTGAGGTGCTATTGAATCTGTTGGATCAGGTTGAAGCAACCTTGCCTGAGCCTCTCATGATTGAAAATACAGGCTGTCAACTTAGTTAGCCACAAAATAATGATGACATAGCCTGTTTCCGTAGAGCTTTTTTGCTAACCCCTTTCTCTTCTTTGATAAGGGTCATGGGTAAATAGAAAGCCAATAGACCCCTGATAATTTAAAATTAAAAACAAGCTAAATTGATTGTTATTTTTCCGCGCCTTGGTATCCGCTATGCCGTGCCACAGCTATTAAAAGAAAAGTCACGAAATTCACTAGACTTAATTCCACTGAAATTCTATTTTTCTTTAAAATTTCAACCCGTGTTATACATAAAATTCAGTCTTAAATGGTATTATAAGCACTTCTTTTTTAGCCATAAGATATCCACACACTTCGCAAGATTCTATCTTGCATGATTATGTTTTATTTTCAACATGTTAACTTTAAAATGTTTATGCATTTTTGTTTTTAACTTTAAAATAGACTCTAAATAGAGTCTATTTATATTTTTTATTTTATAACAATGAGTTATATAGGTTGCTAGCCATGATGGATTCTACAACAGATTCTGTTTTTTCTGGCATGTTAGCTAGAAAGACTCTATAATAGACTCTATTTTTTTAGCTTTTAACAGAGATTAACCATGCCAAAAGTTCAGGTTTTTGTTAGTAAGGCTATTTTAGAAAACATAAACACTATTGTTATTGATAAACGTAACGATGGAGCAAAAGAACATGAAGCTAATACATCTAATACAGCATCCATGCTAATTGAGTTGGGTTTAAAGGTCTATGAATTGCAGCAGAAAAAAACAGACAGTAATTTTAATCAAACAGAATTTAACAAGGTCATATTGGAGAATGTGGTAAAAACCAGTTTTATTTGTCAGAAATTATTAGGCATTAATTCATTTATGTCTGAAATACAAGATAATGAAAAATTAGATTACAAATTGATGGCTCGTGCCGTCCGTAATGATACAGCAGAAGTGATAAATGAATTCTTCCCAAAAAATGAAGAAAACACTTAATATTAGTCTTGTTGGGGTTATTAGGCGTCAACCCAATCCCATTAAGTAAGCAATTGAGGCAAGTGGCTCATTGGATTGTTATTTTGATCAAATAAGCCACCTGACGATCATTTCGATGTTTTTTCTGGGGATTGGGCTTACCGCCCTTCCCCTTTGTGGCTTTTTATGTAGTGCTTGTTGTCGCTTCGCTCACACTCGGCGGATTATCCGATATCTGTGTATCCCCTTCTATAACTTTAGCTGTGGCGTCTATTACCTGTACAGTGCCGAAAACTCGCGCATTGCCGCGTACTTTCGTACTACCCATTAGTCGGGCATTGCCATATACCTCAGCATTCTCATATATCTCTATTTCATCATATCCATACCCAGAAGGAGTGCCTCCCACACACGTGTTACCGTACACGCGTGCATTACCGTATACACGTGCATATCTTATTCGAGCATTACCATACAGTTTCGCATTGCCTTTTAGAGTCGAATATATCAGATAAGCGTCACCATACAGTTTCGCATCGTCACTAATGCTTCCACTGTCTAGTATCGTATTGCCGTACGCTTGTGAATTGCCGTCCATTGATCCGCATATTCGAGCATTGCCGTAGACTGTCGCATTGTCACGTATATATGGCCCCGCTAAATTGGGATTGCTATAGTCCCTTGGATCCTTATTGGCCTGATGCTCCGGAACTCGCGCCCTGACGCAAAAATATCAAATTGGAAAATCTCCAATAACATCATTGTATTTACCTCGACGAAAACCCAAAACCATGATAATTGCTTGCTAGTAAGGTGATGTTGCCTTACTATATGGTCATGTTCAATAAATGAGGTTAGCAGCATGACTACCCTTACAGTCACGGCGAAAGGCCAGGTGACGTTTAAGCAAACACTTCTGAGACACCTTGGCATTAAACCCGGCCAGAAAATAAACGTCAATACGCTTCCAGGTGGTCGGGCAGTAATTCAAGCAGTGCGGGAAGGGCGAAACATTGAAGATGCATTTGGGATCCTCCGGGCAAAAAATAAGGGCAATGTTGTTTTGTCTATCGACGACATGAACGAGATAGCTCGCAAGGGTTGGGCGAGTGAAAAATGAAACTTGCCATCGATACCAATGTTGTACTCCGCTACCTGCTGGCCGATGATATAAAACAGGCCACTATAGCGCGTAAAGTAATGAAAGAAGCAATATTGGTAACTATTCCTTTGCCGGTACTTTGTGAAGTCGTATGGAACCTGTCACGAGGCTATAAACTGGCAAACGAGGATATAGCCGACGCTATAGGGATTCTCATAGAAGCTGATAACGTCAAAGTTAACCAGGGTGCAGTAGATGCCGGTATTGCAATGCTTCGTTCTGGTGGCGACTTTGCCGATGGCGTCATAGCCTATGAAGGTTTTGCCCTCGGCGGCGAGATTTTCGCTACTTTTGATAAAAAGGCTGTAGCAATACTTAAAAAGCTCGGATCTATCAGAACTCAGCTGCTCTCCTGATTGGGGAGTAGTGGAACAGCGAACCGACTTAGGAGAGCATAAAAAAGTGTGGGGTAAACAACCAAAACTCTCTGATAAACAACAGAAAGAGCCACGTCACATGCACGGAACGGGGGAGTACTCGTGCTGAAGTGTTTTCAGTATCACGTCCAACTGTGTATAGAGCTATTGGGAAACAAACGGCTAGTGTGTGATTCGTAGACCACTCAGCAATGGTTAACATCCAGCGCGATCAACCGCTTGTTCATGTCGTCCGGATGTTCCCAATAAACGGCGCCTTTTGTAGGCGCAATTTGAAAGGTTAGGTACTTTGCAATATCGTTATCATCGCAATCAGGGGCGCCAAGCACCCATACCGGATAATCAGAAACGGAGGCTTCCAGCTCGAACTTTTTACCTACCATTTCCATTTCTTCTGTTGACGCAGTGTTCCAGGAAAATACCAGTCTGGCAACGATCTGATTGCATTTTGAGCAAGGAAACACCTTGTTTTCAAGAACCTCTGTCCCTGCGGGAACAAAGTTTGGCGGGAAGGCGTCACGTCTTAAATACTCAGGCTTTTTAGCTATATGCACCAGTAGCGCATCTGACATTTGCTGTGCTACCAAAGCGACAATTGTTTTGTTCCTATCTTGTGGCTCCTCAACATAGGGCTGAAGCTGAGTATCACCTAACGGAGTACCACAAACAACGATGCCGCCTATTTCTTCATGGCCGTTTCTAAAAATGACATAGGTGTTTCCGCGCTTTTTAACGGAGATACTGGCCGGGAGTTTGCTGAGGTTTGTCGCTTCATATTTTGAATTTTCATCATTCATTTAGAGTTTCCCTGCTGTAGTAAGTGCAGCATGAATCGTTTTTAACGGCAACAACAGAGACAAAGGCGCATCTAACAGTGGAACAGCACCATAACTCGCATACCAATGAGCTACTTGCTCACTCTTAGCATCAATCATAAGCGCGACACCGCCTGCCTGTGTGGCAACCAAAAGGCAGCGTCGCCCTGCTGCAAGTAATAACTGCCCACCAAGCCCTTTCCCCTGTACTGAAATATCTACAGCCAGACGGCCAAGCCGAAATACGGGCACTTCATGCCGAGCCAAACCACGTTTTATCACCTCCGGGGCGCGTTCGTAAGCAATGGAGGCGGGGCTAAGGCTGTAGTAACCCAAAACCTTTTGATTGCTGTCACTAACAGCAAGGTAGGTTTTTGCCCCACCTTTCTCATGGCTCTGCCGCGCATGACGATGTAAAAATTGATTCAACGTATCATCACCACAATCGAAGGCTGCGCGATCATGATGTTTACCTATGGGAGCTTCGTGCCAACCTGGTAACGTCATGACAGCATCGGCAAAGAAAATGCAGCCGTCATCAACTTATCGTTGGGTGTCGGCGGATTATCCAAAAGCTCCAGTACATGTAAACTGTCTCTCTCTGTGAGTTCCAGCCGTTCGTTATCGTCGATAATTTTTCGTGCTACCGACACCACATTACGAATTACAAATTCAGTCAGGTTAGTATGCTGTATAGCGGCTGCGCGTATTAACAACGATTTTTCTTCCGAGGCAATACGCAATGACATACGGTCATTGGTTTCTACTAGGAGCTGAGGCATGGGAGATCTTTCCTTTTTTTACGTATTAAAATAGTACAATAAAGTCGGGTAAACAACAATATGTATGTATTGAATGCGTACATGAAAAGTATCAAACATGGGGTTGTACGCCGGAAATTTCGTCACTTCATCTTAGTTGAAAAGATCGTAGTAACTAAGAAGTAGCTTCACCAACAGGAACACAACGATGGCTAAGAGCGTGCTGAGAAAGCTAGATTCATCGAAACGCCTAAAGTTAGTTTTTCATGTGTATGAATGAGCGCAAATACTCAAAAAGATTGAGAACCCGTCTTGAAATAATTTAATCTTGCTTGGCAAGAGTAAATATACTGTTTTACAATAATTTTTTCGTAAACCTGCCTATTTTTATTTTTCTGGGAATATTTTGTGTACCAAAGTGACTTAAAAGACGCCGAATGGTTGATAATAAAGAATTATTTCAACCCTAGTGATAAACGAGGCCGCAAATCGAAACATGATAAAAAAACAATTGTGGATGCGATTTTGTATGTCGTGAAAAGCGGCTGCCAGTGGCGGATGATGCCAAAAGATTTCCCCCCGTGGAAGACGGTTTATGACCATTTCAGCCGCTGGAATAAAGCAGGCGTATGGGAATGTGCCCTAGATAAGCTAAACGAGCAATATCGCCACTCAAAAAAAAAGAAGGGTGCCCAGTTATGCGATTATTGATTCCCAAAGCGTTAAAACGGTCTATGCCAGCGAAGAAAGAGGATTCGATGGCGGTAAGAAAATAAAAGGCAGAAAACGGCATATTATCGTTGATACATTGGGGAATTTACTGCATGTGTCGGTACACAAAGCCAATATCAACGACACGAAAGCGGGCGTTGCTGTATTCGAACGAGCCGCTGAAAAATATCCATCAATCAAAGCGTTTTCGGGGGATGCCGGCTATCGGGGCACAGCAGTAGAATTTGTTGAAGAGCGATTAAAACTGAAATTAAACATCTCGACAAAAATTAAAGATGTCTTCGCGGTCTTGCCTATACGGTGGATTGTTGAACGTACCTTTGCTTCGCTTAATGGGTTTCGGCGCCTGGCAAAGGAGGTTGAAATCCTTACCGCCACCGCTGAAAATATATTCAGAATTGCTATGGTACGTCTTACTCTTGCCAAACTACGATGAAATTATTTCAAGACAGCCTCTGAGACTGTACTCTGGGTTTTACAAATTCAGGGGGAATATATAGATCTAAACCTATCGTTCCACACCATTCTCTGAAATCTTTTAAAGAACTGACACCTGCTTTATCATATATGACCCTTAGGTTATTTTCTATCGTCTTTTTAGCACGGCAAAGTCTATCCCCCACCATTTTAGCTGTCATGGGCTGTAATATAAAAAATATCACTCTAAGTTCTTTCTCGGTAAAGAGGGTCGTGGGAGGAGTAAGCGTTAAAACAGAAGGCGTTCGCTGGTTCACATATTGAGAAAGAGAAATAAAATTTAACTTGCTTGCATTTGTTAAAGTACCTATACATTCACCCAATTTATTGTAAATTGGAAATCTTGGAAGGTAATAAGGTTCCAGTATTTTTTTTCGCCCATAAAAATTAGTTGAGATAATAGCTACACGCTTTCCGGTCTTTTCTGCTTTTCTGTCGTTTGCTTGGTATTCTGCGGCGAATTCTGCCCAATCAGCCGGGCATTCGTTGTCCAATTTACCTTCAATGTTAAAATTAGCGGGTAAGCCTAAGAAATCAAGCCCCGCTTGATTGACATATACATATCGTGATTGGCAGTCTCTTATAACCCATGGTTCATTGCTATGTTCTGTGATTGAAATGAGTGGTAATGAATTTAGAGATTCTACAACCAAATTTTGAGAGTTTTGTATTTTATCTGATTTAATTTTATCCATCATATATCTCCTAAGACTAAAACAAAACCCTGAGTGACAACAGAGAATTCAGCAAATCTCTAAGTCAGAGTAAGTACAATTTACTCCTGTAAAAAGTGAGTTTCAAGAGTGTGTGTATATTTTGTTATTTGGTTTTTCCGTCGTGAGGTTTGAGCTACCGTTCAAAGATAATGCATTTGGTTTTAAATATTTTGACCTATGTGTGTTTTGATGGCTTTGTTGCAGTATTAAAGTCTCGGATCTTTTGATGTTCTTAGGTAAATCGAGGAGACTTATGATGTCGTTATATATCCCACGTTTTTCTTCGAGGGAATAATTATCTGTGTTAGAGAAAATGTGTTTTCGGAGAGTGATAAAGCTTATTTTCATCATAAGTGGTCGAGTAGCCCAAGGGAATCTCACCCTTATGCTCTCCTATGGTACCCATAGTTGCAGAATAAGCACAAAGTTCCTACGTACGGTTTAATGTTCTGTTAAAAAAGTGAAGAAAAAAGGTATCAAGTACTCTATATGGAAAACATCCAGATAGTATCTTGTTCAAATGGAGGAACATAGGTGAAGTAAGGTGTGTGACACGTTTATTGATGAACACGAAGAAATGAAGAATAGATTGCTAATGCTGAATAAATTAAGAAAACCGCTATGGTAACTGATCACTTAATTGAGGGCACTAAACCAGAATCTGAAGTAGAGTCAACTTGCTTATATTTATTTTTATATTCGACAAACTTTCAGTCATATGGAGCATTAAGTACTGATGTTGAATATGTTATGTAACATGGTAATGCTTGTGAAGCAAATAGTGGAAAATTATGAATGATGAATGTGACATAATTAGTTTTGGGTTCCATTATAATTAAATTTATAAAGTGGATGTATGTAAAATTTTAAGGATAAATACTGTAATAATAATATGATTGATATTCTATATCACATTATGTATTTATTTTCTTTGTAAGACTGATACCAGGGAAAACATTATAACTAGTTATAATATATCATATTAATGATGGATGCTAAATTTTGTTTTTGTAATACAAGTTTTTCAAAAAATTAAAATAATTATTAGTCTTCTTACAAATAAAAATTAATTGGAGGGAGATTTATTTTTTATGAAAAAGATGGCGGTTTCGTTAAAATCATTTTCCCTTATTTCTATAATGGAACACAGTGAAGATATTTGGGGAATAAAAGATTGTGAATCACGGTTTATTTATACCAATCGTGCTTTTCGTAAATTTTTAAATATCCCTGATAAATTTAAAATTGAAGGAAAAAGCGATGATCAACTTCCCACACCGGTCGCGGAATTTGCTGAAGAATTGAAAAAACAGGATCAAGAAACTATCAGCAGTGGGCAAAGAGTAACTATCATTAAAACCCATTTTTTTGGTCGAGAGAAAAAGTTGCAACCTTATTTGTATGAAAAATTTCCGCTCTATGATGAAAATAATGAGTGCGTAGGCACGGTGTTTTATGGCAAAAAAATGGATTTTGTTTCACCACAGCAATATGCGAGCAGGATCACCCCATCAGGATTAAAGGTGGCTCCTCCAATGAAATTATTTAACAAGTTCATATTTTTCATATTACAGTCGATGAGTGCTAAGGAGATCGCGAGGAAACTTTCTCGCTCTCATCGAACGATAGAAAATAATTTATGCAGGATGTACCAAAAATCGGCAGTCAGTTCCTTGAAAGAATTTAGAAAATTTTGCCAGAAAACCGGATTTGATCGTTATATTCCACCTGAATTTATCCCGCTTGGTATCCAGTTTATTGAAAATAGGGAGGCGTCATTATGAGCAATCGACAAAGTAGAGCGAGAAACCGAGAATTAAGATATAAGATATTAGATAAAAAGAGAAATGAAAATAAAAAATTATTTTATAAATTATATAGTGTCGTCATGAGATCTTGAGCCATAGAGCAAGGCATCGTATTTGTACAGCAGCGAGAAAAGAGGAGGTATTTTTTGCATAACGAGTAGCAATACCTCGCCAGCGCTTTAGGTGCAGAAAAGCATTTTCCACGAGATGTCGATGCTTGTAGAGCGCTTTATCGTACTCACGTTGAATTTTACGATTCTTTTTAGGTGGTATTACGATTTGCATGCCGGCTTCTTCTGCTTTTTTAATGATGTTATCACTGTCATAGCCCTTGTCAGCCAACAGATATTCTGCTGCAATACCTTTGGTTAAATTCGTTGCTTGCTGACAATCTGCTGTGGTACCTGATGTAATAAAAATTCTGACCGGCATACCATGCGCATCCACGGCCAGATGTATCTTACTGTTGAGCCCCCTTTTGTGCGCTCCATATCCTGATTACCGCCTTTTGCGCCTGCTGCATGAGGGTGAACTTTGCTATGAGTGGCATCAATCATCAGCCATTCAAAATCTGGCTCCACAATCAGCGCTTCGAGCAGAGACTCCCATAGCCCCTTGTCACGCCAGCGGCAAAACCGGCGATGAGTATTTTTCCAACCGCCATAATCAGGCGGTAAATCACGCCAGGGAGCGCCGGTTCTCAATATCCAGAAAACAGCATTAATAAACTGCCTGTTATCTCTGGCTATGCCACCCCAAGTGCCTTTTCTCCCCGGGAGATGAGCTTCCAATAGGCTCCAAACATGATCGGATATATCGTGGCGGCGATGGGCTAAATTCATTCCCGAATCATCTTTCATTATTGAATCATCTCAACAGTTGTCGTTATTTGTTACATGATAATATATTTTTTATTACGTGACGACACTACTTAATAAATTGGCTAAAGAAAAAAAGAAAGCCAGAAAATCGCTATTTACCAAATATAAAATAAAACGCCTTTCCTAGAGGTATAATAAATTATTCACTGTTCGTGATGAATATAGAAAAGAGAAAAAAAGAATAAGTGCTGAAAATTTGCGATGCGCTTCGCAGATTATAAAAGGGATGAAGGATTTATTTTAATAATAAGAGTTAACGTGAAGCAGTCATGCGCTGCACGGGAAATCCTTGCCGTTTTATTACATGAAGACATTTTTATTATTTATTCGTGTTTAACGCAGGGCTTTGTATTGCCTGCATTTAGAGAAAAACCCCTTTTCCAATAGGGGATAAAGCGGACAGAAACTGTCAGCACAGATTGGATAGCCGGGCTTGGGGCGAGAACAGGATGTTTTTCGACGAACAGGGCGACTGGTTCGAATTCAGGGATCAGCAATCCAAGTAACAAAAGTGAATTCACTCTGCGTCCACGCAAGTGGGCGCAGGACTGAGTTTTCTTGGCAAAACAGGCAATCAATTTGTTTGGATACAAGGGAGGAACCCTCATGAAAACGACCTTGACCCCGGAAAAAAGAGGCTTATGCACTATAACTCCTTGCGATTTAAGGGACAAATTCGCAGGCTATTTGAATACGTTACCGTTGCATCAGGAGGCCGGCAGGGATCATGCTTTTTGTGAGGAAGCGCTTGACGGGTTGTTGGAGCTGTTGGATCAGGTTGAAGCGGGCTTGGGGTCGTTTGACGAAAGGTAAATTCAGACCGCTACAGCCAATCCCTAATCCTTAGCGGGATGATTAAACCGATTTTTTAAAAATTTGAATTAAAACGGATTTTTTAGATCCGCAACGCTCGCCGCAAGAATGGCCTTCGCTTTGCGAAGGCCGTTCGAGGAAGCGGAATATCATCTGGTGTCAAAAAGGAACTCGGTCACTCTTTGATAAAAAAGTAAGCACTGGGGTTGTGTTTTTGGCTGGCGGAAGTCGTAAGAATATAATAGAAGGAGGTAGTGGTATTTTTTTATTTAAATTCAATTAATTATAATAATTATTTATCCTCATATTATTAAGGAACATTAGTCCCCAATATGAGGATATGTAACACAGGGGTAAATTTTTAAGTATTTTTTATTAAAAAATTAATACCTTAAAAATACGGCGTATGTATACAATATAATAGAATGAGAATATATATATAATTTATTGAAAAATAACATTTTTATAAAACTTTTTATAACTGAGATGATTATAAATTATAACTGGCTCAGTTAATGTTTATAACCGTCTCAGTTAAGCTAGTGTAGAAATAGAAAGGTATCATCAATTAATAAATTGATATTAAAATAATTTTTTATTGTTGATATGCTCATGTTGTGCACCTCTTCAGCTCATGAGCTATGAGCACTAATGAGTTTACTTAAATTTTTTTGATGCATGTTGACTCACCCTCGGTTTTGATTAATACTCTAGCTATATTGCCTCATATGAGAGCACTCATAACTCATAAATGAGCACTTATAGGCTCACGGGATGCGCACCATGGAAAAAGAATCAGTTGATGATCTAAGGAAAAAATTATCAAAAACAAGAAATCTACTTAATCTAACGACTGATAAGTTGAATGACGTTATTGCTGAGCAGCGCAGGACAAAGAATTTTGTTCCAGGTGGTTACTATATGATGTCTCGTGAGGCTGAAAAAAACTTGAGAGCTTTACAGCAAGAAAGCCCAGCAGCATCACTAGTATTTAGTATAATTCGGGAACATATGCAGATTGGAACAAATGCAGTAACTATATCCAATAGAGCCTTATGCAAAATTATAGATAAGTCTAGAGCAACTATCACAAGGGCAGTATCTCATTTAGCCAAGCATAACTATGTACAAATAATAAAAACAGGAAATGTTAATACTTATGTGGTGAACGAAAAAATTGCTTTTTCTGGAAGTCCTTTTCAAAGAAAGGCTGTTTTTTCGGCAACTATCGTCGCGCATGAATGTGAACAGGAAAAAGGATGGGAAGAAGTTAAGAAACTTAAAGCTGTACCAGTAATTTATAGTGAAAATGAAATTAGTTATGACTAATTAATCGCTACTCGCAGGTGAGCCAACACCTACGAATAGCTAATCCAAAACCTAACTAAACTAGGAGTCGGACTATGAAAAAGTCTACCTTCCGCGTGCTCATATGTGAAGCACAACCTATCATACTGGTGTTGTTTGCCCGTATTTCGCACAACTTGACCTTGCGTCAACGCACACATCTCCTGAAGTTGGGAGGTGCAGCATGAATAAATCCCTGATGTTGACCTGCCTGCACAGTACTGATCCCTGTGGTCTCACTGATGCCGCATCCACGATTTATGCCAATCCACCGCTGTGTGAGCTGCTGGGCAAGACTGATAGCACAGTTCCGTCTCACGCGATGACTGTCTTTCAAGCGCAAGAGAAACAGACCCGCACCCAGCAGTCCCTCTTATCCGTGCTCAATATCCTGCCTTATGGACTTGAACAGATAATACGTTTATATGAACGCCCTGGGCAGTAAGCAAAAAACCCGTGACATGATAATGTTTCCGTACGAAATATATGTACGAATTACATCATAGGTACGAAAGCACTTTATCTGCGAGGGGTAATCCAGAAATCAGAAGCTTAAACGCGATTTTACGTGTTATGGGCTTGCGTCTTGCTGTTCAACCTATCACTACTAATGAAATTAGGCCGTGACCTCTTTGGCGATAGCATTCAATAATCTGGCCTTAAGAGGAGAGCATAAAAAAATCTGGGCAATCATCCAAATCATTTCCATTGACGATAAAATCATTAACCTATTTTGAGTCTACTCAACCACGACTCGATGAAAACGTTCTTCCGTATAGTTACTGGGAATTTTGATCAAAACTTTCCAAGTTTTCAGGTTATTATAAATACGTTGTCCAGTCATAAAACACAAGTGTAATTAATCGCTTGTATTTTGCATATAGTTGGCGTAGGCTGCACCATAGTTGGGTTATTGCAACCTGGCATATACCTGTCTTGTTTTATAATACTCACTGAGTTCACTAAATAATTATTAGCCTCCCTAAGCAATTTTTTTACACCATAAATAATGCTGAAATGAAAAATTATTAAAAATATTATTTCATAAAATAATGCACCCAACGTGTTTGTTTTTTAGTTACCTCTAATAAATTAAAACTAAAATAAATTGAAGCCTCGTTGAAGATTTTTAGTATTCAAAAAATAAAGCTTATTCGCGATTATCAAATCATGACCGCTATTTTATTCGTTCTCACACTCGCTGATTAATTCGCAGTAATAGTTGTCTTACTCACCTTTTTTGTTCTGAATAAATTTTCATTTTCATCAGGGACTAATTATTTAAATTGATAAATCTGACTGTTGATGCTGGATAAGTGCGCTTATCAGGAACCGGCCAATCATTTTATGCCCGATATGGAAATATCGAGCCAATCACCGCGCGTTAATCGCGCTTTTTTATATTTAAGGAGAGAATATGAGTGATAAGTATGAGTTAATTGAACCACGAGAAATTGATGGTGTGACGTTTTACAGAATTAGAGCATTGAAGTATTTCGGCAATCAGTATCCAGGATCAGAGGGGGGATTGATTGAAAAAGTGGCTAATCTCTCGCAAACAGGTCTCTCGTGGGTTGGCTATGATTCACGGGTTTATGGTGATGCTCGCGTGTTTGACGATGCCCATATCGGAGCCAGAGTCGGAATCGCAGTTAATGGAAGTGCTGTAAGAGTCTACGGTCAAGCACAAATATATGACCGAGCACTCGTATTTGGAAATGTACAGGTGTACGGCCAGGCACAAATATATGATCAAGCATGGGTGAGTGATGGCGTGTGCGTCTACGGTGAAGCACAGATCTATGGTTCGTCCAATGTGCATGGCTACGCGCAGATCTACGATAAGGCACAAGTATTTGATTGTGCAACTATTTTTACCAATGTAAGGGTAAACGGCAATGCGAAAGTCTACAACAATGCACAAATCTACAACAAGCATCCAGGGGACTATAGCACTCCCAATTTAATAGGGCCACATATATGGGGTAATGCAAGAGTCTACGGCAGTGCTCGAGTACACGGATTAATGGATGGCAATTCACAAGCGTACGGCAAGGCGATAAACGATGGGAGCATTCATGACGACGCACAACTGTATGGTGACGCTTATCTGGATGGGAGTCTAAAAGGTCATGCAAAAGTGTATGGTAATGCGCGAATATACGATGCAAATATATACGGTAATGCACGAGTGTACGGTAGCGCGTGTGTAGGTCGCACAAAGTCGCGAGGATATGATCGAATAGATATATATGAGAATGCTAAAATATACGGTAATGCTCGAGTAATGGGTAATACGACAGTGCGCGGTAATGCGCGAGTTTTTGGCACTGTACAGGTAACAGACACAGCAGTTAATGTTATAGCAGAGGATACACAGATATCGGATACTACGCCGAGTGTGAACGAAGCGACAAACGTTAGCAGGGGGAGGGCGGTAAGCCCAATCCCTAGAAAAAATGCCTAAATGGTCGTCAGGTGTCTTATCCCTAAAGGTACAGACCTAAGAGCGGGGGCTTTGTTTACTGGTCGAAGCACGAAGACAAGCACGAACAAAATACTTTGGTACTGTTAGGATCATTTAGCTGAACCAGTCTGGTTTAAGTTATTGATGTTATCTAAACAGTACCACATATCACCGGTTCGTTAAAAGCATACTTAAAACAAACTATTGTCCTGCCCTTTACGCCAGCTTCCTTGCATCCGTTCAAAAGTTATCCTATAGTACAACATTAACGTAGGGAGAATAATGTTTACCATTGATTTTCATAAAAATGCGGTTAAAGAAATAAAAAAACTACCGTATAGCCTTCAAGTTGAAACTATGTCACTTATCAGCCTGCTACGAACAGAGGGTCATCAGTTAGGGCTCCCTCATTCAAGAGCAATGAAAGACGGACTGTTTGAACTCAGAGCATCAGCAAAGGATGGGATAGCCAGGAGTCTGTATTTTTTTCAGAAGGGTAAAAAAATTTATGTTCTCCATGTTTTTCAGAAAAAAACGCAACAGACCCCTGAGCAAAATTTAGCATTGGCGAGAAAACGTAAAAAAGAGGTTGAAGAATGAATACACAATCCTTCGATAATGTAATGAAAGAGATAGAGGAAATCTCCCCGGGCTTTATTCGAGATGTAGAAAGAAGGGCTACAGAAATTCAGGAAATTAATCAGCTAATCAATATTCGTCGTATGGCTGGCTTATCTCAGGAAGAGGTTGCAACACGAATGGGAACGGATAAAGGAAATATCTCTAAGCTAGAAAACAACCGCTATAATCCATCTATCAAAAACTTACGCTACTACGCAGACGCCTGCGGATACTCCCTTTCTCTGATGTTCAAACCAAAATCGAACAAACCACCAGAAGAAAAAGAAACTGCGGTTTTTCCTTCAATAAATCCATAAAAATTATAAAATTTGGGTTTTCGTCTGTGACCATCTGGCTATCGCTCTGGTCGACCTGTATGTTTAACCCAAGGATTTAGGAGAGGAACGCCCGTCGTCTCGAAATCAACTATATTCCGCGTAACAACAGTCATCCCGTGAACAATGGCGGTGGAGGCAATGAGGGCGTCCCGCTCAGCACAAGGGTTAGGTACATGCAATCGGGCACAACACAGTGCGACCGTGGCATCTATCGACAGAGTTCGTTCAGAAAATTCAGGCAGAACATGAGTATCAAACCATGTGCGAAGCATTTTACCTTGTAAGGGATCACGACGCTCAACCCGTAAGACGCCGATTTCCAACTCCATAATAGTCACTGCTGAAACGTAGAAGCCCGCGGCGTCTGTATGGGATAACCACCTGCAGACGTTGGTATCTGCTTTTCTATCCCCGACTTTGCGCAATTCGGAAATGATGTTGGTATCAAGCAAAAACATCATAGGAATTCCACCGTGCGACTTTGGATGGTAATCCCTTGAGGTTCAAAATCGATATCCGCCAGCCCAGACATAGCCAGTGCCTTAACGATATTCCTGCGATTTCCAGTAATCCGTTGATATTCTTCAATGCTTAATAACACATGGGCGGTCTTTCCGCGATCAGTAATGAACACCGGGCCTTGTCTGGCTGCCTTCTTCGCACGACCAATGTCCTGATTGAGTTCTCGACTAGATAACGTTGTAATAGTCATGGAAGCCTCCTATTTAACTTATTATATATAGTTACATTACTACAATTTGAGCCAAAAAACGCTTAAAAACTGAATTGATCTGACAATACTGGTTGGGTATCTCTAACATTAAACACATGACCGTCGCATCATTTAGGGTTTTCGTCGAGTAGCGCTAGTTTTCCGTACCACTGAGAATCAAAGGCCATTGCAAGCATAAGAACACTAGTATAATTAATCGCTTGTATTTTGCATATAGTTGGCGTAGGCTGAACCATAGTCGGTTTTTTAACCTAGCATCTCTCTATCTTGTTTTATAATAATGACTGAGTTCACTAAGTAATTATTAGCATCCCTAAGCAGTTTCAATGCTGAAATAAAAAATTATTAATAAACATACACCCCGTATTACCACTGCCAAAGTTCTTATTTTTTGTAGTTACCTCTTAATTTAATAAAAACTAAAATCAACTGAAGCTTCGTTGAGGATTTTTAGTGTTTCTATTTTCAAAAACTAAATCTTATTAGCTGCTATCAAATAATTACCGCTATTTTATTCGTTCTCGCATTAGCCGATTAATTTGCAGTAATAATTATCTTACTAACCCTTCTTTTTTGTTCTGAATAAATTTTCGTTTTCACCAGGGATTAATTATTTAAATTAACAAATCTGATTGTTGATTTTGATAAGTGCGATTATCAAGATCCAACTAATCATTTTATGCCCGATATGGAAATATCGAGCCAATCACCGCGCGTTAATCGCGCTTTTTTATATTTAAGGAGAGAATATGAGTGATAAGTATGAGTTAATTGATCCACAAGAAATTGATGGTGTGACGTTTTACAGAATTAGGGCATTGAAGTATTTCGGTACTCAGTGTCCAGGATCAGAGGGTGGGTTGATTGAGAAAGCAGCTAATCTCTCGCAAACAGGTCTCTCGTGGGTTGGCTATAATTCACGGGTTTATGGGGATGCCTGTATCGGAATTGAGGGGGGGGTGATGTAAGAGTCTACGGTCAAGCACACATATATGGCAACGCACGCATATTTAGAAATGTGCAGGTGTACGGCCAGGCACAAGTATATGACCGAGCACAGGTGAGTGAATACGCCCGCGTTTACGGTGAAGCGCAGATCTATGGTTCGGCCAATGTGTATGGCTACGCGAAAATCTACGATAAGGCACAAGTATTTGATTATGCAACTGTTTTTACCAACGCTCATGTATACGACAATGCGAAAGTCTATAACAATGCACAAATCTACAATGCGGATCCAGGGAACCATACAAATGATTTTAATGCGCCACGTATACATAATAATGCGACAGTCTATGGAAATGCTCGAATAGACGGACTTATGGAAGGCAATTCACAAGCCTACGGCAATGCGATAATCCGGAAAGCAAGAATTACTGCCAATGCGCAACTGTATGGTGACGCTCATGTCAGTGGTGGGCTTGTAGGATCCAATGCGAAAGTGTATGGTAATGCACGACTAGTATATGCATTCTTGTTCGGTAATGCACGAGTGTACGGTAATGCGTGTGTAGAAAGTACAGGTGGGCTAGGATATAGTAGTATAGAGATAGATGAGAATGCCGAGGTATACGGCAATGCACGAGTAATGGGTAGTACAAAAATACGCGGTAATGCGCGAGTTTTTGGCACTGTGCCAGTAATAGACACCACAGCTATAGTTATAGAAGGGGATACACAGATATCGGATCATACGCCGAGTGAATGTGAAACGACCACGAGCACTACATAAAAAACCACAAAGGGAAAGGGCGGTAAGCCCAATCCCCAGAAAAAACATCGAAATGATCGTCAGGTGGCTTATTTGATCAAAATAACAATCCAATGAGCCACCTGCCTCAATTGCTTACTTGATGGGATTGGGTTGACGCCTAATAACCCCAACAAGGCCTAGCATGCGCTTGACAAGCCAACGAGATGTTAGCTAATGCACTACTGGCAATAAGAGGAATAGGCTGTTGACCATAACAGTGATAGGCAGAAACAGCATTTCGAATGAGAGTTGGCAAGGCATCTAGAGGATATTCGGCTGCTGTTGATTGCTCATCAATCGGGACAGGGTGCTGCCAATCGTTGTTTTGAGTCATTTCTTTACGGAAACTTAGTGAAGCATCTGTTAGGTTCATTGAATTCAATTAGGTTATATATTGTTTTATCGCCCCGTTTACGCGATAGCGGCAAATTTTAGACCAGTTGCATGAACAACCTGTTTCATGGTTTTCAAGGTAGGATTGCCCTTCGGTGAGAGAGCCCTGTAAAGGCTTTCACGTGATAGACCCGCTTTTTCGGCAATCATCCCCATTCCACCACGTGCTTCAACAATGTGGCGAAGTGCTAACAGGAAACCCGCTTCGCCGCTTTCCTCATCCAGCTCTTCAAAAGCAGCATGAAGATAAAATTCGGCAAAATCAGGGTCGTTACGTATCATTTCGATAACCGTTTCATCGTGACTACGTGATTTGTTCATTATTTCCTCCGTTGGAAGTCTTTCCAACACTCAACCGCTTTGTTGATGTCGGCCTGCTGTGTTCGCTTATCACCCCCGAGTAGCAACAAAACTACTTTCTTGCCCGTTAGAGCGTAATAGACTCTGTATCCTGCTCCTTGGTCTATACGAAGTTCCCATACCCCGCTGTCAACAGGCTTACAATCTCCGAAGGCACCTGCTGCTACTCTGTTAACCCTGGTGGTTATTCGAGCCTTAGCGATTCTATCATTCAGGTTGTTTAGCCAATCTTGGTACAGATCTTTACCTTCTGGTGTTAAATAATGGATAATTTCGTTCATAAGGACAATTTTAGCTTAAAAGCTACTCTATAATAACGAAGATTATTAACTATTAATAGGTGATATTTTAATAGAGTATTCATCCTGCTATACCTATTGGATTGGATGTGACTCCAAATCTTGTTGGACTTTTCTATCGTTTGTTTTAATGCACCGATTTTCATGGCTCTGTTCCAGTTCATTGTGGCTGGGAGTGATTTCTTTGGCTTCAGAGTGGGTACGGTATTTACCTTTGTATTATTCAGGGAATACTGGGCTGCTTCAAACAGCAATATTCCGCGTTCTACCGGTGTGTAACCGACGTTTTGCAGTTAATAATGAAATCATGATTTCATTAATTCATTTTAGAACGATACATATCGTAACCCGCTAATAGCAGCTCTGTGATTGTTATCCCCTGCTCTGCTGCATAAGTCTTGATCTCTTTGTGTTTTGCCATTGTTATCTTTATTTGGATAGGCTTAACTGTTCCATCAGGTTGTGAACTTTTACCTGTCATGTTCAACGTAGGTTCATTGTCAGCCGGTGGCGTCAGCTTGGATTTTATTTTTGGCGGCATAACCATAATTTTTTCCTTTCAGCTCAAAAAACAAAGCATGATATCATGAATTAATTATATCATGCTTTGATGAATTAATTAATTCATCAATTTCATCAACCATCTCTTGTGCTTTTTCGTTGAGGGATGAGTAGGGCGTTTCCGTCAAAGCACGGCCTTTATCAAGCGCTTGACCATAAGCGTTCTGGAAATAGATAATGCTTTTAAGCGACTTAAAACCCCATTCTGTGATCGTAGCGATAGCTTTTATTGCTTCTGCTTCAGATGGAGCTTTATTGATAGAGAAAACCAAATGGTTTTTATCCAGCCCCCCTTTGACCAGCTCACGACCCAGCTCTAAGGATGGTTCAAGGTCATCTACCGTGGCTCCTGTAGTTAGTACCACCAAATCCGATCCTTTGGATATCTCCAAATATGAATGCTCAGCGGCAGGACGTCCATCAATGATAACGAGATCTAGATCATGCTGATGGCTTACTTTTAAAGCAGACGCTGCCCTGCGGTAAACTGCACAATCGACAGAATTAAGGCCATTATCTTCACGTCTTTTGCACCATTTCATTGTCGTCTGTTGCTTTTCATCTAAATCAGCTACATGGACACGCCAGCCGCCATTAATGAACCCGACGGCAGTTGTTCTGGCTAATGCGCTTTTGGATACCCCACCTTTTTGGCTCAAAAAACTTATTATCACGCTTGCTTACCTCAATCATGAAATAATGATTTAATGGTTTAATGATTATTTAAATTATAATCTATTCTTAGAATAGCTTCTTTTATTCCCATTGTGAGTTAATGTTATCGATATCAAACAGAGTAATGAAATAATGAAATAATGAAATAATTATATGCGATAAGTTTTAGAATGAAATCATGATTTCATTTTAAAATATTCTGCTTCGATTGTTGCTACATTTCAGACAGTTAAACTCAGTACCCTCAATTGATAAGTGTTTTTCCCTACATAGATGCTAGTTTCTCGCTATTCCCCGAATGTTTTTTCTTTCACTATATCCCGTTCCAGCTTCTGCAACCGGTCAGAAGACAGAGTTGTTTGGGCAACCTCTTGCGTACCATTATCTTTACTTGATAGATCTGATTTTAATGTATTCTGTGTCACTTCTTCTTGGATGCTCTTCGCTGCTTTCTCGATAGCTATCGCCTGATTTTCTTGCTCAGGCTGTAGTTGTGCAATCTCTCTGTTTTTTTTCTCTTGTTCAGCGGCCTGTTTTTCCACCTCATCGAAGATAAAAGGTAGGGGGTCATCGGGTTGTGTTGTCAGCGCTAATGATAAAAGACCGTAAATTGCTAATTTAATTTGTCCACTCAAGCCAGAATGCAGTTTCCTTTGTGGTGACAAAGCCATGAGGGAAATAAGCATGCTAAGAAGAGAGGACCACTACATGATAAAACAACGCCATCAACAGGGGGCATTTATTGTTGATATTGCCCATCAGATAGGGTGTTCAGAAAAAACGGTGAGACGGCACATTAGCTATCCTGCGCCGCCAACAGCAAAACGCGGTAAAAAACAGGTTGCTAAACTCGAGCCCTTTAAAGACTACATCGATTCAAGGTTGAGTGAACAGGTTTGGAATGCGGCGGTTATTTTTGAGGAAATCCGTGAAAAAGGCTACCGGGGTGGGAGTGCGATGCTCCGACGTTATATACATCCCAAACGTCCGCTCAGGGCCTCGAAAAACACGGTACGCTTTGAAACCCTCCCCGGTTATCAACTTCAACACGATTGGGGAGAAATCATCGTTGAGGTGGCAGGCTCTGCCTGTACGGTTAATTTTGCCGTTAATACGCTCGGTTTTTCGCGTCGCTTTCATGTCTTTGCTGCCCCTAAGCAAGATGCTGAGCACACGTATGAATCGCTGGTTCGCAGCTTCAATTACTTCGGTGGCAGCGTAAAAAATGTCTTGGTAGATAACCAAAAAGCCGCTGTTATCAAACATGGACAAAATGGCCACATCGAGTTCAATGCGGGCTTCCTGCAACTGGCTAATCACTATGGGTTTAGCCCTCGCGCCTGTAAGCCTTATCGACCGCAAACGAAAGGCAAAACCGAACGGATGGTGGGCTATGTTAAACACAATTTTTTCACTCGCTACCGTCAGTTTGAGAGTTTCGCTCATGTTAATCAACTGCTAGCGATGTGGCTGGCGAAAGTGGCAGACCAGCGTCATCTTCGTCAATTCAAGCAGACACCGGAAAATCGTTTTGCTGAGGAAAAAATAGCCTTGATGCCACTCCCTGCGACTGATTTCGATACCAGCTACTTCGACCTACGACAAGTGGCATGGGACAGCTATATCGATGTCAGAGGTAATCGCTATAGCGTGCCTTCATTCTGGTGTGGTCGTGCGGTTAATATTCGTATCGGTTTAGATAATACGCTACGTATTTACGGCGATGAGCAACTGCTCGCGACGCATCTCTTGCAGGAGGTAACGCAGGGCTGGCAAAAGGTGCCAGAACATCATCAAGCCCTTTGGCAACAGGTCAATCGAGTAGCGTCTCGTTCGCTCAGTGTGTATGAGGAGCTACTCTGATGGAAATGGAAAACTTGTTGATACGGTTAAAAATGGATTACCTGGGCGATGCGTTGGAGAGTTTATGTGAAGAAGCCACCAAGAAAGCACTGAACTACCGTGAATTTCTCCAGCAGGCATTAGCCCAGGAATGGAACGGGCGTCACCAAAAAGGCTTGGAATCGCGGTTAAAACAAGCACGTTTGCCGTGGATAAAAACCTTGGAGCAATTTGACTTTACTTTCCAACCAAGTATAGACAGGAAAATTATCCGCGAGCTGGCGGGGCTGAGGTTTGTCGAACATCATGAAAACGTCATTTTGTTAGGCCCACCTGGGGTAGGGAAAACGCATTTGGCGATAGCGCTGGCTGTCAAGGCAGCTACAGCTGGGCATCGGGTATTGTTTATGCCTCTGGATAGACTCTGCTGTACCTTAATGAAGGCAAAGCAAGAAAACCGTCTGGAACGCCAACTTCAGCAACTGTGCTATGCCAGGGTATTAATACTGGATGAAATCGGGTATTTACCGATGAATCGCGAAGAAGCTAGCCTATTTTTCAGGTTATTGAGCCGTCGTTATGAAAAGGCGAGCATCATTCTCACATCAAATAAAAGTTTTACTGATTGGGGGGACGTATTCGGTGATCACATTTTAGCAACTGCGATTTTAGACAGGCTTTTACATCATTCAACCACATTGAATATTAAAGGAGAAAGCTATCGACTCAAAAATAAACGCAAAGCAGGCATGTTGCCTATAAAAACGACTGATATTATCCAGGCGCCTGGAATAGAAACCCAACAGGAAAATTAGCAAAAACTGGACATTTTAAAGTAGCAAAAAGTGGTCAATCTAAAGTAGCGTTGACACTGTTTGGTGGGACAGAGTCTGGCACCGAAACTCTGTCCACAGTGTAAAAAGAAATACACCGCACATAAAAAGGAAGTGCAGCCGATTTTCAACGGATTAATTGAGCAGTTTTGCCGGCCAGAACAGGTTTACCTGAAAAATGCCTCAGGCTGTGAGCAGTGCAATGGCAAAGGCGTCAAGGGACGTACCGGTATTTTTGAGGTTATTGAGATCGATGCGCAATTTATGCACCTGTATCACACCTGCGGCAAAACCAGCGCCTATAACTACTGGTACGAAAACGGCGGTTCCACCTTATGTGAAAACACCTTGCGTTTAATTAATCAGGGCATCATTGATCCGGTCTCCAGCCATAAAAATATCTGTAATCTGGATAGAGACTGTCTTGTTTTTACTGATGTGGTCAGAGAAACCGCAAAACGACACCGGGAAGGCCGCCATGAATAAATTCCAGCGTTGGCTTTGTAAACTCACCTTGAACTCAGATGATCGCGAAGCTATTTATGACAATTTTCGCCACTATTTATTGGATGGTCAGAGTCTGGAAAAAACCTTTGACAAGATGATTGTCAATTACACCCGCCGTGGCAAGAAACCCAACAATGAAATCGCCCAGATATTAACCGAATGCGCTGCCCATCTTAAAGAAGGCCATTCGCTGGGTGAAGCATTAAAAGACTGGTTTCCTGAACAAGAGCTCAGCGTAATTGATGCCTGTAATATCGCGGGGCGGCCTTGGGACGGCTTTAAAAAGGCGATGAAAATCGCCACATCAACCGACCGATTGAAAAAAGCCATCCGGGGGGCGATGTTAACCAGTGCTTATCTTTTTTCATTGTCTTTTATTATCTTGGCGATGGCCTGTGTGATGTTGGTGCCGTTTTTGCTGGAATCGGTGCCTTTGGTCAGATGGATCTTAGCGCAAAAAGGCGTGTACTATTTTTATATTTTTATCGTTTCTTATGGCTGGCTGTTAATTATCGGCTTCATTATTTTTTGTTCCATCATCGCCTATACAATGCCGCGTTGGGTCGGGAAAAAACGATTTTATGCCGATCAATTCCCCCCTTATTCCTTTTACAAACAACGGCAAGGCGCCACCTTTATTACCAGTATTGATGCCTTACTGTCATCGAATATTCCGTTAAAAAATGCGCTGATTAAAATGCGCGAGATGTCTCAATCTGCTTGGTTAATCGAAAAAATTAACGGGGCGTTAGCGCGCTTAGCCGACGGGGAAGAAAATCTGGGATCGGCGTTAGATACCGCGGGGTATGAGTTCCCGAGTGAAGACGCCATTATCAAAATGCAAAGTTTATTCGAAACCACGAATCAGGAAGGGTCATTAGAACGCTTTGGTGATCGTCTGTTAGAAAAAACCTTACTCAATGTCGAACGGCAAGGCAATGTGATTAAAGTCGTCAGTATGTTTAGCGGTGCGGCGGCCACCGTCGGTATCGTTGGCATTATGTACAGCTTAATTGAAATCGCCATCAACTTTTAAAGGATAAAGAATATGAAATCATTAAAAAAAGGTATTTTTAGTATTACTGATGTCAGCACGGGGTGGGGCATGACCTTGGTGGGTCTAGCGATAGTGGTAGCGGCAGGCGTCGGATTATATATCAAAGTCAATTCCACCTCTGCGCTGACCTCCATTAACACCTTGCTCAATGAGACTAAATCATTGCGGATGTCAACCGGTTATGGCACCGCTAATTTAGTGCCCGCGTTAATTCGCTCAGGCGCTGTGCCCAAAGGCATCTCAATAATAGGCGATACACTTTTTAATTCGGCGGGGGGTGCCATCACCGTCACCGGCCGTGGCATAGGATTTGTTGTCTCGACCGCCGGCATTAATGAAAAAGATTGCATGAAACTCGTCACCACCTTAGGCAACGGCGATATTGCCTCCACTCGCATTAACAGTGCGGCGGCGATGGTGGGCAAAATCTCACTGGCTCAGGCGTCTGCTGCCTGTGTTGTCGGAAAAAGTAACACTGTCACTTTCACCCTTGATAGTTAAGGCGGCACAATGGCTACTCGATTATATCCTTCGCCTTTCAAGTTACGGCGGCGTTAGCAGCGATCACGTATCCTCTGTCATGTACCGCGATTCGATTGAGCGATATTAAATAATGGCTCCATTTATTTTATGTTATTAGTTTTATTTATGAGTATCTATCATTTTTTTATCAAGCGGAAAAATATTTTTCATTTTTAATCATTAAATTTTTCGGCAGGGATTATAAATAAAATATAAGTAAAAATAGAGAGTAATCATTTTTTATAAAAACAGAGTCAATAACATGACATAACGTGTCTTTTTTTCGATGCGCGCCCTGTCATTATATTTTAGCTGAAGGCTAAGATAACCTTTAAATAAAATTAAAAAGTGAAAAAATAGATTATGATAAATTCAAATCGTCATCGTCCCATAATAAATCTCGATATTGAGCTGCTTAGAACTTTTGTCACTGTGGCGGATAGAAAAACTTTTTCTGCCGCTGCCGAGACAATTTGTCGAACTCAGTCTGCGGTAAGTCAACAAATGCAACGTTTAGAGCAATTGATTGGTAAAGAATTATTTATTCGTCATGGCCGTAATAAACGGCTGACCGAATACGGCGTCCAGTTTCTTTATTATGCCAGAAAAATTTTAGATTTTAATGATGAAGTTTGTCATTCTTTGATTTTTAATCATTTTACGGGTATTGGTATAGCGCAACAAATTGTCAGTTGTAAATCGACGAAATCATCTCCTTGGTAGTATTTACACTGATAATGCCTAAGCGTTAATTTGATAAATTACTGTTATTTTAATAAATAACAGTAATTATAAAAGTGGAAGATTATTTTTTTAAAATAACTCCAGGCTGAGAGTTATGAAAAGAATTAATGAGCGTATACAATGAATTTCGAGTTACGGCAAGGCGGCAATCAATCGAATCGATACATGACAGAGGATGCGTGATCGCTGCTAACGCCGCCGTAACTTGAAAGGCGAAGGGGATATACCGTTTTAGTAATGGATGCCATCGAACGCTATTCCATGCTCTGCAATGAAATGCATCAGCATACCAATCCGATTATTGCAAAATCGCTGTTTATCCCGTAGCAATAACTAAATTGATCGGTTTATAGTGCTGAGTAGCAATAAGATTACGCGCTTCCCAGCGATCATGAGATGCCTGTATATTAATCCAAAAATCTTCATCGACCTCAAACAAAGCGGCAAGCTGAGTTGCTTCAATGACGCTAATACGGCGCGTATGATTAATAATCTGGCCTATCACTTTACGCGATAAACCCATCGCGTTTGCCAGTTGCTGTTGTGTAATATTCATCGGTTTTAGAAATTCTTCAACTAGCATCTCACCAACTGAGGTAGGTTCTGCCGTTTTGGTATCCATTACGTGCCCTCTTAGTATTTGTGCGGATCAAGATAAATATCGTAAGCGACTCCTTCTCTCCAGCGGAAAATAAGGCGCCACTGGATATTAATTCGAAGACTAGACCAGCCTACAAGCTTGCCAGACAAACGTTCATAATGATTGCTACGTGGATTAAAAAGTGTTCGTTCGGTGCTGGCTCCCTCTAGCATAGTGAGCTTACGACGAAGTGTTTTTTCAATCACAGTAGGAAAATTGCCGGTGCGTTCTGCATCGAAGTAAAAGCGAGCTAGCGATCCGGTCTCTCCTTCTTTGAAACTTCCTATCATGGTTTACACCGTTTCTTACTAACCTGTAACCGATATAATAGTACTTAAAAAGCACAATATGCAACCATTAAGGAACATGGTGGGCTAATAAGGTAGCATTATTGGAATGCGACTATTTTATGTAACGTTAGCTTGGAGGGGGATCACATTCAATCTGTGGCAACCATTAAGGCAAAAATTAAAGACGGCAACTTTGGTTCACTTATCGATGATTTCAACAGTATTGATCAGCAGAGATTGAGACAACCTTCTGGATAGCTACCTTACTGGTAGCCTGATTCTTTTTGATGCTTAATTGATAAAATGACTACACGATCAAGTTCTTGGTCATCGCGATACAATAAAACATACCCGCTGCTGCCAAAATTGATCACGAGTTCTCGGAACTCAATATTCAATGACTCAACGGGGCGTCCTATTGATGGCGTATTTATTAACAATTTAATGCTATTTGAAATGGCATTTGCCGCTTTTCTCGCCGCTAATGGATTTTTTCTTTTAAGGAAGGCTTGTAAACGAATTAGATCTTCTTGAGCCCGTTTCTGAAGAATTACTTGTGGCATGTTGGTGCACTTTTCTCGTTTGATGTACCCCAGGTATCAAGCCAGTTAAGTGTTTCCTCTGCGGTAATATGCTCGCCTGTTTCTTGGTATTCATGCCAAGCAGATAACGCATTTTTACGGTAATCACTTTGTTTTTCTTCTCTTTCAACATATTGATTAATCGCTTCTAGCATCAGCGCATGAGAAGAACTCCGCTTATCACCTGCCAAATATTTGACTCTTTCTTTGAGATTTTTTTCAAGTCGAAGTGTGGTGGTCTGCCGTTCGTTGAGTTGCATAAAGTGATCCTTTTATATCATTGGTAACACCAATAACACTATCATATTTTTATAAAGAAGGGCATCAAAATGAAATATTTAAAAAAAGGCATCTGGCACATCTCCGATGCTTCCACCGGCTTGGGGGTCGGGCTGTTTTGCTTTGCGCTTATCGTGGCACCCCTGGTGTATGCGTTTAATAAAGATCAGCAATACAGCACCGCGGCCAGCCATGCCCGGCGAGTAGAAAAAGCCACTAACAAATACATTACTGACAACGCGTTGATGATCGGAAAACATGCTACCGCGACCTCCCCCTATATCCTCGATGTGCCGATGCTTATTAAGGCGGATTATTTACCTAAGGGGTTTTCCGCCGCCAATAATTTTTCCAGTCGTTATCACACGCGAATTTATCAACCTAGCGCCTTGAAATTTCATCATATGATTTTTCTGGCCGGTGGTGTCCCGCTCAGTCTCAGTGCAGCTCGAAAAATAGCGACCCGGATTGGTGGCAGCGGCGGTTACATTGAAGGCGCCGTCGCAAAAGGCGTGATGGGCGGCTGGACGGAAAATCTTTCCACCTTCGGCGGCTATAACCCCGGTGACGGCAAGGTAGTGATTGCTGGTTTTTTTTCGCAAGGTGCAGGAAAAAACGATTATTTGTATCGCCACGCGGTGCCGGGTCAAGGCGAATTAAATACCATGAGAACCGCACTCAATATGGGCAGGAATAACGTTGACGAAGTTAATGCGCTCAATGCCAACACAGTAAAAACCAAAACGTTGCATACCACCGGGGCGGCTCACATTAATGGTAACCTCCATGCTGGCGGTGCCATCACCACCGCCAAAACCCTTTTAGCTAAAGGCGATATCACAACGGACGGCTGGTTAATCACCAAAGGTAATAAAGGCTGGTATTCTGAAAAAGGGCAAGGGGGCTGGCATATGGAAGCCCTGAAAAACCGATAATGAATGCTATATTTTGAGCTAATAGCGTTAATTCTTAAAGTCATGTAATAAAAAAGAAAATCAATGCACTCTTTTTTTACGGTATAGAGACGGCGGATACACTTTTTTTCAGTATCAATGGAAAATCAGGGGTTACAGAGCAGGATTTTTCTAGCGAGAAAGAGATTGGTCAAAGCAAATAAGCTGAATAACTGCGCGGTATTTTTTGCCAAGCCCTTGTAGCGCACTTTTCTAAAGTTGAACTGACATTTTAACACCCGAAAGGGATGTTCAACCTTAGCCCGGATTTTCGCAATAAGACTTTGCCGATGCCGATGTTTCTCCCATACCTGCTGCTCCTGCCCGGGCAAGGCCAATACCCTCCGTCGGGGGATGTGCCAGATGACCGCACGATGTTGATGTTCACTGCGTCGCATCACGCCTTTATAACCGGCATCACCATGGACAACCTCTTCTTGGCCGTGAAGAAGGTGATGAACTTGCGTTACCTCGGCTACATTCGCCGAGGTTCCTACCAGGGAATGCACCAGACCCGTCTGTGCATCCACACCAATATGCGCTTTCATACCAAAACACTGATTGCCTTTACGGGTGGCTTTCATTTCAGGATCGCGGCCATTTTGCCGGTTTTTAGTTGAACTGGGTGCATGAATGATCGTAGCATCAACAATACTACCCCGTTTGATAAACAGCCCACACGAAGCTAAATGCGCATTGACCTCTTCAAACAATGATTCGCTTAAATGATGTTTTTCCAGCCAGTGTCGAAAATGCAGAATGGTGGGATCGGAGGGAATCGCATCGACGGAGACACCGGTAAATTGACGTAGTAAGGGGATGTCATATAACGCTTCTTCCATCGATAAATCAGCGTAATTAAACCCATTTTGTAAAAAATAAATCCGCAGCATCACCTCTAAAGGTTTTGCCGGTCTTCCCCCTTTGGCTGTTGGCTTAGGATAATTGATACTGAGTTTAGACAGAATTTTTTCCCAGGGAACTATCCTATTCATCTGCGCTAAAAAGTCGCCTCGTCTCGTCGATTTCGTTTTCATTTCACTATTAACCTAAAAAAATTATTAATGACAGAATAGACTACTTTTAGCGGTTTTTCAGGGCTTCCATACCTGAGTATTCTGAGCCTCTGTCGGTCAGGATACGCAATAAGGGAACCGCTTGCTCATCATATAATGGCAGCACCTAGTCGTTTAACACATCTGCTGCAACCAAGGCATTTTTCTCTGTATAGACCTTAGCAAAAGCGACTCTGGAATAGGTATCGATAAAGGTCTGCTGATAAATTTTACCGACGCCTTTAATGGAGAGCATAAAAAAGTGTTCGTTCTGGGTTAAACGGCTTTCCAGAAGCGTCGTTTTAAATGTTTTTCAAGCTCATTGATCATCGTATCTAGATCAACCCCACTCTTGCTCTTTTTAAAATTGTACTTACCAGTGAAAGCAATGTGCGCCCAGGCAATAGGAGAAATCCTGACAAATTCATCAATAATTGTCTGGTTAACTCCCTCTGCTTGCATTTTTTCATAAAGAGTATTCAAAATAATGGCGTTGTACGCAATGATAGAATTTGCAACCAGTCTTACTACATGCGCACTGACCTGATTAGTTATTCTCTTTTGTCCTTTAAAAACTCCGCGATAAATTTTCCTGATGAGACCCTGTAACTGGTGATAAGCCTCCGTTCTATTTCTGACTGTTTGGATAGCCTTTCGGAGCGTCATATTATCGATTAAATTCAACACATTTTGTCAGTTCTTCCACACGACCCCACGTAGTTTGTCTAAGCTCATCGGTCTCACATCCCCGCCTTTAAGAGATTTTGAGGCGGGGAGGATGTCAAGCTGAAAACTTAGGAAAGGGAGCGCTAAGGTGACCGTCCATCCTTTTTTTGTCTTCATGTGGATACAGAGCATAGTAATAGGTTTCTAAGGCTAACAATGAGATGCTAACATCAATAATAGAACCTACCGCCGCATGACCCTCAAGCGGAATATAGTATGTTGATAAGCCTGTTGCTGGCACAGTTATTCCTCTGAATATAAATTCAAGGTTTGCCTTTTTTTGATTATCCGAAGCAAATAACATTAATAAATTTTTTTCTATAATCAGGGAAATAGACCAGCCCTTTTGTGTAATCAACAACTCTTCTGGTGTACTCGGCATAATACATTGTAGTTTTCCTAAATTAGTATGTATCAGGTATATCACGGGATAGAAAAATTTTTCGACCTGAAAGGTAAAGAAGCCATTTTCAGTTTGATCAAAATGGCTGGTGATCAATAAGGCCGGAACATCTACATTGACATAATCATCATCAGTAAGCACTGAGACAGATCCTGGATCTAAAATAAGAAGAGAGGAGGTGCGTTGATAAAGCGTTCCTTTGTTATACACAATCTTCATGACTCTGCCGTCTTGACCCATTTTTATCAAATTCTTTTGTTCACCCTGCTGGCTATTAAAATAAGTGTAATGGTGTTGGCTATTATAACCAAGACAGTGATCTAAATTATGTATTTTTATACCGGTACTGTCATGCGTGCTAAAGGGTAAAAATAAATTATGATGGTTTACATAGTACCAACCCTGCTGATCATGATTTAATTTCAGCTTGATAATTTCAGTATGAGCATAATGTTGTACCAACTGTTTAATCTTTTTTTGTATTTCCTTCCAATCGTCAGAGTTTGGCGTTATTGAAGCATTTTCTTTCACTTTTAACGTATCGCTAAAGAGAGGGGTGATGGTTAATAATGTAATGTTAAATCCCTTATTTTTTCTACTGACATTTAGCACCAGTCCATCGGTGGTCGTTCCTTTTATACCTTCTCTTTCTAACTTAACCTGTATAAAAGAAATGGGTGAAGATGATCCGACCCATTCAGGCAGGGGAGTTATTTGCTGACTGTCTTCCTCTTTTTTTAAAATTATCCCTTGAAAATATAGGCTCAATTCATCGATTTTTATAGAAGTAACATAGGCAATTTCTTTTACATTTTCATTATCATTTTCTATTTTAAGGAGCCAAGCCCCATTTTTATTTTCATTATCTATCCCTAGATAAAATATCCGCTGATTTTCATTATTTTTACAAATAAAAAATTGCTGACTGGCAACGTCATACCAAACTGATAGCGGTTTTTTCTCTTTATTTTCGACTAATCCGGAAAATGTTAAATAAGGCGCGATATGAATAGGTTTTGTTTGTTCTGCTGGCAGTGAAAGTAAGCCGGTCATCCTCTTTGTCAGTGTATCGATATAGTGTCTAAAAGAAATCCACCAATTCCCTTTTTTCAATAACCAACGTTGTCCTATCCCCGACAATACAATAGTTTTATCATCCTCAAGGCCGTATAACAGGCCATCTTCGGTACTAATAATCGTATTATCTATGTTTAATACTTGATGAATATTAAAATCACTCAAGTGCATTTTTGTTGCAAGACGATTATCTTGTTGTGCGTATAGTTTGGTAACATTTTTATTTTTATCGTGAATGCACCAGAAATGGTAATGAATGGTTTCGATAACACCTTTCACTCTAGCATTGGAATCAAGCATTTTCGTTGTGGTGCCAGCATAACTAATAATGTCATTAGGATTATTGAGAACATTATCAGGAAGACGCGCCTGCACATGCCCTTTCACCTCCACGCTCCCTTGCAATGGCCATATGATGCCAGACCCAGCAGAGAAGATGGTATCAGTAATAACATTATCTATTGTCTTTATATTTTGTCCTGTCGGGTTCCACGGATCCAGCACACTGTAAGAAAGATCCTTAACCTCTGTATAAGTATTGATTTTCATAAACTGATTCAGTGCACTGATATTACGGCTTTCAATGAGTTGATCTTGTATTTCTTCCGGTAAATTATCGGCTGCAGCAAACAGCAATCCTTTTTCGGGATAGCGAGTATCAATTTTGTACCTGATGGATAGGTATTTTTCATGATCCTGTTGCTGTTTGTAACAATAGGTTTGTTCAAAATCAATGTATCTGATGATATCTTTTGGCTGAGTGAGAAGGTGAATTGTTGATTGGGAGGCGTATTTTATCTTTTCTTGCTCAGCTTGGGGGTAAGAATCAAGCACATCAGGTATATGACAAAATGGAAAGTAAATGTGTTTCAATGTATTCGTTTCAATGTCTGAGACCCAAACAAGATTTCTATAGAGGTAAAGGGGCTTAGTGTCATCAAGAAACTGATGCATCAATAAATCGCCTTTAAACCAAGCATATTTCTCATTAAGAAAAATGACCTGAATATTGCTACGATGGGTATCTTCAAATAGCGTTCCGGGCTGATTTTTTGTATGGATAAATTCTTCATTGTGTACGGAATAGTAAACATCATGGCTGTCTTCATCACCGGTAAGAGAAAATTCTTGAATGGGAATATAGCGTGGATATACAGTTTTATCCGTAGTCATAAATTGCAAATAGCGCTTGAGTAATGTCGCTTTTTTCATTGTTGGCGACATTCTCTTTGTCTTACCTTCAGGATCAAGATAATGGGTTATATAGGGTGTTAGATTAGACATAAAAGACTTGGCATTAAACTCTCTGATAATTAACTGCGTATCTTTGGTTAAGTCTGTTGTCACTACCCCCAAAGGCAACTGAAAAGTCAGCGTAGTGTTATCACGTTGGTTGATATTGATGGTAATGGTGTTTTTTTCTCCTTGTTTATCCGGTTGCCTGTCGGAGAGAATACAGCCAGTATGGGTCGGCCTCAGATACATATCAGGAAGATAATGATGATTCGCATTGATGATCCAAGTAACATCAGGATTGCTACGTTCAATGGTGATATCAGCTTGCCCCCTGTTTAATGCCAGAAAAATACTCGCCCCGCCAACTTCTGGACCATAAAACCGATAGTGCAAATAATTTTTACAAACAGACTCACTTATTTTTTCATTTTCCTTGATCCCTGGCGCCATTAATTTGTAATCATTGTTACCAAAATAGACGTTAACTTCTGTTTTTTCATAATTAGATTGTAATTTGTTGATAGCCATCCAGCCGACACCAACAGATTCTCGTATCCCAGTTAAAACGGGCGATATTAATTCTTTTACCGGCGTTGGATGTTGGTAATATTCAAAAACAAAATGCGGATCTTTAGCTGCAAAGTAACGCAAAGCATCAAATTCACGATCATTACGCCATGCAATGAAATCTGTTTCCTCGTACGACGGATTAATTTTGACTCGCGGTGACCAAGGTAAAATTAGCGTTTCTAAAGCCGAACGACTGATACCTGAGAGATCCGCTATGGCAACCGGCTGGTTTTCTACTACTCCACTTAGTTTACTCAGATTGAGATAAGCATCTGGATCATTGCTGTCTTCGACCAAATCTTGTCCTTGGTCGGTTTTTTTACGTATCTGTACCCCTATATTATCGAAGATTACCTTCGGCATACTGATGTCTTCCAGATGGATGTCTTTAATGACCACTCCTTCTACAGGCGCTAATAATTCATTATTAATCAGATTAAATCCACCTCGTTCAAAGCCTTTTTTCAGCTGATTAAAGAAGTTACCTATATTTTGCGTCAGGGTAATATTGTCAATATTTTCATCTAAAAAATTGCTGATTTTTTCACTTATCCAGGCTAAACCATAACCAGCAGCAATCACCGTTAGCAATGGTGAAAAACCCTCTGTAGCGAGCATCGCCCGCCAACTCCAAATACTAAAAAGGAAGCTCACGCTATCAAATGCAATTCTCGTGATGGCGAGACTACGTTGACGATCGTTTTTAGCTTCGATAGCTAAATTGGTATTAACGCCTAAACTTACAAAATTTAAGATAAAACTCGCCGTTGTGGTAGAGGCACTGAGATCTTGTATGAACTTTGAGCGATAAATTTCATCACTATAGTTGAGAAAAGAAGCAATGGTTCCAGGGAAATATTGTAATAAACGGTTTGATTCAGCACTAGAGTGAGCCAATCTCGCCGCTCCTTCTGCTAAGGTAGAGGGAAAACTCAGTAGATTGTTGAAATCCGCTACCACGGATATCCAAATATAGAGTTCCAAAGCCGTATTGAGGTTATCTTTATCTTTATCTTTATCTTTATCTTTATCTTCACTAGAGGAGATAATTTTTTTAAAAAAATGATAAATAGAAATAACCGAGTCATCAAAATTAGCAAAGCTACCGACACCACCCATACGACCCAAGGTTCTTGCCGTCGGGTTTTTTCTTTTTGTTAATTGATAATTCTGTTTAATAAGTTCAGCATTTTTATCTAAATAGATTTTCATCTCAGCAAAAATGGGGTTATGAGTAGCGATAGTGATCCTTCGGTAGTTTTTAGTATTCAAATAGCTAACGGTAAATTTTTTATCTAACGGATCGTATTCTAGTGTTGAAAACAGCAACATCCATTCTTCTTGCGCTAATCCATTCTTATGTAACTCCTCTTGATTAAGACGTTTCCAAGTGCGTTTGCGCGTATAATTATCAGCCACAATTAAACTGGGATGCAGTTCTGCCTGCCAATCTAATTGCTGTGCTCGATCTATATAATTATTATTAAAATAATTTTTTAATAAAATGGGCTGATGCTGTTGTTGTAAAGGTTGTTGCAAACTGAATTTAGGATCCCACAATGAGTAATAGTAGCGTTTGAAGGGAAAATAAGGAGGTTGGCCGGTATTATCGAGGTTAGTTAAATTAGTTTCTATACTTTCTACTTTACTGGTGATCTGCTCTACTTGGCTAGCATGATGTTGGTCATTTTTCTTTTTATCAAATAACAAAAGCGATTCTGTGCTGCCTAAAAAAATGGCTTTAATCGCAATTTTACTTTTCATCCATCGTTTCAGGTTTGTCGCGCTGCCATATTTATTTAGGTTGAGATTGAAGAAGGTAATACGTTTACCACGAACTCGCCATTGCAAGCGATTAAAAGCTTGAGTGAGTAGCAAAGGGGTTGGAAAAAGGGTATTGATGAGCTGGTTAAATGCTATTTTACTACAACTAAAGTCAAGGATTTCATACCAGTCAGCATAGGTTTCAACCGCAATACTTTGTTCCAAAGCACGCATTACTGTGGCTATCTTGTAAAGGTCAGGATCATTGATGATGATCTCATGATCAACCTTACCCATCGCCGCAATTAATGCCATGCTTTCGGCTACCGTCACCACTACGCCTTGCTCCATTTCTTTTAACATCTCTTGCGCCGTTTTGAAATCGAGCCATCCATCAAGTTTTGTCGGATCTTTCATCCATGCTACGTGTTTTTCTGGATGGATAATGGGGATTTCCATTACGGAGCCTAAGCTAAAAGGGGTGGGATTAACGTTATTCATGGTGATAATTTTATTATTTATCTGCATATCTTCGCCAAAAGATCGGGTCTGATAGGATAAGGTCAATCCATCTGTCGATCTTGCAACCACAGCTTCTTGGTCATTTTCTATTGCTTCTTTCCAATTTATTGCTGCTTGTATTGCAACATGATTGTTTCCCTCTGCGTACAATTTCCCTTGCCATTTACGACCCATGATATCGATAAAAAATAGCTTGTCTTGTACAACGATTTGACCGACATTTATCTTACGCTGATGCTTATCAAAAGCATCATAAAGGCTCTCTATTGAGAAGATCAGATTATCTTTTACTGCAATACCATCACCTTTGTGTAGCTGGCAACCCAGCAAGGTGACTTGTTCTATGGTAGAGATGTCGATCGGTAGGATAATCTCCTTCAATAATTTTATGATTTTTTTCATATAACGCTCACTCATCGGTGAGCCATTACCGAGCAAAATAATGTATTTTCCCTTATTGACTCTAGCGGCGGTAGTGGCTACCGCAGGATGAAGAACCAGCTTATTTTCTGCTGTATCGTACTGATACCAATCACTCACATCTCTGTTTTGATTGTATAAAAACTGAGCTGCTTGTACGCTTAGCTGATCACTATAGAGTTGGATAATATATTGACCGCCGTACTGAGGGCTGTTGGCAAAGGGCTGAAGATAGTGCATTCGCCCCATCAAGTGCGATAATAAAACCTCTTCGGTTAACATAGTCACAGCGCTAAAGGAAGGCGTATACCTTTTTTGAAAAGTAGAGGGATGGGTTATAAAAACTTTTTCGCCCTGAGCCTCGGGTGTCGTTCCCAGTATCTTCTCTAATAGCTGAGAATAAACAAAATCGTAGGCAGAGGTTCCTAAAAGTTCAGCACTACTTTGTTCATATTGATTGAGAATGTCCCAGCGATAATTCAAAACAGCCTTAGCACTGAGACAAAGATTTGCGCTTTTTATCTCTGCCTCAATATCAGGAATAATGGGTTGCCATAAAGCAGGCATGCTTAGGTTAAAGCCATAATGATTGTATTTCTCAATGATATTGTATGCTTTGTTAAAGTTAGCTAACAATTGAGCAAGAAATGGATTTTCTTCATTGTCACTCAATTTCTGTGCTGCTACGGCGCTAATATTACCCTCAGCATAAGAGCATTGAAAAACAGGATCGACCTTGATTTCGCCTAATCCTATAAACAGTTTCTGCTGTTTCTTTTGGGCATTTTTTATTGCTTCTTTTATTTCTGCACGTTTTTTGGGATGGATATCATAAATCGGATAGTCTTGCAGCAAGTTTGCCCGAGCGGAGGGTTTTCTCACCCCGGTTTGCGGATCATACTCTTCCATCAACTTATCGAGGATAAGACTGATAATCACCGCGATACTCTGTGTTCCATGAGGATCCTGGAGGCTGGTTTGAATCAAGCTCCGATGTTGAATATGAAATAGATTTTTATCAATGGCAGGTAGCAGGGTAGTGGCTAAATAAATGCCTCCTTCTTTTTGCAGCATTTCAAGACCCAGCAAATCACTGGCTGTAATCAAATTGCTTCGTAAAACCAGTTCTGTTAAATAATTTGAAGGCCAAGGAATAAAAATTTGTTCACTAATGTTGAACTGTATATCCGTTTTGGGATTTTTTCTTTTCAACTCTCTAAGCGTTGATGATATCTCCGTTCTATTTGCTTCACATATTGTACTTAGCACTTCAGCACTTGCTAATCCTCTTTCTTGACAATAGGCTTTGACACAATTGTCGAAGCTGTTCTCAATACCATCCTTTGCTGTTGCCGCTACCTTTCTTCTGATGTAGCTAAAAGCATCACTCTGCCAGCGAAATAGGATCGTTGGAAAAGCATTAATTGAATACTGTAAAGCTTCTTCACTGGCTTTTTTTTGTAGACGTACCGCGAGCTCCTTTGCTAAAAGCGAGTATTTATCGGTACAGATCCGGATGGCATAATCTGGGTTGGCTTGTATCCATAGATTAATATAATCGCGCTGAATGTCTGTTATTTCACACAGGCATACAAAATGCAGAATTTTAGGCACGCTGGTCATTAGGGCATTTTTTCGTGCTAACAGAATATTGGATAAGAAAGGGGTATATCTTTTTTCTCCCTTTTTATTATGAATCACAATCCATTTATCTAAGCAGTCGAGCATTTTAAATAAAAGCATTGTTTCTTCTAATGGTGATAAAGCACCCGCCCGGGCAAGATAATTATTTCTGGTTTGTATAAAAGTATAATAATCGCCTTTTTTGTTGTATTTATCCTGATCTACAGCAATGTTTTTTAGTTGTAGCACGACATTTTGATATTCCATTATTTTTTCCATTTTCCATTGTTTTTTTATGACGGTAAATGCATGTTAATCCGTGCGCCTTTAAGGAACGGGAAAGCCGCCCTTTCGAATGAAAGGCGCATAATAGGAAATTTAATCTGAGTATTGCGGAGGCAACGCAGCAGGAGTTTGTGCAAAATATTTAGACAGTAAAAAGGACGGAGAAAGTAAATCGACGTAACACCCACAATTTATTTAACTTACACCAACTTTATGCAGAATACAATCGCTTCGGCATCAAATTAAATGCGCATAAGCATTGTAGGGGCGCGTGAAGTCCTATCTGGAAATTTTATGATTTATTTTTTAACTAAATAAATTTTCACTTTATATATTAATTTTTTTGAAAAATATTTATTTTCTTAAAATGTCTTTGTATTTTAAAAATAACCCATTAATAATATAATGAATTTTATGTAATTTTTTGTAAAAAAATTACATTTATATATTACTGGAAAATAAAGTTATCTCTATTTTAGAGATTTTTATTTTTGGTCGATAATGGATTTTTAATAAGGATAAAAATGAATAAATGGGTTATGAAAAAAATTAAAGATTTAGCTGAAGGATTAAAGGTTGAACATCAATGGAGTAAAAAAATCCGCGAAGAACTGGTACTGAAATTTAAATATTTAACGCCCTCTTATCATGGTCATGCAACCTATAAAGAAAATAAATCTTATACTAATTTAACCACTTTTACCAAGGCACAACGGGTAATAACCCAATCTGTTCTTGATGAGATTGCCGTGAAGACAGGTTTCGAATTCAAAATGGTAGAAAGTACTGAATTTAGTTTTTTCCCGCATATCCAGCCAAAATTGGCAATGAGATAAATTAGTCGACCTTAAATGACAATATTTTATCCATATCGAACAATGATTCTTCCCATTCAATTTCCTGGATGAAATCGTATTCACCGTGCAAGTTGACATGTTGCCAACTCAAGGTTGAGCCGTTACGGATAATGATCAACATTTTTTTCCGTGTTTCCTCATCCTCCGTCGTCGCCAGTTTTTGCGTTGACATCCTTTTGATCCACAATTCGCACCGCTACAATCTGGGATTAAACGTTCATTACCTGTCGTTCTGACAGCACATCCGGCAAGAAAAAACACAGGCAATAAATAACTTAAAGATAAACTTCCTAAAAATTTCAATGTACTCATTTTATATTTTTCCTCTTTGACTTTTTACGCTCAGTGGTACGAAAACCCATGACTGCCAGAAAAAAATATCATAAAGATAAACATCTTAACCCCAGGGCGTTTATATGAACGCCCTGGATTTTTTACCCGCTAAGCAAGGCGAGCCTTCATGTCTTGAAATGTGACTGCCTATTAAAACCTGTATAGAGGTCGCTAATACCTTGCTGTTAGCAATCGATAGGAAAGGAAAAGAGGCGCTCGTTACATTACAGGGGTCGTTTTTACATGCCCCATACTTTTTTTATGCTCTCCAATGTGGACAAAGAGCCTATTTATATTCCAACTGGAAGGTAGCCAGTGCGTTGGCGATGCCTGGGCTAACGAAACCATTGCCTAGCTTGATATATTGAGCTGCCATCTCTATTGTTTCAATGTTTTTATTAAATTCACCCAGTGGTATCGGTTGTTTTAAGGAGGCCGGCTTATCGTTAATGAGCAATTGGATACCGACTCCTTTAGCAACCCAGGGCGTTTTCATGAATATTTTTTGTCCATTAAAATGGCGTAATTAATTCACTTAATAAACAATACCTCCTTATATAACACAAGGAGGAAAAAATGCCGGATGTTACTGATTTTTTGAACCAGTTTTCAGACCCACGGGCGGAAAATAAAGTGACCTATCCCCTTTCCAGCCTGCTCTTTATGTCTATCTGCTCAGTCTGCTCCGGCGCAGAAACATGGGGGCAAATCATTACCTGGTCAGAGACGCACAAGGCTTGGCTAAACAATTATGTTGATATGTCACAGGGTATCCCGAGTTATAGCACCATTCGCCGTCTCTTTACGCTAATAAAACCTGCTGACTTTCAGTTATTGTTGCGGGGCATCGTAGACAGTCATCACCCCGTCAGGAAACCTGAAGATCACGTCGCTATCGATGGAAAAACCCTTCGGGGCAGTCATTGTCATGCCAAAATCGTCACTGCGATGCAGATGGTGAGTGCTTTTAGCGTCGAAAATCGTCTGACGCTAAGTGAAGTAAAAACCAACAGCAAATCCAATGAAATCACAGCTATTCCTGTACTGCTTGCGCTATTGGAGTTGGAAGTCAATCGATGC
The DNA here is from genome assembly GCF_964020115.1 of Candidatus Regiella endosymbiont of Tuberolachnus salignus. Taxonomy (NCBI): domain Bacteria; kingdom Pseudomonadati; phylum Pseudomonadota; class Gammaproteobacteria; order Enterobacterales; family Enterobacteriaceae; genus Candidatus Regiella; species Candidatus Regiella endosymbiont of Tuberolachnus salignus. The sequence goes on from NZ_OZ026542.1 coordinate 2,465,969, forward strand.
TATCGGATGCAATGACACCGTTATTAACGCCATTTTGGCACAGGATGCCCATTATATTGTCGGTCTAAAAAGAAATCAGCCTTCGCTGTATCAAGCCGTGCTTAACTATGCCAGTGAAAAGGGAAATAAAATTAACAACCTTGTCTCGGACAGTTTCGATGACGGGCATGGCCGGTGTATCAGGCGACGGTATTTCACCTTTGCCCTACCAGATAGCATTTGCGCCAAGGGACCCGCCAAACTGAAAACTTGTGTGGCCGTTGAAAGCATCGTTTCATAGCAGCACAGCCCTAAGGTAAACGCCAACTGGCGTTATTACATTACCGATCATGATGCAAGCCACCCAGGGCTGCCGGGTTATGTCCGTAAACATTGGGAGATTGAAAGTTACCACTGGCTACTAGATGTCCATCTCAATGACGATAACGACAAAAAATATGAAGAGAATTCGGCAGAGAATTTTGCCAGGATGAGGCGCTTTCTTCTGAACCTGGTGAATTCTAAGCCCCAAAAAGGGAAAAAGGAAAGCGTCAGAACCAGGCTGAAGAGGATTAGTTGGGACAGAGAGGCGCTTGTCGAATTACTTTTTGGTTAAATAGTGTTGTTTTTCGTTCAATAATCGGCGCAGCTGGGATTTTTGGTGCCCGAAACATGGGCTATATTACTTGCTCAGACGACTAAAACCAACTTATCTAAGCTGTTTATCCATTCACTCCTCAACGCCTCTTTTTGTCTTACTTTATCAGCAGGCTATTAACTGGACAAAAAATGTTCATGAAAACGCCCTGTTTAGCAACCCCCTCTTTACCTGCGTTTTCTAAATTTAAAATCCCCTCGTTTATATTTATAGGGTTATTTGCATTCAGTGTTAAGGTAACATTCGGTTTACCGTTACACCGCAGAGCGGTATTAAATTTTTTCGGATTGACGCTATGACTAACATTGAAATCTGAAGTTTTGACCGGATCCAATTTAACTTGGATGTCTTTTTGGCCTAAAATACAGCCGGTGGGAATGATTTTTGTATTAGCGAGTGAAATGCATCTCAAGATAGGGGTGTTATCCCCTCGGCAATGTCTCAGTCGCCTGCAGGCGGAGTGTCCCAATTTATTTGAAAACACGGATCCTGAGGCGTTTAGTTGGCTGAATGAACTGATTTGGCGGGAATTCTACCGCCATCTTATCGTCGCTTATCCTTCTCTTTGCCAACATCAGCCTTTTATGGCATGGACCGATAAAATCATTTGGCATGACAACCCTCAAGCTGATGCCGCGCCCTATTTCCGTATTTTTAATCCTACCCTGCAAGGGAAAAAATATGATCCTACCGGGGCATTTGTCCGCCATTGGCTGCCAGAATTAACAGCGGTACCGGAGCGCTATATTCATACTCCCCACGAATGGGCAACGAAACAGGGTCAACCGCTCGATTATCCGCTTCCCATCGTCGACCATGGAGCCGCGAGGATCCGAACATTAGCCGCCTTCGAACACGCTAAAAAAATGGCAGGAAACGTCTAAAATAGCTTTGTTTTTATAAAGTTTATTTCTTCATATTTTACTCAGTCAGTCAGTTCCTAGAACAGCCAGAGTCGGAACTAAAAAGGCCATATTCACTTAAAGTTGTCATTGTAATCTACCTAAATCGGATAGTAATACAACCACAAATTCTAAGTAGGAACTAGAAAGTGTTCGAATAAAAAAATACCAAACGAAAGGGATTAAATCAGATTGAATTTGCAGAAAAAATCAGTGATTTTTAGATTTTTGCGTCAGGGCGCGAGTTCCGGAGCGCTAGGCCTTGTAATAACAACAATGTCGTTGGCCACATCATTTGTTATTTATTACCATTAAACTAACCCCAAAATATCTAAATTTAGGAGACAAAAATGATTAAGTACCTACATACAATGATTAGAGTATCTAACCTGGATGAGTCACTTGATTTTTATTGCAATAAACTGGGATTGGTTGAAGTAAAACGAACGGAACACGAGCAAGGTCGATTTACTTTGATATTTTTAGCCGCCCCTGGCGATTTAAATAAAATTGAAATATCACATGGACCCATGCTGGAATTGACTTACAATTGGGACACCCAAACCTACCCTGAAGGGCGTTATTTCGGTCACCTGGCTTATTGCGTGGATAATATTTACGAAACCTGCCAGTGTTTAAAGGATGCGGGGGTTATTATTAATAGACCACCTCGGGATGGGTATATGGCATTTATACGATCACCCGATAATATTTCCATTGAATTGTTACAAAAAGGTGAGAGATTACCAAAACAAGAGCCATGGGCGTCTGCACCAAATATTGGGCATTGGTAATTCATCAAAACCCAGTGGATGATATCAATTTCCTTTAATCTTATTCATCAAATAAGGAATAATATAGCTAAATTGTTTAATAATGCTTACATCCAATGCACCAGAAAAATGCCATTACACATACATGCCTGAAATTCAGGGCGGGCTGCGGTGCGACCGCTGTGCTTTTCTTGATAAATACGATCACATTTTGCTTCGTTCAATTTTCCCAATTGAATGTCCAGACTCTGATTCGTGGAGCTGACTCTAGCGTAGCCTACTGTCGACATAACCTATCAAATCTCTTTAAATGTTTTGATGAAATGAACGCATCCCTCTCAGAATGTCAGTGCTGGCGGCAAAAAGGATTTGTGAACCCTCACTGGCCTACGGCATCATAGTGCCCACAAATGGAAGCGTTAAAACTTCCGGCAAACAGGAGGGTTCACCCCATGAAATGTACACCAATATGAAATTCATTGAAATTTATCAATTCACCGAACTCTTCACCAACGCAATGATGATAAGTTGCTCTAGGCGTTGATATTGCAAAACATGTAATGCAGTTGCACCGGGTTGATATTCATACTGGTGAAGTGATTGACAAACCAATAAGGCGGGAGGCGTTTCTCGAGCATTTTGCCAATCGTGAGCCCTGTTTGATTGGCATGGAGGCTTGTGGAGGCGCTCCCCACTGGGCACGTGAACTCAATAAGCTAGGTCACAAGGTCAAACTGATGTCCTTAAAATTTGTTAAAGCTTTCGTCATAGGTAACAAAAATGATGTGATGGATGCCCGTGCTATTTGGATGGCGGTGCAGCAACCGGGCAAGGCAGTTGCTGCAAAATCGGAAGGTCAGCAATCGATGCTGGTATTACATAAAATGCGGCGCCAATTAGTTAAATTTCGTACTGCTCAGATTAACAATTTGCACGGTCTGTTACTTGAATATGGCGAAACACTCAGAAGAGGCAGGATAGCCCTGTATACTGCGATGCCAGAAGTATTGAAGCGGCTGCGTGAAAGGCTGCCGTTATTCTTGGTGGAAACCCTACGTGAACAGTGGCACAAGCTTGATGATATAGACAGCCAGATTGATGAGATAGAAAAACGTTTGCTGATGTGGAAAAAACAGGATAAAGCTTGTCAGGCAAACGCGGCCATACCGGGCATTGGTTTACTGACAGCGACCGCAGCGGTTGCCGCGATGGGCGCTCCAAAAGGGTTCCGTTCAGGGCGGGAATTTGCCGCCTGGCTGGGGTTAGTCCCGAAACAGGTCGGTACCGGGGAGCGAATAAAGCTGTTGGGCATAAGCAAGCGGGACGATGCTTATTTGCGAACCTTATTTATCCACGGAGCGCGCAGCGTGTTGACCCATGTAAAAGAGCCAGGGCGCTTTGCAGAAAAAATGAAACAGCACAACTCCTCGAATGTTGCGACAGTGGCTAACAAACGGGTGAATGCTAAAAGGTTGCGCAGGCAGCTGGAAGAGATAACAAAAACAAGTCAGATCGGGACTCGCTAAACCTGAATAACTTTGCTCGTTGATGAAATGAGGCGTGAGTCAGTGGATTTCATCGGAGCCCGCAGCAGTACTGCTTGCTGCAATAAGGCCGAATATAAAGCTGCAACTGAACCTCTTTTAGTCAAAACAACCGGAAGCCTTGGCAAACGGGATGCGTTCATATATGTTGCCTGGCATCGTAAAACATCACGCAGTAATTTGCTGTTTCCCTGTAAAAACAACAGAACAAGTTGGCCATTACCGTAAAAATGAAAGGATAGACCGATGAGCGCCTCGAAAATTTTTAGCAGCTCAAATCGTTTCTTGATTACCCTACTTTGCTGGATACTGATCCCTACTTCTGCCTCAGCACCGCTAAATACGACGGAATCCAGTATGGTGAAATTTATTAATGACCATCGCGTGCAGCAGTGTCAGCGCTAATGATAAAAGACCGTAAATTGCTAATTTAATTTGTCCACTCAAGCCAGAATGCAGTTTCCTTTGTGGTGACAAAGCCATGAGGGAAATAAGCATGCTAAGAAGAGAGGACCACTACATGATAAAACAACGCCATCAACAGGGGGCATTTATTGTTGATATTGCCCATCAGATAGGGTGTTCAGAAAAAACGGTGAGACGGCACATTAGCTATCCTGCGCCGCCAACAGCAAAACGCGGTAAAAAACAGGTTGCTAAACTCGAGCCCTTTAAAGACTACATCGATTCAAGGTTGAGTGAACAGGTTTGGAATGCGGCGGTTATTTTTGAGGAAATCCGTGAAAAAGGCTACCGGGGTGGGAGTGCGATGCTCCGACGTTATATACATCCCAAACGTCCGCTCAGGGCCTCGAAAAACACGGTACGCTTTGAAACCCTCCCCGGTTATCAACTTCAACACGATTGGGGAGAAATCATCGTTGAGGTGGCAGGCTCTGCCTGTACGGTTAATTTTGCCGTTAATACGCTCGGTTTTTCGCGTCGCTTTCATGTCTTTGCTGCCCCTAAGCAAGATGCTGAGCACACGTATGAATCGCTGGTTCGCAGCTTCAATTACTTCGGTGGCAGCGTAAAAAATGTCTTGGTAGATAACCAAAAAGCCGCTGTTATCAAACATGGACAAAATGGCCACATCGAGTTCAATGCGGGCTTCCTGCAACTGGCTAATCACTATGGGTTTAGCCCTCGCGCCTGTAAGCCTTATCGACCGCAAACGAAAGGCAAAACCGAACGGATGGTGGGCTATGTTAAACACAATTTTTTCACTCGCTACCGTCAGTTTGAGAGTTTCGCTCATGTTAATCAACTGCTAGCGATGTGGCTGGCGAAAGTGGCAGACCAGCGTCATCTTCGTCAATTCAAGCAGACACCGGAAAATCGTTTTGCTGAGGAAAAAATAGCCTTGATGCCACTCCCTGCGACTGATTTCGATACCAGCTACTTCGACCTACGACAAGTGGCATGGGACAGCTATATCGATGTCAGAGGTAATCGCTATAGCGTGCCTTCATTCTGGTGTGGTCGTGCGGTTAATATTCGTATCGGTTTAGATAATACGCTACGTATTTACGGCGATGAGCAACTGCTCGCGACGCATCTCTTGCAGGAGGTAACGCAGGGCTGGCAAAAGGTGCCAGAACATCATCAAGCCCTTTGGCAACAGGTCAATCGAGTAGCGTCTCGTTCGCTCAGTGTGTATGAGGAGCTACTCTGATGGAAATGGAAAACTTGTTGATACGGTTAAAAATGGATTACCTGGGCGATGCGTTGGAGAGTTTATGTGAAGAAGCCACCAAGAAAGCACTGAACTACCGTGAATTTCTCCAGCAGGCATTAGCCCAGGAATGGAACGGGCGTCACCAAAAAGGCTTGGAATCGCGGTTAAAACAAGCACGTTTGCCGTGGATAAAAACCTTGGAGCAATTTGACTTTACTTTCCAACCAAGTATAGACAGGAAAATTATCCGCGAGCTGGCGGGGCTGAGGTTTGTCGAACATCATGAAAACGTCATTTTGTTAGGCCCACCTGGGGTAGGGAAAACGCATTTGGCGATAGCGCTGGCTGTCAAGGCAGCTACAGCTGGGCATCGGGTATTGTTTATGCCTCTGGATAGACTCTGCTGTACCTTAATGAAGGCAAAGCAAGAAAACCGTCTGGAACGCCAACTTCAGCAACTGTGCTATGCCAGGGTATTAATACTGGATGAAATCGGGTATTTACCGATGAATCGCGAAGAAGCTAGCCTATTTTTCAGGTTATTGAGCCGTCGTTATGAAAAGGCGAGCATCATTCTCACATCAAATAAAAGTTTTACTGATTGGGGGGACGTATTCGGTGATCACATTTTAGCAACTGCGATTTTAGACAGGCTTTTACATCATTCAACCACATTGAATATTAAAGGAGAAAGCTATCGACTCAAAAATAAACGCAAAGCAGGCATGTTGCCTATAAAAACGACTGATATTATCCAGGCGCCTGGAATAGAAACCCAACAGGAAAATTAGCAAAAACTGGACATTTTAAAGTAGCAAAAAGTGGTCAATCTAAAGTAGCGTTGACAGCAGGTACAACTATTGGAGCAACTCGTCAACATCAATAGCGGAACAGCAAATGCGGGGGGAGTCAAAAAGGTGGGGGATTGGTTAAAACCTCAGTTTGAAGCGCTCGGCTTTCATGTTAAATGGCATGATTTACCGGAAAACATGCGGCATGCTGGCAGTCTAGTGGCAACACTGGGTGGAAATTCAGGCAAACGTATTTTGTTAATTGCTCATCTTGACACTGTATTTTCCCGCGACAGCGCTTTCCAACGCTTTACCCTTTCAACAGATAAAAAACGAGCAACTGGCCCAGGCGTCATTGACGACAAAGGCGGATTGGTGACCATTATTTTTGCGTTAAAGGCTCTTCATCATGTAAGAGGATTGCAAAACGCTAACATAACCGTTGTTTTGGTGGGAGATGAAGAGTTAGCAGCAAAACCAACCGACGTATCACGAAAGGAACTCATTGAGGCTGCAAAAAACAGTGATATAGCCCTCGGTTTTGAATTCGCCCTCTCACCCAATGAACTCGTGATAGGACGTAGAGGGTTAAGCGAATGGTTTTTGACCTCCACGGGAAAGGCGAAGCACTCATCGAATATTTTTCAACCGACGGTAGGATTTGGTGCTGTTTTTGAGCTCTCCCGTGTATTGAACGAAATACGCCGCGAATTATCCCAGACACCCGGTTTGACAATCAATCCCGGCCTGCTATTGGGAGGACAACATGTGCGCGAAGAAACTGAAGAAGGCAGAGGTATCACAAAAGGGAAAAAAACAATCATTGCTGCCCAAGCCCTCGCTCATGGGGATATCCGTTTTTTAACGGATGAACAGCGAGAGAATGCGGAACAGACTATGATACGTATTGCCAACCATCCATTACTTGGCACGACAAGTACCTTGGCGTTTCGTCACTTGATGCCGGTGATGATGGCCACGGAGGAAAATCAACGATTGCTAACCGAATACAGTGCGGTGAGCAAAAAATTAGGCGAGCCGACATTGCAAGCAATCCCGCCAGAAATGCGAGGAGGGGCGGATATATCTTATATTTCTCGCTATGTTCCGGCCAGTTTGGATGGATTGGGGCCATGGGGAGAAGGCGCACATAGTGAGAAAGAGACGTTGGATGTTGACTCTTTGCCTGTGGTAACCAAGCGAGCTGCACTTTTTCTTTGGCAACAAATTCAGTCACCATCCAGGGGGCAGTTTGGAGATGGGGAGTAATGGAACAGCGAACCGACTTGAGGTAGTAGGTGAGTAGACCTGCCGGTCACCCGTACAAGCCCCTCCTTGTCAGTGCTAATGATAAAAGGGCTCTTCCGCAAATAATGTTGGTAAATCAGAAAAGAGGATTCATTACCCGTCGACTCAGTAGTTCAAACCCCGCTCGGCCATACATCTGCCGTTTTAGCATTTTTAGGCGGTTCACATGCCCTTCAACCACACCATTGCTCCAGCGATGAGTCAACGCATTTTCAACGGCATCCAGATCCATTTCAAGGCTGCTGGCCATTTTCTGGTACTCACTCAACTTGCAATGGGTGGCCTCATGCAGCCACTGGCGTAATAATCGGCTCCGTTCTTTTATCTTAGTGCTGGCAGCAGAAAACAGACTGATGAAACCTTGTGTCAGTTTGCACCCTACATTAAGCGCCGGGCACAAAATCAGTAACTTCTGGACAAATCGTTGAACCCATGTCGCCGCTCCGCTCTTGTCAAGATTTAAAGGAGAGGTCAGCCATTGCATAACCTTATATCTTGATCATTAGCTTTCAAAGGTTGATGATCCCCGACTGATCATCGGGATGTCACCGGTGAGTTTGTACGTATCCTTAAGTGAAAAGCCTGTGAGTTAGATAAAACCCCGGTGACCTATTCATCATCGCCTTCAAGACCGAACGGTATCTTGTGCTTCGAGCACGTATTGATAAGGATGCTCTTGGCGATATATCTGATTTTTAATGTCATGTCTGGAGTACATCTGATGAACAAAACACCTGTAGGTATTGATATAGCAAAACCTGAGCATCTGTATTCGGGATAAGCCGACTATTTTATAATGTAACGATATTTGAACAATACAGGGCTAATTTTGGTTTGGATGGAGTGAGGCAGTAAGCGAGGATACCGCCAAGTAAATTAACGATAAAATTCTGTGGTGAACGATGACGAGTATGCTCTATTTGGCACATATTTTTGAGTTGTTCAAAAACGGTTTCAACCAATGAACGTTTACGCAAAATGGCATTATCAAACTCAGTGTGCTCGAGAGGCTTCATGTTGCGACGAACACGAGTGATAAAGGCGCTCCCCTTTTCTTTGAGCTGTTGTAATAGTGTTTTAGAAATATAGCCTTTGTCTGCGTAAAGTTGGCCAAAAAGCGCTTTGGCCAGGTGAGGAACAGGTTTTCTATCATCACCATTACCCGAGGTTAGAAAAATACTGAGTAGTTCGCCTCGATGATTGATAATCGCATGTAATTTAAAACCAAAAAACCAGCCGGTTGAGCTTTTCCCCCGTTCTGCCAAGTCTTGAAAAACACGATGACGCTTAATACGCCGGTTATCGCAAACGGCGAGCGGCGTGGAGTCGATAATAGAGAGTCCTGAGCAGTCGCCCTTAACTGTTTGAAAGAAGCCATAAAGCGCCATTGCACAGCGGGGAAGGAGTTCAATACAGCGAGAATAAGAGGGAAGGGTTGGAAATTCAGCCCTGAGATGCTGACACACATGATGAAGATAGAATGATTTGAACTGGCGATAACGAATTTGATGGAACAATACCACTAGCGTCATCAACTCTGCCAAAGAAAGAGAACTTCGTAATGCCGTTATTGTCATGGATAATGTCAGTTTTCACAAACGTCAAGATAGACAACATTCAATAAAAAATGCCGGATTTACCCTCAAATATCTTCCTGTTTATTCTCCTGATCTCAATCCCATTGAGCGTAAATGGGATCAAGCTAAAGCTCGTCGTAGGAAATACAGATGTGATGTCGATACTCTGTTTTCTACCTCCTTATTTTGAATCAATTTATACATTGTTAGCTCTATCGTTATACAAAAAAAATTATCACCCGCTAAAATCTTATTTTAAATCTTCTTGAAAAGGGGCTGAAACGAGGAAAAAATAGCAAATAAAACGCTCAATCGCTTTAATTTTCAAAGCACTACCTCTACCCCTGCCCAAACGTCTGAGCCATTTTATTGTTATTTTTAAAAATGACAGTAATAAATCACCTCATCATTACCCTATCGATAGGCTAAAATGAGTAACATTGCATTCTCGTTATTGTTATCTCTAAGAGCCTTATTCGAATCTTCTTTGAGCGGCGCTCAAATTGAGAAAAATATGAGCGAAAAAGCGCAGTTCCTTTTTATACTTAATGAAGAGAGTAAATGCACACATAGGCTCTAGCAATTAACCATCAATAACTGATAATACCCTGCGCGTTTTTTGATCATCACTATATCTAGGGAGTTTTTATATGATTAGCGTTTTCGACATGTTTAAGATCGGCATTGGCCCGTCTAGCTCGCACACCGTGGGGCCAATGAAGGCCGGTCAACAGTTTGTAGACGATCTGATCAGGAAGGAGCTAATTTCGACAGTAACACGAGTCAGTGTCGAGGTATATGGTTCACTGTCGTTAACCGGCAAGGGTCATCATACTGATAAAGCGATTATTATGGGATTGGCAGGCAATATGCCTGACACTGTTGATATTAAAAGCATCCCGAAAACTCTCGAAGAGGTGGCGCTGAACCAATGTCTGACGTTAGGCGGAGAAAATAACGGTCACAAAGTTCTACATCAAGTTCATTTTTCAAGTAAAAATGGCATCATTTTCCATCATGACAAAAATCTGCCTTTACATGAAAATGGCATGCAAATCCACGCCTTTGACGATACAAAAGAAGAAAATGAGAAAAAAGTGTATAGCAAAACATACTATTCTATCGGCGGTGGATTTATTGTTGATCAAGAACATTTTGGCAAAACAGAAGTTAATGCGCTAACGGTACCTTATCCTTTCTACAGCGCTAAAGAAATTTTAGCTAATTGTGAAGAGAATGGTACCTCGATATCTAAAATGGTAATGCAAAATGAGCTAGCAATGCACAGCGCAGCCGACATTAAAACCTATTTTACTAAAATTTGGCAAACGATGCGTGGCTGCATTAACCAGGGGATCAGTACTGAAGGAATATTACCAGGCCCGTTACGGGTACCCCGCCGTGCTGCAACATTGCATCGTAAACTAATGTCTTCCAATAAAAATTCCACCGATCCAATGGATATTATTGATTGGATAAATATGTTTGCTTTGGCGGTCAACGAGGAGAATGCTGCTGGGGGGCGTGTGGTGACAGCACCAACCAATGGCGCTTGTGGCATTATCCCTGCCGTATTAGCCTACTATGATCGCTTTGTTGAACCTGTACCAGACAAAGTAGACAAAGCAGACAAAACAGGTGAACTAGCACTTTTTATCCGTTACTTTCTTACCGCCGGGGCGATTGGTATCTTATATAAAACTAATGCCTCGATCTCAGGAGCCGAAGTCGGTTGCCAAGGTGAAGTCGGTGTGGCTTGTTCAATGGCCGCTGCCGGGCTGGCTGAATTGATGGGGGCTAGCCCCGAGCAAGTGTGTATCGCCGCTGAAATTGGCATGGAGCATAATCTTGGCCTCACTTGTGATCCGGTTGCCGGACAGGTTCAAGTACCCTGTATTGAGCGTAATGCCATTGCAGCAGTAAAAGCCATTAATTCTGCGCGTATGGCAATGCATCGTACCAACAAACCGCGCGTATCACTCGACCAAGTGATCGAAACTATGTTTGAAACGGGTAAAGATATGAACGCGAAATACCGTGAAACCTCCCGTGGAGGCCTAGCCATTAAAGTTCAATGTCATTAGTACTGGTTAAGGCTAAACAAACAAAAAAACCCGTCTTATGACGGGTTTTATATTTAAGCGTTGATCAGTTAAATGGGCTTAACATCAGTCGCCGATGGTCCTTTTTGTCCCTCAGTAATTTCAAATTCTACGCTTTGGCCTTCCGCTAAGGTTTTAAACCCGTTTGCCTGAATGGCAGAAAAGTGTACAAACACATCTTTACTACCATCCTCCGGCGTAATAAAACCAAAACCTTTAGACTCATTGAACCACTTAACTGAACCTTTTATCTTAGACATCTTAAATATTTCCTTTGCATTGTTTAACTTGCCCGTAGGCACTACTATTATAGACAAACTTCAGTCGTTACTGTTTGAGGCACTAAGATAAAGATCAGCAGAGAAGCAGATTCAACGATAACGTCTTTATTCAAAACTTCTTGACTCATAATGCCGCACATAGACAGAACTGTACCTCGTTTTACCCATACTGGTTATTACACACTCTGAATACGTTGGCAAGCGATTTTAACCATCATTATTCACATTACACATATTTGATACCCAACCCACAAAAAATATAATGAAATTCGTTAAAATTTAATATCAAATCTATTTATTTAAAATATATTTAATATAACCTAATAATCAAGCTAATTATTATATTCGATTCTATTCGTGGTTTTTCACTGTATGAAATACACTAACGAGCACTCTGGTATAGAACGACAAAAAACTTAATTTCTTAAAATATTATTATACTGACTATACTTTACCTTGAATGTTAATAAAAAAAATCAACACCAAATTGCCATTTTATAAAAATAGTAAAAATCATGTTTATTTTATTATTAAAATAAATGCAAGGATAAGCTGATTTTATCTTACATTCTCAGTAGAGAGATATACATAATGGATTTTAGCTACTTAGTAACACGCACTCTGTTTTTTACAGCACTGATATTAAGCGCTAGCTATCCTGTTTATAGCAATACAGACATAACAGATCCAACAATCAATAAAAAAACTCCATGGCAAAAGCTAAAAAATAACATCGCTTTAACCTGGAATGCACCTGATAATGAACTTTATATCCCTCTAAACGCCTGGCACAACCGTTGGGCCTATGATAAAGAAAAAATTAGCAATTATAATGAAAGAGCATGGGGGATTGGCTATGGCAAGTATCGTTATGATCAAAATGATAACTGGCATGCCTTATATGCCATGATTTTTATGGATTCACATACTAAGCCTCAACCTATTGTCGGCTATGGTTACCAGAAAATGTGGATACCAAAGAAAAGAAATCAGTGGCGTTTTGGTATCGGATTCACTGCCAGCATTACCGCTCGACATGAATACCATTATCTGCCATTACCACTCGCATTACCTCTTTTTTCTATTGAATATAATAGAATTGTATTGCAGAGCACTTATCTTCCATCGCCTTATAACGAAGGAAATGTTTTGTTTACTTGGATACGCTGGCAATTTTAATCATGTATATACCCTTCGCCTTTGAAGTTGCCTTCGGCTGCCATGGCGACCGGCCGATGAGCGTGGACATACCATGAAGGCGAGCACCCGCAGCCAACAACGCGGCGGCTTCAAAGGCGAAGGATATATATCAGTGATTTTTTTGCGCGCCTGCCTATGACGAAGAATTTCAACAATAACATCAACAATAGCTTTACTCTACTTGCATTACGATAATTGACTTTGCTGTTAGTGAGCTCAGCAGTATGACATCAATAATCATTTAGATTTATAATCCCCTCTAGCACTCAATTTAATGAGCATTTTGACAAAGTATCAGCGAGCACAAGAGATTTAGAACCGGCTCTAAGGCAAAAAGACTCAACATATTCATTTACAGCCTGATATTCTATAAAAGAGCCCCTGTATTTTTTCGCCTATTTCTCATCATTTGAGTGACACTAAAGAGGATCTCGAACAGATTTTAAGCAAAATTCAACCAAAATCATTCCAATAAGGCATAAGGGCGCCATGAAAATTCCAAAACGAATCCAACCTCTGGTAGATGATGGCTTGGTTGATGAAGTCATCCGCCAATTAAAAAGCGGCAAAGAAGCCGATGTGTATGTCGTCCGCTGTGGTTCTAAAATCCGTTGTGCGAAAGTTTACAAAGAAGCAGAAGAGCGTAGCTTCAAGCAAGCGGTACAATATAAAGAAGGACGTAAAGTACGTAACAGCCGTAGTGCGCGCGCAATGGCGAAAGGTTCTAAATTTGGCCGTAAGCAACAAGAGAAAATTTGGCAAACAGCTGAAGTCGATGCACTTTATGTATTAGCCAATTCCGGTGTGCGGGTTCCTCAACCCTATGGTTGCACTGATGGCGTTTTATTGATGGAACTCATTACTGATGAAACCGGATTAGCCGCACCACGGTTGAGTGATGTTTCGCTGACCCAGGAAGAAGCGATAGTTGACTACCAAATGATACTTCAATCAGTAGTTCGCATGTTATGCGCTGGATTGATTCATGGTGATTTATCTGAATTTAATGTGTTGGTTGACGCTAATGGGCCAGTGATTATTGATTTACCTCAGGTAGTCAATGCAGCTGCTAATAATCACGCCAAATCCATGCTAGAAAGGGATGTTAATAATTTAACACGTTTCTATGGCCAGTTTGCCCCCCAACTGCTTGCTCGGCAAGATGCCAAAGAAATGTGGGCATTATATCAAGATGGAAAATTATCCCCCGAAACTCAACTAACAGGTTATTTTGTCGATAGTACTCCCACCGCCAATGTCGAGGAGCTGATGGAAGAAATTAACGCCGTGATTGCTGAAAAAGAGGAACAGCAACGTATGTCACAGTCACGCGATTACGATTAAGTTGTTATAAATTAATTGCAAAAAACAAAATATGAGCGTGCTTTATACCCACAGTCTTTCAAGTTGCCGCTAGGCAGCCAGGGCGTGAAACCTATGAGCCTATACCCGATAAATTTCGAGTTACGGCAAGGCGGCAATCAATCGAATCAGTACATGACAGAGGATAAGTGATCGCTGTCAACGCCGCCGTAACTTGAAAGACGAAGGGTATATGCTAAACACGCTCATATTAAATATTAAAGTCCATTTATTTATTAATTTTTCCCTGAATATTATAAAAAATGATAATTTATTTAATGTTTATATTTTACAATAAATATATTAATCGGCAGAAGTACCACCACCGAAGATCCAATTACTAAAAAATTGGGTAATTTTTTGTTCAAGCTTATTTAATAAATTTACTCCTGCTTTCTCTAGAAAATTACCCGCTATTTTTATAAGATTCTCACTAATATTTAGAACAGTATTCATTATACGAGATGCATTGTTATTGTTATCGAAAATAGTGACCTCTTTTCCAGCAACACTACTAATACCACTATTGATTCCATTTTCGATAACTGCACTTGCAATAGATGTTGCTATATTTGCGCTAATTGCTGTCATATTTCTTCTCCATAATATTATAATTAAAAAATATTATTAATAATGATATCCGACTCGTAACTAATTTTTGCAGCAATGTCTAATATCCATTTTCGCTCCCTTAGAAGATTTTTCTTTTTGTGTAATAGTGCTCCCCATTAAAAGTTCATCACTAGAATAACTTAATAATTCAAGCTGTTGATACAATGTTTCTATGCTACTTTCATGAAGATCTTGTCGATTCCATAATACCCAATCATTAGTATTATCTTCTTGACTTAAAACAGGTTTCAGTAATACTTCGCTGAACATATTTTTCTGAAATAATGTAACATGGCCGTCAATTTTAGCTTGTTCAATATGAGCAAACATTAAAATTTTATTTTTTGGATATTCGGTAATGTGGATCCCTTGCTCACCAATTTTTAAACTAAAAATCCCCTCATTATTTTTTGGTTTCTCCAATGAAAAGCGCTGACATAATTTTTTAACAGCATCCTGAAAATCATTAATCATACTCCTCACCTCTTGCTATAATTTATACATAAATATTACTTTAAATATTAATTTTTACTATCAAATATATTGACATTTTTTTGTTTTTTTTATTCATAGTCCTTAATTAATATAAAAAAATCTGCCAATTATTAATTAATATTTTTTTATAAAACATAGTAATCATTATGTTCTTTCGTTATTTTATTATTTGATATTTAAATATTAAATATAATCAGTGACGCCTGTGCAATAGACGAATATATTATTTTTATTAATAAAAAATAATACCTGAATGAATAAATCGATATCCAATACCGTGATAATTTTAACAGGGAGAGGAGATGCTCTTTGTAAGAGTTGAGCGCATCTTGATCAGAAAATCGGATGATATAGCCGAATCATTTTAATTTGATTCAAGGTGGAGGAGCACAGACAGTACAAATAGTACGGTAAACGACGACAACACAGAATCAAATTAAAATGATTCGGCTATAATACTACAAGCTAATCAAATCTACTTGCGGTAAGGCTCACACGTTGTATAACGTTGCAAATTACATCTTGCGTCACTTCTTTTTCGATAAGCGCCTGAAAAAATATTCAAACATCGATGAAAAGTTAAAGCAGAAACAACATGGATGTTATCGGGCACTGCCCTCATCTTCCGCTTCCTACGGAAAGAAATCGGTGATGATTTTATAAAAAATTTAGCTGATAAGGGCTGCCTGTACCAGCCCCAAGCGAGTCAATGTACTTGCTTTAGAATGCGGCAAGCTCAATCCATTGCAGCCTAGCCGTTGAGCTGGAGTCGTTCACCTATCTCATAAAAGCTGTTGCATAAAGCGGATCTTTTGAGAAAAAGCTCATACTCGCAACAGCAGCTATACCCACAGCAACAACAATACCAATACCTACACCTAATAACATTGATTTTATCACGAGAAACCCATTTTAAATTAACGCATTTATACCCTTCACCTTTCAAATTACGCGGGGTGTTGGCAACGATCACTCATCCTCTTTCATGTACCGATTCGATTGATCGCAGCCTTGCCGTAACTCAAAATTCATGGGGTATAAATCATGCCCTGTTGAAGTAAAACAATTATAACAATAATATAAAAAAATATAATAACAATAAAAATAATTAATTTGTTTTTTAAAATGCCTCATTTATAAAAATCAATGTAATTTTAAACGAGGACGAATAACCCGATTAATCCCCCCCACCAGCATCATCAAACTGGTCTGGATATAACCATGCAAGGCAACTTGATGCATACGATAAAGAGAAATATAAAAAATACGCGCTAACCGCCCCTCTATCATCATTGAACCTCGCAGCAAATTACCCATCAAGCTACCGATAGTGGTAAATTTGGATAACGACACTAAAGAGCCATGATCTTTGTATATATAAGGCTTTAATCCCCGCTCTGCTAGCAACGCTAAAATATTACGGTAACAGTGACTTGCCATCTGGTGGGCAGATTGAGCCCGAGGAGGTACAAACACACCGGTTGGCTGTGGGCAAGACGCACAATCGCCAATAGCAAAAATATTGGCGTCACGGGTCGTTTGTAACGTCGGCTCAACAACCAGCTGATTAATGCGATTTGTTTCCAACCCTGCAATCTCTTTCATAAAATCCGGCGCTTTAATACCGGCTGCCCAAACCATGAGATCACCTTTAATTAATTGATTATCTTCGGTGTACAAACCCTCCCTATCAGCACGGGTAACCCTCGTTTGGGTTAATACATTCACTCCCAATTTAACCAATTCTTGCTGTGCGGACAAAGAAATACGGGGAGGTAAAACAGGTAAAATACGCTCACCGGCCTCAACCAAAGTAACATTCAGCGCTTGGTGATCCAAACCTTCAAATCCATAACTGGTTAACTGTTTTACCGCATTATGTAATTCTGCTGACAACTCAACCCCGGTAGCCCCCCCTCCAACAATAGTGATATTAACTTTTTCTTTTTTCGCCTTTGTTGCTGAATATTTCAAAAATAAATTTAACATTTGGCTATGAAAATGATGTGCTTGTTGTGAATTATCAAGAAAAATACAATGCTCTTTCACCCCTGGCGTAGCAAAATCATTGGATACACTCCCCAATGCCATCACTAAAATATCATAGGATAATTTTCGTTCACCTACGAGAACATCACCTTGGGTGTCACAAATATCCGCTAATGTAATATTACATTGCTCCCGATCAATATCGGTTAAAGATCCAAATTGAAAATTGAAATAGTGGTTACGAGCATGTGCTAGGTAACTCAGGGCATCAACACCATCATCCAAAGAGCCCGTTGCCACTTCATGTAGCAAAGGTTTCCACAAATGACTTGGATTACGATCAACCAAAATAATTTGTGCTTTTTTGCTACGCCCCAGTTTATGACCCAAACGGGTAGCCAATTCTAATCCTCCTGCCCCTCCACCAATAATGACTATTTTTTTCTTAGGTACTATCAAAATAATCCTCCCCATTTAAAATGCATTAATGCCCGATAACGCCCTCACCTGACCAAAGAATTTCACCGGTTTCTACCAGCATCAATTGTATATCGATGGTCGGAGCTTTTACATTTCCTTTGATATTACTATAAAGTACATATTGAGCACCGACAGAACGTGCCAAACCAATGGCCTTAGTACGTGATCCCAAACTATCATTTTCTGATAATCCGAGCTTTTTCTTAGCTGCCGCCAATTGATTCGCTGAAATTAGCACAAATTTTTTGTTTGAAGCCAGTTTTTGGTGCAGTGCTTCGGTCGCCTTTGCACTCTGCAATTGCCCGTTGGTACTATTTTTTACACTATCTAACAACAATACACTGCCTGCCACGACATTATTCACATTCAACATATTATCAACCAGAGGTTCGATACTGGCCGCCCAATTGAACACGCGCATTTTTGGCAATGGCGGCACCTTTTCCACCACCGGGGGGGGAGCTGTCTCAGTCTCTGATTCTGATTCTGATATGGGGGGTTTTAGCGGTTTGATAGTAACGGGAGGAGGCGGAACATTTTGATGATGATCAGTATCTTGCTGCCATGAACACCCTATCAACGTCAATGTAATCAGACCAGATACTATAAACCCATATCTTTTCATTAATCGCACTCCAATCAAAAACGTCAGCGACGTATATACCCTCCGACTTTGAAGTTGCCGCTAGGCGGCCAGGGCGTGAGACCCGATGAGCGTAGACAGACTACGTGATTCGGGCGAGGGCTCACAGCCAACAACGCGGCGGCTTCAAAGGCGAAGAGTATAAGCTAAAATTTGCGTCACCTCGTCAGTAGACCTCTTTCGAAACCTGCTGCGTTATGCGAATCCCGCGTTGCCCGGTGCGCGCAATCCTCATGTACTGTATGTTAACGAAGGTTGCTGTGCGCCGGGCGCCTTGACCTCGCATAACAAACTACGGTTTCGAAAGAGGTCTAGTGTTTCAAGAAGTCTATTAACAAGATCCCAATAAAGAGCCTAGTGGCTTACCACCCAACAGATGCATGTGAAGATGGTAAACTTCTTGGCCGGCATTATCCTTACAATTGACAATCAATCGATACCCCTTTTCCGCAATCCCTTCTCTCTTAGCTATTTTAGTCGCAACCAACATCATGCGCCCTAAAATAATCTCATCTTCTTCAGCAACCTCATCTAGCGTAGGAATAAGTTTATTAGGAACAATCAAAATATGGGTAGGGGCTTGGCAAGCAATATCACGGAATGCGGTTACCAAATCATCTTGATACACAATATCGGCAGGTATTTCACGGTGTATAATTTTACTAAAAATCATTTCTTCAGTCATAGTTAATATTTCTTTGCAAATGGAGTAACGGATCAAAGGGGATCGGCACTATACCTTTCGCCTTTCAAGTTACGGCTTTGTTGTCTGCGGGTGCTCGCCGAATCACGTAGTTGTCTACGCTCATCGGTCGGTCGCCCTGGCCGCCTTGCCGTAACTAGAAATTCATTGGGTATAACTGCAGCGATGGTAGTTAGTGCCTTGTTTTTTAGTTAATTAGAGGAAGGGGAGGAGCCGTGGTTTTACGGCATACCGGATATACCCTTCGCCTTTGAAGCCGCCGCGTTGTTGGCTGCGGGGTTCGCGCCCTCATGGTAGGTTCATCGGTCTCACGCCCTTGGCCGCCTAGCGGCAACGTCAAAGACTGTGGGTATAACAAAATCAATTATCACGAATATATTCATCCATATCCGTTTTTAAATTATCTGATTTAGTACCAAAAATAGCTTGCACTCCAGAGCCTGAAACCACAACACCAGCAGCGCCAAGCTTTTTCAAACCCGCTTGATCTACTTTAGTAATATCTTCCACACTGACACGTAAACGAGTAATACAGGCATCTAAGTTAAGAATATTTTTTTTACCACCAAAGGTGGCAACCAGTGCCGCAGACATTTCAGAGCCACTCCGCAACATTTGCTCATCTGATTCACTTTCACGACCGGGAGTTTTGAGATCTAATTTCACGATCAGCAATCGAAAAATAATGTAATAAACGAAACCATAACAAATACCAACTAAAGGAAATAACCAGATCCGACTGCTGTTACCACTCAGTACGATAAAATCAATCAATCCATGAGAGAAACTCGTACCATCGCGCATGCCAAGTAAAATACAAATGGGGAAAGCTAACCCCGCTAAAATGGCATGAATCGCGTACAGAACCGGAGCCACAAACATAAAAGTGAATTCTATCGGTTCAGTGATACCCGTCAAAAATGCGGTGAGTGCGGCCGAAATCATGATGCCGCCGACTTTAGCTCGGTTTTCAGGTTTAGCGGAATGCCAAATTGCAATAGCAGCGGCGGGCAAACCATACATTTTAAATAAAAAGCCACCTGATAATTTCCCCGCCGTTGGATCACCGGCGATATAACGCGGAATATCACCGTGAAATACCTGCCCAGCCGAATTAATATATTCTCCAATTTGCATCTGAAAAGGAACATTCCATATATGATGAAGACCGAAGGGAACCAGGGCACGTTCTACAACACCATAAATAGCAAACGCCGCTACCGAATTCTGATAAGCAGCCCACTGTGAAAAAGTTTGTACCGCATTACCTATCGGTGGCCAGATGAAGGCCAACATCCCTCCTAATAAAATAGCCGAAAAACCAGAAATAATAGGGACAAAACGTTTACCGGCAAAAAACCCTAAGTATTCGGGTAATTTAATCCGATAAAAACGATTAAACATATAAGCGGCAACTGCACCTGCTGCTATCCCACCTAATACCCCGGTATCAGCCAAACGCTTGCCAGAAATTTCATCCGCAGGCATATGCAAGATCAATGGCGCAATTACAGCTATGGTTTTCACCATAATGCCATAGGCCACAACAGCAGCTAAAGCCGAAACACCATCATTGTTAGTAAAACCTAATGCAACCCCGATAGCAAAAATTAATGGCATGTTAGCAAATACGGAACCACCCGCTTCTGCCATGACGTGAGAGACTACCGCAGGTAACCAGCTAAAATCAGCGGAACCTACCCCCAGTAAAATACCGGCGATAGGTAATACGGATACCGGTAGCATTAGCGATTTACCCACTTTTTGTAGGCTTGCAAATGCGTTTCTAAACATAATGAAATATACTCCTGGTTAATAATAAATAATTTTTTATTGTTTCTTATTCCTCGTTACAAAAACAGGTAATCCTTTACTAAACTGAGCATCTTTAGCGCTCTTTGGTTATTACGAAGAGTAAAATAAATTGTCTTTTTAATGTTTGATGATAATCACGTTTCTATAAACAAAGAAAAAAATTTCCAGTATTGGTATCGCTTTTTGTAATAAATTACAAATTAATAGACTAATTTACGCCAAAGGACATATACCCAATGAATTTCGAGTTACGGCCAGGGCGACCGACCGATGAGCGTAGACAACTACGTGATTCGGCGAGCACCCGCAGACAACAAAGCCGTAACTTGAAAGGCGAAGGGTATAAACACGTTACTAGGTTTAGTAATAAATTACGCCTTAAAAAGGCGTAAATAGTAGTTACAAAAAATTTATTGATTACCAAAATATTCCAATCTTGATCTGTCAATTTGAAACAATTTAGAAAAATTTTTAGTGGTTTCCTCTGCCAATTCTTCCAAGCTGATTTTTTTTAGCACGGCGATATATTCAGCAATATCACGAACATAAGCCGGTTGATTTTCTTTTCCTCGGTTCGGAACCGGTGCTAAATAAGGTGAATCAGTTTCAATTAGCAGGCGGTCTAATGGAACATAGCGTACAACCTCGCGTAACGCGTCAGAATTACGAAAAGTCACAATCCCAGAAAATGACAAATAGAATCCTAAATCCAGTAACTTTTTCGCAGTCGCTTGATCTTCAGTAAAACAGTGTAAAACCCCCCTACAATCTCGTGAATCTCGTGCATTTTCTTGCTGTAAAATAGCCAACGTATCCTCAGTTGCCGCACGAGTATGCACAATCACCGGTTTATTTAACTCACGACCGATACGAATATGTTGACGAAATGATGCCTGCTGCTGCGCAATATTATCTTTTTGGTAAGAATAATCCAGCCCCGTTTCCCCTAATGCGACTACCTTGCTCGCAGAAGCCAGTTTTAACAATTTTTGATCATCATAACTTTCTTTAAGATAGAGGGGATGTACACCACAAGAAAATGCGACATTTTTACGTTCACCGATCAACTCCACCATAGCGCTAAAACCCGGTAAGGTAGTGGCTACCGCCAAAACAAAACCCACATCACGTGCCTTAGCTTTAGCTAGCACATCATCAACATCGGCATGCAATCGCTGATAATCCAAGCTATCGAGATGGCAATGAGAATCAATTAATAACATAGTGTATCAACTCTTGATAAAAGCCTATTTTCCTCGTCTGAACGTCACTATAGGCGCTAAAAAATAAATAAAAAGACAAAATCGCAGATTATGACAGCATATTTTCCCAATTCAGCAACTGTTCAGTAATCACTAATTCACGATTTAACCCAACAATCGACAACAACTGATGACGGCAATACATCCATTGGTTCACGGATTTTAATAGCGCCTCAATGGATAATTTCTGCATCAATTGTTGCACTAATGGCAGTTGATCCTGATTAACAATAAAATCTCCTGATCGATGCTGCCATTTCAGCGCATCGAGTAACAAAGAGATGAGCCAATGCAAACGCTCATTGACCTCATCATGATGCAATTGTGGCAATAATGACAACATATCACCAGAAAAAAGAGCCCGAGACAACGCGGTACAGCAAACCGTGCGCTGCTGCCAATGTGCTGGCTCTAGCAATTGTTTCGCCGCCAAGGGCGCGCCATTAGTCAGCCGCAGTGCCGTCAAGATCACAGTCGATTCGGCCATGACCTGATCACTTAACCACCGCACACTTAAACCGGGATCCGGACTCGCTAGATGCCAATAAAAACAACGGCTACGTAAAGTAGCCAAAACACGAGATGGCTGATAACACCCCAGCACAAAATAGGTTTCTTCAGGAGGATCTTCCAAGGTTTTTAACAATGCGTTTACCGCAATATCCGTCAATTGTTCAACCTGAGGCAACAAAATCACTTTCGCACCGCCCTGTTGAGCATAAGAAGAAAGCTTTTCTGTAATTTGCCTGATGGATTCGATACCCAAACGTGTTTTACCTTTTTCTGGCATCAGGTGATAATAATCAGGATGATTACCCGCCAGCATTAAGCAACAACTGTGGCAGCGACCACAACTTTTGTCGTTTTGCTTTTGCTGACACATTAACCATCGACTCAATCCATAAAACAACGACTCTGCCCCGTTTCCAGGCAACGCATGTAACAATAGTGCATGATGACCACGCCCGGTGATGTGCTGATTGAGCAATTGGTGATAGGAAGCGGTGAGCCAGGGATACCAAGTCATCATTAATTTCTTAAACCTCTTTCGAAACCGTAGCGAGTATTGGGTATATTGTCTTATTCAGACATCCCTTTCTCCAAACCCATTCATTTCCAACCATTTTTCAAGTTCTCGCCGAATTTCAGCACTCACCTTTACAAGTGGTTGCGCCGCATTAATCATTTTAATATTGCTATCGCCTGCCACCAATTTCAGATAACGCTCATGAACCCGGGTAAAAAATGCCAGAGATTCTTGTTCAATACGATCAGGAGACCCACGCAATCTAACACGCGCTAATCCCTGCTCAGGAGAAATATCTAAATATAATGTCAAATCAGGACGAAAGGAGCCCAGCAGACTATCACGTAATGAAGCCATCCATTTGCTATCAACGCCCCGCCCGCCTCCTTGGTAAGCTTGGGATGATAAATCATGACGATCACCCACTACCCAAGCCCCACGCGCTAACGCGGGTTTAATAACATTTTCGATCAACTGCACTCGAGCAGCATATAACATTAAAACTTCTGCTTTATCTGTGAGAGGATCAGAATCTATACGCTGTTTTATCAGTTCACGTAATTTTTCTGCCACCGGCGTGCCGCCAGGCTCACGGGGCTGAACAATATCATTAATCCCGTGAGCACGTAAGACTTGAGCCACTGTCTCTCCCGCCGTCGTTTTTCCTGCGCCTTCCAGGCCTTCAATCACGATAAATTTACCGGTTATCATTTTACTGTGCATTTTTGTCCTTCAAGCCCTGACGATAAATACGAACTGCATCATTATGCTGGGCTAAATCAGCACTAAATTTATGCCCTCCCTGACCGTCGGCGACAAAATAAAGATATTGCGTCTTAGCCGGATGAGCCGCGGCATTTAGCGAAACTAAGCTCGGCATAGCAATAGCGGTTGGAGGTAATCCACTATTGGTATAGGTATTATACAGGGTAGTAGTCAGCAAATCTTTACGTGTGAGTTTGCCTTTGTAGTTTTCACCCATACCATAAATCACCGTAGGATCGGCTTGCAATCGCATTCCCAATCGCAAACGGTTGACAAACACCGATGCAACAATGTGACGTTCATCATTGATAGCACTCTCTTTTTCTATAATTGACGCCATCACCACTAAATCATTCGGCGTTTTATAAGGCAGTAATTCATCACGCCCTTGCCAAATCTCAGCAACGACTTTGGCCATTTTTTCGTGGGCACGTTTGAGTAAACTGATGTCAGTGGTTCCCGCAGTATACGAATAAGTATCGGGATAAAACCACCCTTCGAGCGGTGCATTACTTTCCAACGCCAGCAACGAGGCAATATCAGCATTGTTTTTTCCTATTAATTGCTGTTTTACATAGTCCGCACCCTGTAATTTATTCAGCCAATCCTTAAAAGTACTGCCTTCAATAAAAAGAATAAAAAATTGGGCTTCTTTACCGCTAGCCAATAAATTCAGCATGTCTCTAACCGTCATCTCAGGCATCAAACGGTAGGTGCCCGCTTTAAATTTAGCCAACTCAGGTTCGATGTGCAGTAACCAGGAGAATAATGAGGAGGGGGCTATCACCTGCTGCTGTAATAGTAACGCCTCGAACGCTACCCTTCCGCTACCCGAGGGTAACGTAAAAAGCGTTTCCTGCTTGATCGCTAAGCGACTATCGGCAAAATTTTTTATTTTCAGATAGCCTAAACTTAACACGACTGATAACGCTAAACAGAGCAATACTAAAATAATCAGTACCTGGGGGTATTTTTTTCTTATCGTCATAGCACATTGACTCTTGGAGCCTGTTCGAAATTTTTTGTGTGAGTAAATGTAATATAACAAAAATGCATCAATGAATGTTACGCCAACCGCAAAATTTGTTGAAAAAATCAACAATAAAATCTCTACCTTTAGGAAAATGGATCAAATTGATATAAGGACATAACTATGACGGCTTTAATGACTGCAAAAGAATTAATGAGTAAATTAGATGAAGATATACTAATAACCGATCCAGCCTATCAAAAAATAATAGCGACACTCGAAAATTATCACGCATCGTTCAACCCTATTAAAAACTCCCAACAAGAATTCCAATTACTCCAACAAATTAATCAATCTCTCTACCAGGCTATTGAAAAAAATACCGACCCGGCTCCGCAAGCAATACGGACGTTATTAACCAGCGTTCAGCAACGTTGCATAGCACTGGCAAATATACCGGCGCTGCAACAAACAGTGCCTAAAAATTTACATTTTATTTGGCTCGGGCAGCTAGGAAAAATACAGCAAGATTATATTAAGGCCTGGGGAGAGACCAATAAAGGACAGCAGGGCTACCGTATAAAAATTTGGTATGATCCTAACGCGCTGTTGGTTTATCCGTTAGCGAAACACATCAAAGATTTTGCCGCAAAAAATACCTTTATCGGTGAAATTGATTGGGTTGATAAGGTGATCCAATTACAAAACCAAGCCTATAGCGAAATAACTCAAGCACTCAAAAATAATCAAACTTTCGATCAGGCAGCATTAGACTTTATTTGCCGGCGATTAGGCGGATCGAGAGAAAATTTAGAACATATCATGGCGGACAACCAAGCCTCTTTTAATAATTTTATCGCCAATGCCGGCTCCGATTATATTCTGCAAGATATTAATACGGTATTAGATCAGGGAATAGATAAAAAATATTATTACCAAGAATTGGCGCTGCGGCAAAATACCGCGGCAGCTTCTGATCTTTTACGGCTGCAAATACTCAATCAACAAGGCGGGGTTTATTTTGATGTTGATTTTTTACCTCAATGGAAACCCGATCTCTTTAATACAGAAATCATCACAGAAATGAAGAGATTGCAAGAAGGCAATATCGCTCTTTTGCAAACCCAATTAGTACTGGAACATTTACAGGCAGATTTTCCTGCGCGAACGGCGTTGGCTGAGAAGGGTCAATATCAAGATTATGTTGCCATATTTGCAAAACGCAGCGCGGATCATGCCATTTTAGTAGATAAAATGCGGAGCTGTATTCGTAATAAAGGTCATTCCCCTCGAGATTTTTTCCAGGCATTAGCGCCACAAAAGATATTGCCTGACGGGCTGCGGCGCGCAAAAATATTTTTCACGGGATCTAATGCCGGAATAGTGGCACCGGCAAACAGCGCATCATTAACCACCCTGATGCAATATATAACCAATAATTATCATCGATTAGAAGACCTAGATTTGGTTGATATCCAGCAATATACCGATATTAATCAAGAGAAAATACTCGGCTACGCCCATCAGTTCAAACGTGATTATGGCAGTGGAAGTGATGATTTTGATGCCACGCCTGCAATCAATTATCGTCTAGATGGTCTTTTGCCTGAAGCCAGAGCGACTATCAGTATTAGCGGACCGGGAGCGGTAACACAGGGACTAAAAAAATTATCTCAACGTTGGTTTGATTCAGATCCTCGCGTCTCCTTTGATCAAGATCTCTTTGAACAATTTAATGGTAGTACCGAAGAAGATAGAACCCACTCTTGGTTAACGACCACCAGCAGCAGTTTGCAGGGTAAATTTCGGCGTGTGATGTCTCGTGATGATCTGTTAAAGATCATACCAATGTCTTTTATAAAAACGGGATACCAGCCTATCCTGATGACACTGGATAAACTACATAACACACGGGGCATCGAAAAGACTCAAACCGCTTTTATCCTAAAAAATCAACTGAGGGATTATATTGCCAAACAGCCTGATCCTCAGCGTAATGCCGCCTTTTCAAAATTAGTCGATCAACTTAATAGCGCGCTTTTTTCTGCCGACATGGCACATTTCAAAACAGTGATAAACGATATTGCCGCAACCAGGCCAGCGCTGGCGAATCAACTTTATCTTTATGCATTTAATGAAGCGCATGGTGACAATTTAGGCTTAACCGATGCCATGATCCGAGCCGTACAGACTGATCCCTATCTACATCTACAACCGAAATCACGTTTTTCAGGTGCCTCACCACCGATAAACTTGGCCGATTTTGCTAGCACCTATCAGGTAAAATTGACCTCAGCAGAAGACTTTGCAGAATTTAAACGCTTATTGTTGCATGCTCAGGATCAGCACATACTCAATAAAGTGTTTTTAGATGACAGGGAAAAAACCATACACCTTGGTTATCATTATCAAGAATTGATCGAGCCGCAACCTAACGCCCGCGCGCAACAAGCGATGGACTATCTGCAATCTGCCATCGCAAAAATAAGAGATAATCAAGACGCGATCTGGCCAGATGCCGAATTTTTTATGTTGGCTAAATTTGGCGATAAAAATTATATCGACAACTTACAGCTAGAGCGATTAGCGGATATAAAAGCGATATACCAGGCGGATCATGCTTGGGAAAAGCCACTGGTTATCAAAATTAATAACGGAGGAGACAGCCATTACCAAAGCCAAATCATCATTCAACTTGAAGATGATAGATATTGTGTGAATGCAGCAGCAAGCTTGGCGAGTAAGCACCGCAATTCGGTATTCGTTCAGCTAAATAATAAGGGCGATTATCGGGTGGTTTATGGTGATCCCACTCAACTGAGTGGAAAAATACGTTGGCAATTGGTCGGGCACGGTGGAGACGCCTTCTCTGATCAGCACAGGATGGGCGATACTATGGTCGACACTATGGCGGATACAACAGCGCAAGCATTGGCGATAAGGCTGACGCACTTTAATAGAAAATTCAGTGCTCAATACGGTGTTAACAGTGCTGCTAACTACATTAGCCTAGTGGGTTGCTGTTTGGTTCCTTTTGCCAAAGATCTGGCACAACAACTTGATCAACGGGGGATCCGTACTGATATCGCCGCACGTTCAACCATCCTCTCTGTTGCTGAAGGGATTGGTGCCCTCAAAGCAGGCAGTAAAATAACGCAAGATGCCAAATCAGGTCATTGGCACCATAAAGCCTCACAACATAAAACAGTATTCAGATGGAATAAACAGGGTCAATTAGTCGAAAAAATCAGCCTAAAAACACGTCTAGAACAGACTTTTGATTTGATGAAAAATCATCTTCTGCCAACCCAGCAGCCCCTTCAATCACCGCGTGAACCAGAGATCGATATGACCCCTCGTACTGTTACTACTCGTCCTGAGGTGCGCCATCTATACCAGGGGAGTCGCTACATGAGCAGTCTGATGCAAATACAGGGTCGCTGGGGTGTCATTTCCACTCTCAGGCAATACAAAATGTGGTTAGATCGGGACGATCTGACGCCAAAACAAAGAAAAGATCTAACTTTAGAGCGCAATTTAGCCATTGCAGCTATCGGGGTGGACAGTGTAACGGATGCGCTTGGCGATTTAACAGCGAGATTAGGTTCACAGCGTGGCCAAATGAGCTCTCATGCAGGAAAAAAATTACTAAAAGGGAGTCCTACTGTACTAGCTGTATTATCTAGCGGTTTCGATATTTATCATGCTACCGATTCATTTACGCGGCTCTCGTCCGAACAGGATCCTGACCGCAGGCAAGATCTCATCGTTAACGGATCCTTATCGACGCTCAGTGCTGCTGTCGGGATCAGTAGTGGTGTGGCGTTCAGTGTAGGCGGAAGAATTGCGGCAGCGGCAGGACCCGTGGGTCTGGCAGTCAACATGGCTATTTTTGGCCTGTCTCAAACCTATAACACGGTGCGGATGCTGCAAGAGACGGAAAAATATACCCGATTAAGCATTGGCGAAACCCTAGATAATTATGTTCAATTATTCATGGGAGCCCCTCTGCGCCCGGAGGTAGAAAATCGAGTAGAGAAAGAAAAATTCAGGCAACATTATGATCGCCTGTTAGATCAACAGGCCGAAAAAGAAATCGCTAGCACATTGCCTCAAGGTATTCATACCCTTTATTACAGTCGTGGTGATTTTGATTTACAAGAACGCCCTTACCGCTACTTATTCCTATATCAAGTCACTGGACATAAAATAGTCAGAGGGCAAAAAAGGCGTAAAATGCTGCCACGCGGGGGAGAAGATAAAATACGCCCAGAAGAAATAAACCAAGTAAAGAAAAAGTATGCCGCTAAATATCCTCTTTTTGAACTTTATTTTTCAGAAGTCGACAGCCAATACCATTATTTCACACCGATTAATTTACGGGACGTCGATGATTTTATTGATGCCAACCAGCCACAGAATGGCCTGACGCCGAATGTAAGAAAAAAAGAGCGCCCTCAATCGGACGAAATGGAGATCGAAACAAAAGACAACGCGATCCTTTTTAATCTCGGTGAAGGTAACGATACCGCCATCGGCGATAAAAATAAAAAAAATATTTTTCAAGTAGGGCTAAGTAGTGTCGTCACGTAATAAAAAATATATTATCATGTAACAAATAACGACAACTGTTGAGATGATTCAATAATGAAAGATGATTCGGGAATGAATTTAGCCCATCGCCGCCACGATATATCCGATCATGTTTGGAGCCTATTGGAAGCTCATCTCCCGGGGAGAAAAGGCACTTGGGGTGGCATAGCCAGAGATAACAGGCAGTTTATTAATGCTGTTTTCTGGATATTGAGAACCGGCGCTCCCTGGCGTGATTTACCGCCTGATTATGGCGGTTGGAAAAATACTCATCGCCGGTTTTGCCGCTGGCGTGACAAGGGGCTATGGGAGTCTCTGCTCGAAGCGCTGATTGTGGAGCCAGATTTTGAATGGCTGATGATTGATGCCACTCATAGCAAAGTTCACCCTCATGCAGCAGGCGCAAAAGGCGGTAATCAGGATATGGAGCGCACAAAAGGGGGCTCAACAGTAAGATACATCTGGCCGTGGATGCGCATGGTATGCCGGTCAGAATTTTTATTACATCAGGTACCACAGCAGATTGTCAGCAAGCAACGAATTTAACCAAAGGTATTGCAGCAGAATATCTGTTGGCTGACAAGGGCTATGACAGTGATAACATCATTAAAAAAGCAGAAGAAGCCGGCATGCAAATCGTAATACCACCTAAAAAGAATCGTAAAATTCAACGTGAGTACGATAAAGCGCTCTACAAGCATCGACATCTCGTGGAAAATGCTTTTCTGCACCTAAAGCGCTGGCGAGGTATTGCTACTCGTTATGCAAAAAATACCTCCTCTTTTCTCGCTGCTGTACAAATACGATGCCTTGCTCTATGGCTCAAGATCTCATGACGACACTATATAGGCCGTAAAAACTATCAAGGGGGGCAATTAACGAATGTATTTTATTTAGAGGGCAAAGGAGCACCAACAGAGCCCAGCACATTAAAAGGAGGCATAGATAATAATGACAGCATTGTTGCCAGTCGAAAACCAGTTATCGGCAGCGGTTATGACATTGATCTTAACCAAGGGACGGTTCGCTACCGTGGGCAAACCGCGTTAGTTGCTACCATCAACCACATTGAGCATGCTATAGGGCACGCTGAAAGCGACGATATTTTAACCGGCAATCAGCATAATAATTACCTCGATGGCAGAGGGGGTGATGACCGTTTATATGGCGGTGGAGGTGATGATATTTTAGTGTTAACAAAAGGTTATGCTGATGGTGGCCGTGGGATAGACAGCTACCATATTTTGCAAAATACACAGACATCGGCAAGTGTTATCGCTATTGATGAAAGCCTATCACTGGATGAATCGACCCCAGAAGCCAGTAATATCATGCTCGAATATCATCTCGATCAGATCCTTTCCATTCAGTTGATCCAAACCAATACAGAAAACAACCGATATGGGATAGAAATCTTACTGCGTAACGACAATGCTAGCGAAACCCGGTTAAAACTCATGGATATCTATCAAGCTTCTGCCGATACCCCAGATCAACTCACACTGGCCAAACAGGCTATTTTTTCAACCCGTGACGGCATGCTGTTGTTTCCTCAATGGCCAAAAATAATCAAGAGGAATGATGACGATAATCATTGGCTCTTTTTATCGCAGTTCAATGCACAATACAGTACGCTGCATGATCGCAGAAGCAGCAGCATTGATTTTTTCAAAAACCTCCCCGCCGATTATTCTATTCATTTACAAAAGCATAATGGTGACGAACCCGGCGCGATCACGCTAGGTAACAGCAAAATCGTGCTGCCTGAGTTTATGTCATTAATCGCGGAAGACACTCCCTTTAATGATCATATTCTGGGTAATAGCTTAGATAATCAGCTACATAGCCGTCGTGGCGACGATACCCTGATAGGGGGAGCAGGGGCTGATATTTACCATATTTATCATGAAAAAGGCACTGTCAGAAAAATTTGTATCGATAATCAGGACGCGCAAGCCTCCCCTCAATTAGATCTGTTACTACTCCACACGATATCTCTGGCGCAGTTGAATCAAATATACCAAGAGGGAGATGATATTATTCTGGCTGGCACGAACTTAGATGCCAATATCGGTGACGTTGTGATCCGTATTAGCCATTTTATGCGTGATGCAGGTTACCGGCATATTGTTATCATGGATAAATTAGGCGATTTTTATCAATTAGACATTGATGAAGAGGGGGATCCTTACCTTGGCCAGATGCCGGCAACTCAGAGGATCCCCACTAATAAGGCAGAAAAACATGAAATGAATGGCGAAAATATCGATAAACTGATAGCTGGCATGTCTTCATTCTTAGCCACTGAAACAAATGAAGTAAATTCAGGTGGAACAAAAAGCATTACTCATTCAACAAATGAGCATTTGTTTACTGCTCAACAAAATTAATAAGTATACCGTTCGCCTTTGAAGTTGCCGCTAGGCGGCCAGGGAGTGAGACCGATGAGCGTAGACATACTACGTGATTCGGCGAGCACCCGCAGCCAACAACGCGGCGGCTTCAAAGGCGAACGGTATAACAAGGTCTACAATGGAATGAAAACAGGCAAAACGCTCAATTTACTAAAGTAAATGAGCATTTTAAGTGTATTTTTGACTAAGATTCAGCCTCTAATTTACCAAAAATCAAAGAGCCATTAGTGCCACCAAAACCAAAGGAATTACACAAACTGTATTTTAATTCCTCTATCTCTACCTTACGAGCTTCATGCGGGACAAAATCTAAATCACATTCTACATCTGGATTATGCAAATTAATGGTTGGCGGGATCATTTGGTCACACAACGCTAAAATAGAAAAGATAGACTCTATCGCCCCGGCTGCCCCTAACAGATGCCCGGTCATTGATTTTGTCGAACTGATCGGTATTTTAATCGCCTTTTTGCCGAAAACCGCTTTCATCGCTTCCGTTTCTGCTTTATCACCCACCATAGTAGAGGTGCCATGCGCGTTAATATAACCGATTTGCGAGGGCTCGAGACCTGCATCACGCAATGCGTTTTGCATCGCTAACGCAGCACCTGTCCCCTTTTCCGGAGGTGCAGTCATATGGTAAGCGTCGCTGCTCATGCCAAAACCCATCACTTCGGCATAAATTTTCGCGCCCCGATTTTTTGCATGCTCATATTCTTCTAATACCAAGATACCGGCACCATCACCCAAAACAAAACCATCACGATCTTTATCCCAAGGGCGACTGGCTGTTATCGGACTATCATTGCGCGTTGACAACGCGCGAGCAGCGCCAAAACCACCAATACCCAGCGGAGTACTGGCTTTTTCTGCGCCACCCGCAAACATCACATCAGCGTCGTTGTAAGCAATAATACGCGCTGCATGGCCAATATTGTGCACACCTGACGTACAAGCGGTTGATATAGAAATGCTCGGCCCACGAAGGCTGTATTTAATACTTAAGTGACCTGTGATCATATTCACAATGGTTGAAGGCACAAAACTCGGGCTGATTTTTCGGGGCCCACAACTCATCAGAATACTATGATTTTTTTCAATAAAAGTTAAGCCACCAATACCAGAACCAATGGCGGCACCAATACGTACGCTATTCTCTTCAGTGACCTTAAGACCACAGTCCTCCATAGCTCGTATGCCAGCAGCAACGCCGTACTGTATAAAGGTATCCATTTTACGGGCATCTTTTTTAGGCAAATCAAAATCTTCAGAATTAAAATCTTTTATTAAACCGGCAAATTTTGTGGTATAGGCACTGGTATCAAAATCTGTAATCAGGGATATGCCGCTCTGACCTGCAAGCACATTTTTCCACGCACATTCAACGGTATTACCGACAGGAGATAACATGCCCAGTCCGGTTACAACCACTCGACGCTTAGACAAGGCTGTCCTCCAAAATTAAGGAAGTTAAAGGTTGATGTTATAAAACTTAGGCGGTCGAATGACCGCCTAGATATGTTCGTTTACAGTTGGTGAGACGTAATATAATCAATCGCGGCTTGCACAGTAGTTATTTTTTCTGCTTCTTCATCTGGAATTTCAGTCTCAAATTCTTCTTCCAGAGCCATTACTAATTCGACAGTGTCCAGAGAATCAGCGCCAAGATCTTCCACGAAAGAAGCATGATTTACCACTTCTCCTTCCCTAACACCCAGTTGTTCAACGATGATTTTCTTAACACGTTCTTCGATAGCACTCATGTTCTTAAATTTCCTATCAAAACTCGCTTATGCGATGGATTTCGTAGTTTATAAAATGTTGAAAAAGATGCAACTAAATCTCGGCTATTCAAACCATTATTCTACCTTATTATGTGAGTTTCATCCCAAATAACGCGAATAATTTTCACCTGATTTAGCTCATGTACATGCCGCCATTAACATGTAAGGTTTCACCAGAAATATAACTTGCTTCTTCTGATGCCAAAAATGCAACAGCGCTGGCAATTTCTTCAACTTTCCCAAGCTGACCAGCAGGAATTTGCTCTAAAATGCCTGCACGTTGCTCAGATGTCAATTTTTTGGTCATATCGGTTTCGATAAAACCCGGTGCGACCACGTTAACCGTAATACCACGTGAAGCCACTTCACGTGCTAACGACTTACTGAAACCAATAATACCCGCTTTAGTAGCCGCATAGCTAGCCTGTCCCGCATTACCAGTACAACCCACCACCGAACCAATAGTGATAATACGACCAAAACGTTTTTTCATCATATTATGCAGTACCGCTTTTGATAAGCGAAATACGGAAGTCAAATTAGTTTCTAAAATATTACACCAGTCGTCATCTTTCATGCGCAGCAACAAGCTGTCACAGGTAATGCCTGCATTATTCACCAATATATCAATTGATTTATATTCAGCAATAACCTCTTCCACGAATTTATTGATCGACACACAATCACTAATATTCAATACAAAACCTTTACCTTTATCTATCAGGTAATCATTTATCTTTTTCACCCCCTCTTCACTGGTTGCAGTACCAATAACCGTGGCACCACGTTCAGCCAATAACTTTGCTATGCCCTGACCTATACCACGGCTGGCACCCGTTACCAAGGCAATTTTTCCTCCAAAGCTCATGTCATCCTCTTTCTAATTAATGTTTTAACGCAGATACCAACGAGGCAACATCATTGACTGATTCTGTCACCAATCTAGTAACAATACGTTTGCTCAAACCACTCAAAACACTACCTGGCCCCATTTCTAGCAAACGTTCAACACCTTGTTTTTCAATATATTTAACAGACTCTACCCAACGAACCGGACTATAAATTTGACGTACCAAAGCGTTACGAATAACCGTCGGTGATCTTTCTACCCGAACATCTACATTATTTACCACTGAATAATGAGGTGGATTGAAGGTGACTTTCTCAAGCGCAACAGCCATTTTGTCTGCAGCAGGTTTCATTAGTATGCAGTGAGAAGGAACACTAATGGGTAAGGATAACACGCGCTTTGCACCCGCCTGTTTACAGGCAAGCTCTGCTCTCGCTACCGCTGCTTTGTTGCCAGCGATAACCACTTGATTGGCTGAGTTAAAATTAACCGGTGATACTACCTGCCCTTGCGCTGATGCGGCACAAACTTGCTCAACGGTATCATTATCTAAACCAATAATGGCAGACATGGCACCAGTGCCTACAGGTACCGCTTCTTGCATCAATTTACCACGCAGTTCAACCAAGCTGATAGCTTGTTTAAAATTTAACACTCCCGCGCAAACTAAAGCAGAGTATTCACCTAAACTGTGACCCGCCATGATAATAGGATGATTCACTTTATGCTGTTCTCGTAGCGCATTCCAAAGCCGCCAAATAGCCACCGAGGCAGCAAGCAATGCAGGCTGGGTGTGCCAAGTTTTATTTAACTCTTCTATCGACCCTTGTTGCACTAATTGCCACAAATCGTAACCTAATACCGATGAGGCTTCATTGAATGTTTCTTTAACAAGTGGAAATTGAGCCGCTAGCTCCGCTAACATCCCCACTGCCTGAGAGCCTTGTCCTGGAAAAACTATCGCGAATTTTGACATTGCTATTCACCTGTTTTGTAAATCAAAAACGAATCAACGCTGAACCCCAGGTAAGGCCACCACCAAAGGCTTCCAGCAGTAACAGTTGCCCGCGTTGAATCCGTCCGTCACGCACTGCTGCATCTAACGCAGAAGGCACCGACGCGGCAGAAGTGTTACCATGCTGATCTAAGGTGATCACCACTTTTTTCATGTCCATTTTTAATTTTTCAGCCGTTGCTTTAATAATACGTAAGTTAGCTTGATGAGGTATCAACCAATCTAGTTGGCTATGACAGATATCATTCGCCTTTAGCGTTTCATCGATAATCTTCGCTAATTCATTAACTGCAATTTTAAACACCTCACACCCTTTCATAGTGAGATAGGCGGGCTGATCTTGAGAATGCTGATGAGGCAGTGCCAATAGATTCCCAGAGCGACCATCGGCATGCAAATGTGTTGAAAGAATATCGGATGGTAGGGTGCGATCAATATCAGAGCCTGTTGATGCGCTTAACACCACCGCTCCGGCACCATCACCAAATAAAATGACTGTGCCACGATCTTGTTCATCAAGCATACGGCTAAGGGCATCAGAACCAATCACCAAAGCATTTTTTACCGTACCACTTTTGATAAATTTATCAGCAACACTGAGAGCATAAATGAAGCCAGAGCAGGCCGCTGCTAGATCAAAAGAAATAGCATCTTTAATTCCTAACATTTGCTGTATTTGGCAGGCTGAGCTCGGAAAAGCGTGACTCGAAGAAGTCGTAGCGACAATAATTAAACCAATGTCATTTTCATCGAATTTTTTGGGTTTTCGTACTTTTTGTGCCATCTCTAATGCTTTTTTGGCAGCATGGCACCCCATGCTAGCCACGGTTTCATGAGCTTTGGCTATCCGTCTTTCCTTTATACCAGTACGAGTCACAATCCAATCGTTGGTGGTATCCACCATCTTTTCTAAGTCCGCATTACTGCGTACTTCTGCGGGCAGATAACTCCCCGTCCCGAGAATCTTAGTGTTCATTTTATTATCGGCTACCCTTTATTAGACCTCTTTCCAAACCTACTAGGTGACGCGGATCCTGCGTTGCCCGGTGCTCGCAATCCTCATGTACTTATGGCAATGAAGGTTGCTGTGCGCCGGACGCCTTGACTTCGCATAACGAACTACGGTTTGGAAAGAGGTCTATTGTCACACTTTACTATCATAAAAAATCGGCAAAGGCATGCTTTATACCCTTCGCCTTTGAAGCTACCGCGTTGTTGGCTGCGGTGTTCACCCGAATCACGTAGTATGTCTACGCTGATCCGGTCTCACCCCTCTGGCCGCCTAGCGGCAACTTGAAGGGCTGTGGGTATAACAGCGATAGGTTTTGCCATTAGCAACAACTTGAGTTGTGAATTAAATAGCTACCCCTGCAAGCAGTCTCATAAAAATAAAAACGCTGACCTTATGCCAACGCTCTATTCTATTCCATTTAATATTTGATTTTTTTAGTCTTCACGATGCGACATCTTTTGCTAGGCACTTTTTCTTCGCTGCATCCACTCTAATTGCTAGCGTTTCAACCACTGATTTTTTGGTCGATAAGTGTACTGTTGGAAAAATAACCTTTCTACCACGGTAATATCCTTCCTTTGTCACATGGTGGCGTAGGTGAATTTCATCGGAGGTTTGATCTTTAGAAAGCGTGCCAACAGTCAAAGCGTCATGTGAACGACGCATACCACGTTTAGAACGAGTGGGTTTATTTTGTTGTACGGCCATGGTTACTCCTTAATTTTTTTCTTTAAATTTTTTAATACAGCAAATGGATTAGCGTGGTTTGTCTCTTCAGGTAGTTCACCAAATATCATTTCCGTGGCAGAGACATCACAGTGTTTAGATTCATGCATAGGTACTATCGGCAGTGAAAGAATAATTTCATCTTCAATCATTGCCAGTAAATCCACTTCACCCAATTCATTAACATCAATAGGCTCGTACGCCGCCGGTAATGTTGTAATCCATTCATCACTACCCTGCTTCTTATTAACGATAGGACTGAAGCAGTAGCTGGTACGAATATAATGAGGCAAGGTGCCCCCACAACGCTGACATAGCAATGTTACGTTAACCCCAACATTACCCGTAATAACCGCTAACCCTTGATCATCAAGCGCAAACGATAAAGAAACATCAACATGACTATCTAAACTCACCACAGCCTCAGCAACACGGGTTAACTGCTCGGCAAAATAGACGCCAACATAATCTAAACGCTTTTGAGCACTACGAAGTACATTAACTGTCGGAGGTAATTTTACATTTTGCATAAGATCGCCATAGTGACTGCTCCCCGTCCTATTGGGCGAGGCTTCCCACTTCACAGACCGCCACTTGTGTATGACAAGTCCAGAGCCTATTCGAAATCTCTTGTTTTGTACAAAAAAGACAACTGCGCTTTTTCACTCGTTTTTTCCTTGTCTAAGCGCAGCTCAAAGCAGATTTCGAATAAGCTCTTACTCGGCCTCCATGGGCAGAAACGACGAGATCCGCCGCCTGTAATTCAAATATGCTTTGCTGCCTGATATTCAGTGTGGCGTTAAGCATGCCCTGCTACTGATTGCCGTCATAGCTATGACGAAGTTTTCGCTGCTAGCCGCGCATTCTAACACCAGGTTAGCTGGAAAACCATGCCTTATATACCCTTCGCCTTTGAAGCCACCGCGTTGTTGGCTGTGAGTGCTCGCCCTCATGGTATATCTACGCTCATCGGTCGGTCGCTCTGGCAGCCGAAGGCAACTTCTAAAGGCGAAGGGTATATCCCTGGCTCTAAAAGCCGAGATTTTACGGCATACCGGATAATTTAAAGTCAAAGAAAAGGGTTTTTTTTACGTAAAATTTGCAGGCAATGACGTAATTGATCATCCAAAGGTGCTTCGATACATAAAGTTCCTCCCAACGGATGTTGACAGCATAATGTCGCCGCATGCAAAAATAAGCGATTGAGGCCAGTATTTTGCAGATGACGATCAAATTCTCGATCACCATAACGGTTATCAAAAGCAATCGGATGACCTCTATGCAAAGTATGTACACGGATCTGATGTGTCCTGCCGGTTATCGGACTCGCTTTCAGCAAAGTGGCATGTTCAAAACGCTCTTCAACCTTAAAGTGTGTTTCTGATACTTTACCTTCACTGCTAACTTTCACCACTCGGCCACCATTTTGTAGCACATTTTTCAATAAAGGTGCCTGTACTTTTTTACAGCTAGATGGCCAATGACCTTTTACCAATGCTAAATAATCTTTTTGTATTTTTTTAAGACGTAATTGTTCGTGTAATGCGCGCAAAGCAGAGCGTTTTTTGGCGATCAACAATACACCTGACGTATCACGATCTAAACGGTGTACCAACTCTAAAAAACGGGCTTCAGGCCGTAGCGCTCGTAATGCTTCTATTACGCCAAAATCCACCCCACTTCCACCATGCACTGCGATTCCAAAAGGTTTATTCAATATCAACAAAGCATCATCTTCAAACAAAATACGGGCGGCGAGTGATGAAATTTTATTCAGTTTTACCGAGAGTGTTCTGGTTTCACGTTCGGCCACTCGCACCGGTGGGATACGTATTCGATCACCATTCTGTAATTTATATTCTGGTTTAATTCTCCCTTTGTTAACGCGCACTTCTCCTTTTCGTACAATGCGATAAATCATACTTTTCGGCACACCTTTTAATCTGGCGAGCAAAAAGTTATCAATCCGTTGATCAACGTCATCGGCAGCAATGTCGATTAATTGTACTGATGGATTATCCGTTTTCATAATTAGTAATCCTAAATATACCAAGTAATTAGCGACACTCCTTTTTCTGTGCTTAACTACTAAATTGTCGATTAAAAATACGTTTATACGCTATTTTTATTTAATAGACCTCTTTCCAAACCGTAGTTCGTTATGCGAAGTCAAGGCGCACGGCAACCGGAGTGTACATGAAGTACATGAGGATTGCGCGCTCTGGGCAACACAGGATCCGCGTCACGGAGCAGGTTTGGAAAGAGGTCTAGTTTAACAATTAATGATTACTAACTATACCCAATGAATTTCAAGTTACGGCAAGGCGGCAATCAATCGCATCCCAGGAGTGTATCCCCTTCGTCTTTGAAGTTGCCGCTAGGCGGCCAAGGCGACCGACCGATGAGCGTACGTAGACATACCATGAAGGCGAACACCCGCAGCCAACAACGCGGCGGCTTCAAAGGCGAAGGGGATAAAGGGTATAGGATGCGGTTAACATAATCTTTGCTTAGAGCAGCAAAGTCACCTTGCTATATCACTATCAGCAATGAAATAATGAAGTTTGCCTGATCATACAAAAACGCAGCAATGGCATAAGACGTAGTGTGAAATCAAGCGATGAGCGGGCTGCGGGGAGCCACCAAATCCGGAAAATTAATTTATTAAAGCGAGCCTATACTTAAAGGCGCTATTTTTCAAAAGGAAGAGTAGGTCTATCGAGATAATAGCCCTAAATTTAGGTAGACGTCATAGTCAAGTTAGCAGTGCCGTTAAAAGACCTTGTTTGCTCTGTTTATTCGGCCATGAAAGGTTATTTCTCCGCAGTTTTAATGCCAATATAAAAAAGAACGAGTAAGTCAAGATGAAAAGAATGTTGATTAACGCGACTCAGCAGGAGGAGTTGCGGGTTGCACTGGTAAACGGACAACAGCTTTATGATTTGGACATTGAAAGCCCAGGTCATGAACAAAAAAAAGCAAATATTTACAAAGGTAAAATCACTCGAATTGAACCGAGCCTAGAGGCCGCTTTTGTTGACTATGGTGCAGAAAGACATGGCTTTTTGCCATTAAAAGAAATCTCCCGCGAGTACTTCCCTCGTGATCATTCTTCTAACAGACGCCCTAAAATTAAAGATGTTCTGCATGAAGGCCAAGAGGTTATCGTTCAGATAGACAAAGAAGAACGTGGTAATAAAGGTGCTGCATTAACTACTTTTGTCAGCTTAGCAGGCTGTTTTTTAGTTCTTATGCCCAATAATCCACGAGCAGGCGGGATTTCTCGTCGGATCGAAGGGGAAGAACGTATAGGACTTAAAGCCACTTTATCGACGTTAGAATTGCCTGATGGTATGGGGCTTATCATTCGCACTGCGGGGCTTGGTAAAGATACAGAAGCCCTACAATGGGATTTGTCACTCCGCTTAAAACATTGGGAGGCAATTAAAAAAGCGGCCGAAGGACGCCCAGCACCGTTTTTAATCCATCAAGAAAGTAACGTCATCGTTCGGGCTTTTCGTGATTATCTGCGCCAGGATCTCGGCGAGATACTGATTGATAATCCCAACACCCTCGAGCTCGCCGAAAAACATATTACTGCTCTAGGTCGCCCTGATTTTAAAGAAAAAATGAAACTCTATACTGGGGAAACGCCCTTATTTAGTCATTATCAAATTGAATCGCAAATCGAATCAGCCTTTCAGCGTGAAGTACGTTTACCATCTGGTGGCTCTATCGTTGTGGATACCACCGAAGCATTAACTGCTATCGACATTAATTCAGCTCGTGCAACGAAGGGCGGGGATATTGAAGAAACGGCACGGAATACCAATTTAGAGGCTGCCGAGGAAATTGCACGCCAACTTCGTTTACGTGATCTCGGTGGATTGATCGTGATCGATTTTATTGATATGACGCCAATACGTCATCAGCGTGACGTCGAGCAACGCCTACGTGAGGCCGTACATCAAGATCGGGCTCGTATTCAAATTGGTCGTATTTCTCGTTTCGGCTTGTTGGAAATGTCCCGTCAGCGCCTCAATCCATCGCTAGGAGAATCAAGCCATCACGTCTGTCCTCGCTGTACTGGTACCGGTAGTATTCGCGACAATGAATCTTTATCGCTATCAATTTTACGTTTAATTGAAGAAGAAGCACTAAAAGAAAATACAGTCAAAGTTCATGCCATCGTTCCGGTTCCAATTGCCTCTTATCTTATCAACGAAAAACGTGACTCCATTAACGCAATCGAAAATCGGACTAACGGTGTTCGGGCTATTATTATTCCTACAGAAAATATGCAAACACCAAATTACTCCGTATCACGGATCCGTAAAGGTGAAGAAAACACAACCATTAGTTATATGCTGGCACAACAGTATACTGCAGGAGCAACAGCATCCAAAGAGGAAACACTCAACGAACGTAAACAGCGAGAACAACCTGCATTATCCGCCTTGCCACTGCCTGAAGCTTCCTCATCCCCTGAAATAACTGCTGTTAAGAAATCGGCAAATACAGCATCAATGACGCCGAGGCAAATGCGTACTAAATCAGTGACATCATCACTTTTTGATGACACGTCAATGAATCTCCTACAGCGACTATTCCATCATTTAAAAGCCTGGTTTACTCCTTCGCCTCAATCCCAAGAAGAAAAATCAGTTAAACATGTCGCACCTAATGTTACTGAAACGCGCCATAATGAGCGCCGAGATCTAAGACGTCAAGGCAACGGACGTAAAGATCGGGGAGAACGTAATGTCCGTGAAGAAAGTGAAGGAAATCGAGAACAACGCCATAACAAACGGCAAACATCACCCACTCCTGCAGTGGTTGACACCACAGTAGATACCAATAAAACACAGCGTAAAAATCCACAACCGCGTCGACAACAAAATGATAAACGTAAAGTATTAACAACAGAGATTAAAATACCTCTCCCTATAGCGGTAGAAACAAATCAACTTGACGAAGAACCGCAACGAACAGTTATGCCTCGTCGTCAACAGCGCCCGTTGACCCAAAAAATACGTTGTCATTCTGTTGATAAAATAGACGCTGATAATACCGCTACTCTGCAAAAGAAAGAGAGAGATATCCCTGTTGCCGAGGTTAACCTTATTGAAAACACGTCAATCGATAATCTTAAAAGAGACCTGAAACCATTACCTGCAATGATGATTTCAACAACGGTTACAGAGAGTGACGAAATCACTCATGACAGTACTAACAACGAGAATGGCATGCCACGCCGCTCGCGTCGTTCACCTCGTCATCTTCGTGTTAGTGGCCAACGTCGTCGCCGCTATCGTGATGAACGTTATCCCACTCAATCCTCTATGCCATTAGCAGGTGCTTTCGCATCACCAGAAATGGCTTCTGGCAAAGTGTGGATAAATTACCCATTAGTAAACCAAAGTGATCCAGTAGCACCAACAGAACAACAAGAGCCTATGGTAACTGAATCGCCTCTACTAATAGTAGAAAATACTATCAAATCACAAATCCCAGTCATTGTTATCCCGCCTTTGGTTAATGAACCTGAAGCAGAGGTGATCACAAAACCAGAGCATTCATATCCATCGGCAATATTATTTAAACATCATGCTAGCGCACCTATGACTAGAGCACCTGCAGCAGACTATGTCCAACCCGCGCCAATTCCAATCCAAAGTGATTGGAAAAGAGCTTCATTTGACTTTATTGGTAAAGGCTCTGCCGGCGCTCATGCCGCAATTAACCAAGCAGGCGCACCAGCAACTAGGCCAGCATTATCGAAATAACGCGGTTGCTAAACACAGAAAATGACATACTCACAACCCCGCTCTTTTAAGGCGGGATTGTCCTTCCTTCTATTATCAACAGTGAGCCACTTCAATGACTACAAAGTCCAAAGAATTAAAAATTCGCCGCCCAGATGACTGGCACCTGCACTTACGTGATAATGACATACTCAAAACCGTTCTGCCTTACACCAGTCAGGTTTTTGCTCGGGCAATAGTGATGCCAAATTTAGAAGAGCCGATCACAACCGTTGATAAGGCGATAGCTTATAAAAATCGTATTTTGGCTGCACTCCCTTGCGGACATAAGTTCACGCCATTAATGACATGCTATCTAACAAACAGCACACTGCCCGAGGAACTGGAGAAAGGTTTTAAAGAAAACGTTTTTACTGCTGCTAAGCTTTATCCTGCTAACGCCACCACCAATTCTAATCAGGGCGTGACTGATATTCCTGCTCTCTATCCGTTATTTGAAAAAATGCAAGAACTGGGGATGCCCCTGTTGGTTCATGGTGAAGTAACAAACAAAGAAATAGATATTTTTGATCGTGAGGCACGATTTATCGACGACATATTAGAGCCCATTCGTAAAAAATGTCCCACATTAAAAATCGTATTTGAGCATATCACCACCGCAGAAGCCGTTGATTATGTCTTAGCTGGAGG
The DNA here is from genome assembly GCF_964020115.1 of Candidatus Regiella endosymbiont of Tuberolachnus salignus. Lineage (NCBI taxonomy): Bacteria > Pseudomonadati > Pseudomonadota > Gammaproteobacteria > Enterobacterales > Enterobacteriaceae > Candidatus Regiella > Candidatus Regiella endosymbiont of Tuberolachnus salignus. The sequence continues at coordinate 2,509,735 of NZ_OZ026542.1, forward strand.
CGATTGTATTGCCGCGACCATTACCCCACAACATTTGATGTTTAATCGTAATGATATGTTGGTTGGCGGTATTCGTCCTCATCTATATTGTTTGCCGATATTAAAACGCAGTCGCCACCAAGAAGCATTGCGGGCGGCCGTCGCCAGTGGCAGCAATCGTTTTTTTCTTGGTACTGACTCCGCTCCCCATACCAAAGATCGTAAAGAATCAGCCTGTGGCTGTGCGGGAATATTTAATGCCCCTGTCGCATTGCCCATTTACGCCACGGTATTTGAAGAACTAAACGCGCTGGAACATTTAGAAGCATTTTGTTCACGCAATGGCCCTCATTTTTATGGCTTGGATCCAAACGAAGATGTTATTACATTAGTAAAAACACCTTCGCCACTCCAGCCGATAGAAATCAATACAGGAAAAACCTCTATTATTCCTTTCTTAGCCGGGCAAAAGATGGATTGGTCAATTAATAACAATTAAATTGGCGCAATATATCGATATGCAGCATCACACCCCTTCGTTTTGCAAAAAATAAGCACAATATATTTGACATGGTGCTAAATTTTCAGTAGTAAATTTTATTATTTAGGCTATATTTTTCAGGTCGATTGATTAAATAAACTCAATGATTAATTCAAGCTATCCAATTATAAGCGGGTTTTAAAATTGCTAATCAGTACTCGGGAGCATGGATTGATTCCTATACTTACTCGTGAAGCAAGGATGTTGTGCTATGAAAATATTAATTATCGATGAGTGTTATTACACTCGTTGCGGTGTTCATGCTTATTTAAATAATAACCCTGCAGTAAAATTGATGGAGACAGCAACCATCGAGCAGGCTTCATTCAGCATACAAGATTTTGATCCAGATATCGTAATAGTTAATTTAACACAATACTGTAGTTATGGTGGCCGCTGTCCTTTGTTAGAAGAATTTATACATTGTTGTGGTAACAAGAAAATGTATATTTATCTTAATACCGCTTACCCATTTAGTGATACACCGGTTCCACTGACGAATACCGTTTCTATCTTAGCCAAAAAACGCTTGCCGGCATTATTAAATCGCATTACACGTCTAAATAGTGCCAAAATGGCTTACTACAATCCATCGAATTTTTGTCTAGTGCCGTTTTTTAGTCCGCAGGAACAAAGCGTAATCTATTATTGGATAACTAAGATGCCTAACTGTTGTATCGCCAAAAAATTAAATATCAGTGATAGTACCGTCTATTGCTATAAGAGACATATAACAGAAAAAATAAAGGTAAGGAATAGACTGGAATTATGCTTTATCTACAATATTTTAAAATATTTATACTGATAAACTATTTTTAAGTTCTAGTACCTCAACAAAGCGTAACATCAAATAATGATGTTAACGGCACTCTGTTTTTACTGATCAAGTTTCGTCGACGATAACATAGGCATATTAGTCTGTAATAATTGCTTAGACTTGTTAAAAATCTTCATGCCGTTTTGGTGCCCAGCACGACGGCGATGTTGCTCCTCAATCGGTAGCGCTAACTCTTCTTGACAAATTTTACTACAACATCCTGCCAATTTTTGCTGACAATGAGAGCACTGGATAAATAACAAATGGCACCCTGCATTTTTACAGTTTGTATGTGTATCACAGCGTTCACCACATTGATGGCAATGCGCGATGATATCATTCGAAATACGTTCCCCCATTCGTTCGTCAAAAACAAAATTTTTGCCTTTAAATCTTAAAGCTAAGCTCTGCTCTTTCGCTTTACGAACATATTCAATAATCCCCCCCTCAACATGATAGACATGTTTAAAACCACTATAACGCATATACGCACTGGCCTTTTCACAACGGATCCCGCCGGTGCAATACATGACAATATTTTTCTGTTTATCCTTTTGTAGCATATCAACAACCATTGGCAATTGTTCACGAAAAGTATCAGAAGGAACTTCTATCGCATTTTCAAAATGCCCCACTTCGTATTCATAATGATTACGCATATCAACAAAAAGTGTATTAGGATCATCAAGCATCTGATTAACCTGATCGGCTTGGAGATAGTGGCCTGTATTGGCTGGATTGAAATTCTCATCCTCAATGCCATCGGCGACTATACGCTGACGCACTTTCATCCGTAGTACCCAAAATGACTTACCATCATCTTCAAGTGCCACATTTAAACGTATTTGCTCTAATGCCGGATGGGCGTTAAATAACGTATTTTTAAAATCATCATAACGCTCAGTAGGTACACTGATTTGCGCATTTATCCCTTCATTAGCAACATAAATCCGGCCAAACACCCCTAATTTAACAAATTGACGATAGAGATGATCGCGGAATACCTGCGGCTCTGCCAAGGTAAAGTATCGATAAAAAGAAACCGTGGTGCGTGGCTTCGTTTCCAGCAACATGCGCGCTTTAAGTTCCTTATTAGAAATACGATTATGTAACACAGACATAGGGTGATTTCCTGTTTTTTCTGAGATGATTAATATTATTAGACTGCTCCTCTCCCTATTTGAGCGAGGATTTACGGCGAATTTTGCTAAAGTGCTTACGACATTGCTAAAATAGACTTCTTGCAACTCATACCCTTCGTCTTTGAAGCTGTTGGCTGCGGGTGTTCGCCTTCATGGTATGTCCACGCTCATCGGTCGGTCACTGGCAGCCGAAGGCAACTTCAAAGACAAAGGGTATATACTCACTGTTAATTTATGATACTGAAAACATATGATACAACAACCCCCTCCTTTTAACCGTTCACTACTCCACCCACGCTATTGGCTCACCTGGTTCGGTCTAAGCCTTCTTTACCTGTTAGTACTGCTTCCCTACCCTGTCATTTATCGCCTCGGTACTTTGCTTGGGCGTTTTTCGATGCATTTTCTTAAAAGGAGGCTGTCTATTACACAAAGAAATCTAGCGCTTTGCTTTCCTGATATGTCTAAAACTGATCGTGATCAGCTAGTCAAAAAAAATTTTGAGGCCGCTGGACTCGGTTTATTCGAAACAGGCATGGCATGGTTTTGGCCAGATTGGCGTATTAAACGCTGGAGTTCGATTAGCGGGCTAGAACATCTTCAGCAAGCCAAATTAAAATATCAAAACCAAGGGGTATTACTGGTTGGCCTACATTTTTTCACCTTAGAACTAGGAGCACGTATTATTGGCATAAACATACCTGGCATTGGTGTTTACCGACCCCATAACAATAAAGTGATGGAGTGGATACAAACTTGGGGTAGGCTACGCTCTAATAAGGCAGTAATTGATCGTAAAGATCTCAAAGACATGGTGCGCAATCTAAAACAAGGCGAAATTATTTGGTATGCTCCAGATCATGACTATGGCCCGCGTAACAGCGTGTTTGTTCCTTTATTTGCCGTTGATCAGGCAGCAACCACCACCGGTAGCTATTTATTAATCAGTATGGCTAAAGCGGCAGTCATTCCCTTTACTCCACATCGTTTAGCTAATGGTAAGGGCTATCAGGTTATCATACAACCCGAAGTGGAAAATTTCCCGATAGGCAATAAAATAGAAACAGCAGCTTTTATGAATAAGCTGGTAGAAAAACAGATTATTGGCGCCATCGATCAGTATATGTGGTTACACAGACGTTTTAAAACTCGACCAGCAGGGCAACCTTCGATGTATAATTAAAACCCTATTCTGTTCTGGTCAAGATGTATTGATTTAATTATTTAAATTAAATGTTTCCTTTAACTTGCATTTACACGTTTACGTGTATAATCCTATTTCATCCGGTATCAATACAATAGCTTTCATTCATCATTCTACCCATCCAGGAGCTCACCCACTTTGGACGCCATCACTATCAACAACCTTTTCTTGATTGGTGCAGCATTGGTGGGAGCGAGTATCTTACTGAGTTCATTATCGTCCCGCTTAGGCATTCCAATTTTGGTCATCTTCCTCGCTATCGGCATGTTAGCAGGAGGCGACGGCATTGGCGGCATACCCTTCGATAATTATCCTGTTGCTTATCTGGTGAGCAATTTAGCACTGGCGGTAATCTTACTCGACGGTGGTATGCGCACGCGAGCATCGTCGTTTCGGGTTGCATTGTGGCCGGCACTCTCACTGGCGACCATTGGTGTGGTCATTACCGCAGGTTTGACAGGATTGGCCGCCGCTTGGTTATTTAATTTAGATATTATTCAAGGCTTATTAATTGGCGCTATTATTGGTTCCACTGATGCCGCGGCGGTATTTTCTTTATTGGGCGGAAAAGGGCTCAATGAACGAGTCAGCGCGACTTTGGAGATCGAATCTGGCAGCAACGATCCCATGGCAGTTTTTCTGACTATTACCTTAATCGCCATGATTTCAGCCGGAGAAAGCCACTTAAGTTGGATATTTTTAGTTCATTTATTACAGCAATTTGGTTTAGGAATATTGATTGGTCTAGGCGGTGGTTTTCTTTTACTGTCACTCATCAACCGCATGGAACTGGCTAATGGACTTTATCCCCTGCTCGCCGTCAGCGGAGGGATTGCTATATTTGCCTTAACCACGGCAATCAATGGCAGCGGCATTCTAGCGGTATATCTTTGTGGATTAACATTAGGTAACCGACCCATACGTAACCGCTATGGTATCTTGCAAACATTCGATGGACTTGCTTGGCTCAGTCAAATAGGTATGTTTATTGTATTGGGTTTACTTCTTAATCCAAGTGAGTTATTGCTCATCGCTATCCCCGCGTTAATACTTTCCCTATGGATGATTTTATTCGCGCGACCCATTTCAGTTTTCATCGGATTGTTGCCGTTTCGCAGTTTTAATCTCCGCGAACGCATCTTTATTTCGTGGGTGGGATTACGCGGCGCGGTGCCTGTCATTCTAGCGGTTTTCCCCATGATGGCAGGATTATCCAACGCACATTTATTTTTTAATGTGGCCTTTTTTGTCGTATTGGTATCTCTGTTACTGCAAGGAACCACTTTATCGTTTGCCGCACGTAAAACGAAACTGGTTGTGCCACCGGCACTCGCACCCGTTTCACGTGTCGGCTTAGACATTGATATTAATAATCAATGGGAACAGTTTGTTTATCAACTCAGCTCCGATAAATGGTGTATCGGAGCCGCGCTTCGTGATTTAGAAATGCCAAAAAAAACACGTATAGCAGCCCTATTTCGTGGCAAAGATCTACTACATCCCACCGGTAAAACTCGCTTAAAAGAAGGTGATATTTTATGTGTTATCGGCCATGAACATGATTTACCTGCCCTAGGTAAACTTTTTAGCAAAACACCGAGCATTCAGCTTGATGAACGATTTTTTGGTGATTTTATTCTAGAAGCCGATGCCAAACTGGAAGCAATCTCCCATATTTATGGCCTAAATTTAGAAGAAGGCGCCGATAACCAACAAACCCTAGGGCAATTTGTTATTCATCTGTTGGGAGGAAAACCGGTTATTGGTGATCAAGTTGAATGGGATGGTTTAATTTGGACCATTGCTGAAATGAACGCTGAGCGCGTTAGTAAAGTGGGTGTTAAAATCATCGCCAGCAAGGCATAGCAAGTGTAGTTTTTCTTTCATTAAGGTAATTCGGTGAATATTCAGGCACTTCTTTCAAATAAAATTAATCAGGCAATGATTGCCGCAGGGGCTTCCCCAGATACAGATGCTCAGGTTCGCCAATCGGCTAAACCGCAATTTGGCGATTATCAAGCTAATGCGGTGATGAGTGTCGCTAAAATGTTGAATATACCGCCTCGTCAATTGGCGGATAAAATCGTTCAACGGTTAGACCTAGCAGGTATCGCGCAAAAAATTGAAATCGCGGGGCCAGGTTTTATCAATATTTTTCTCGATCGGCAATGGTTGGCCACACAAGTTGACCACATATTAAAAGCGCCAAAATTAGGCCTCACCCCCGTCATACCACAAACCATTGTTATCGACTATTCAGCGCCCAACATCGCCAAAGAAATGCACGTCGGTCATCTTCGTTCCACCATCATCGGTGATGCCACGGCTCGCACACTCACATTGCTTGGGCATAATGTCATTCGTGCTAATCATGTCGGTGATTGGGGAACGCAATTTGGGATGTTAATTGCTTATTTAGAAAAAATGCAGCGTGAAAACGCCGATGATATGGCGCTATCCGATCTCGAAAAATTTTACCGGGCGGCAAAAAAAAATTACGACGAAGATAACGAATTTGCGCAACACGCGCGGGCGTATGTGGTGAAATTACAAGCGGGCGACGAACATTGCCGTAGCATGTGGCGCAAACTGGTTGATATCACGATGGAACAAAATCAACTGTCCTATCAACGTTTGCATGTCACACTCACCAAAGAAGACATAATGGGAGAAAGCCTCTATAACCCAATGCTACCGGGTATAATTACAGATCTAAAAACGAAAGGATTAGCGGTAGAGAGTAACGGTGCCACAGTGGTATTCGTCGGTGAATACAAAAACAAAAAAGGCGAGCCGATGGGCGTCATCGTCCAGAAAGAAGACGGTGGTTATCTTTATGCCACCACGGACATTGCCTGCGCCAAATACCGCTACCAAACGCTTGGTGCTGATAGGATCCTTTATTACACGGACTCTCGTCAACATCAGCATCTAACACAAATTTGGCAGATCGCGCGTCAAGCAGGTTATGTTCCCGAATCAATGCCCCTGGAGCATCATATGTTCGGTATGATGTTGGGTAAAGACGGTAAGCCTTTTAAAAGCCGCACAGGCGAGAACATAAAGCTAGCTGATCTCTTGGATGAAGCCATTGAACGCGCCGGTAAGTTGATTCGTGAAAAAAATCCAGACATATCCCCTCAAGAATTAAAACAGATCGCTGATGCTGTTGGTATCGGGGCGTTGAAATACGCCGATTTATCTAAAAATCGTACCACTGATTACATCTTCGATTGGGATAATATGTTAACTTTTGATGGCAACACCGCGCCTTATATTCAATATGCTTATACTCGAATCATTTCAATTTTTAAACGCGCTGCCATCGATGAAGAATATTTGAATTTACCGGTGATCATTACCGAAGATCGTGAGGCCGCATTAACAACGAGTTTATTGCAATTTGAAGAAATCATTACCACAGTTGCACGAGATGGCACGCCTCACGTTATGTGTAGCTATTTATATAATCTCGCCGTTTTATTCTCCAGCTTCTACGAACATTGCCCTATTTTAAATGCAGGCAACGAGCAAACTTGTCAAAGCCGCCTTAAACTTGCGCTGTTAACCGCTAAAACACTAAAACAAGGTTTAGATGTCTTAGGGATCCAAACGGTTGAAAAAATGTGATGAGCCTGTTTGAAATCTTCTTGAGCGGCGCTGATATAGCCGAATCAGTTTAATTTGATTCAAGGCGAAGGAACGCTACTGCGTGGTGTGAATTTGGCGTTACGCGGTGCTCGCAATCTTTTCTTTATTTCACGCGATAGTTCGAGAAAAATCGCGTGTTCTGAATCCTAATAATCCGAGCGCTAAAAAATAAGATCCCGCCCCCACAAACACCACGCCAGACAAACGCAGTAATCGATACAACATCCCATCATTATCCCAAGGGGGCATTAGCGATAAAGTCACGAGCAATACCATACACATTATCAATACGGCGATCAGTAATTTGCCCAAAAACATCCCCCAACCGGGTTGTGGTTGATAAATTTTTTGTTTACGTAATTGCCAATACAATAAACTGGCATTCACACAAGCGCCAAGACCGATAGATAATGACAACCCTGCATGTTGTAGAGGGGTAATCAAAAGTAAATTCATGATCTGTGTCGCAATTAAGCTAACAATAGCAACTCTGACTGGGGTTTTTATATCTTGGCGAGAATAAAACCCGGGAGCCAACACTTTAACCACTATCAAACCCATTAAACCGACGGAATAAGCCACCAGCGCTCGTTGTGTCATCAGTGCATCAAACGCACTAAATTGACCATATTGAAATAAAACGATTATCAGTGGCTTAGCGATAATAGCTAACGCCATAGTACAGGGTAATGCCAGCAAAAAACAAAGGCGTAATCCCCAATCCATTAAACGCGAATAGGCATTATGATCACCGGCGGAAAAACTTTTCGCTAACGAAGGCAATAAGATAGTCCCTAACGCCACGCCTAACACCCCAGCGGGAAATTCCATGAGACGATCCGCATAATACATCCAAGAAACAGAGCCTGAGACCAAAAAAGAAGCAAAAATAGTATTAATGATCAACGAAATCTGGCTAACAGAAACCCCGAAAATAGCAGGTCCCATTTGTCTGATTACCCGCCACACTCCAACATTACGCAAATCTAATCGCGGTAATACCAGCATGCCTATTTTTTTCAAATACGGTAATTGATAACCCAATTGCAGCACACCACCTAATACCACAGCCCAGGCCAATGCTAACACTGGCGGTTGAAAATAGGGGGCAGCAAATAAAGCAAAACCAATCATGCTGATATTTAAAAAAGCCGGAGCAAAAGCCGGAATAGAAAAACGGTTCCAGGTATTGAGGATCGCAGCAACTAATGAAGCGAGTGAGATCAACAAAATATAAGGAAAAGTGATACGTAATAATGCAGACGTCAGCATAAATTGATCGGGAGTATCGACAAAACCGGGAGCTGTGATAAAAATAATCCAAGGTGCCGCCAACATACCCAATACGGTAACCATTGCTAGCACCAATGTTAATAATCCCGCCACATAAGCGACAAAAGTGCGAGCCGCCTCTTCTCCTTGCTGGCTCTTATATTCAGCCAGAATAGGAACAAACGCCTGTGAAAACGCCCCTTCAGCAAAAATACGGCGCAACAAATTGGGCAATTTAAAAGCCACAAAAAAAGCATCGGTAGTCATACCTGCACCGAAGACTCTTGCCAAAACCGCATCACGGATGAAGCCCAATACACGTGAGAACATAGTCATAGAACTCACTGTCGCCAAAGATTTTAGTAGATTCATATTTTCCAATGTAGTGCTAATAGTTCACCGATGCATCTCAAGGCGATCAAACTGATTCGGCTATAGACTTTCTGCAGGCTTTCATATCAGGCATAATATGCCCATTAACCACCCCGCTATTAAAAGCATTTCTTTACATGAGATGATAATGAAAAAAGTACTTTATGTTGCGCTAGTGCTGCTTTTTACCGTAACAATGATAAATTATAAATCTTTGATGCAATATAGCATCAGTGAACAAAAAATTAATCAGGCTTTACAGCGGCAAAACAATTATCAAAAACAAATCGGGCTTCCTGGCCTACTTGATGCCCAAATAACCCTTAGCCAATTAAAAAGCCAAATTGGGCACCCCGCGCCAAACGAAATACAACTCACCGCTAATGCTAAAGTGGTTATTGGCTCGCTGCTAGGATCACAAAATGCAGACATTACACTCACGTTGAAAACCCAACCATTATTTGATGGTGACAAAGGCGCTATCTTTCTCAAAGAGATCACTTTAACCGATTATGTTGTACAGCCGGAACAAATGGGATCGGCCATAAAAATGCTCATACCCTACCTCAATCAATCATTAAAATTATATTTTAATCAACAGCCTGTTTACGTGCTTAATGCAGATAAAAGCACCGCAGAAGCCATCGCCAAAAAACTGGCTAAAGGGCTAGAAGTCAAACCAGGAGAATTGATCATTTCTTTTGTTAAAAAATAGCCTATTCAAAATCTTCTTTATACCCCATGAATTTCGAGTTACGGCAAGGCGACAATCAATCGAATCGGTACATAACAGAGGATGAGAGATCGCTGCCAACGCCACCGTAACTTGAAAGGCGAAGGGTATAGCGCTAAGAATGTACTGGCATAAATCACACCTTACTTTGACAGTCGATTGGATGGTAAACTAGCCGTCATAATCACCTATATACAGCATTTTGTAGAGATTCATAATGTCCAAAGAAGATGAGCGGCAAACAGCGCGCATCGATAGCTTGATCACGCCACAACAGCTGACAACGGAATTACCGACTTCTGACGCTATCACCGATTACGTGACAGCGTCACGTAATCGGATCAAAAAAATTCTAATAGGAGAGGATCGGCGTCTATTAGTTGTTATTGGCCCCTGCTCTATTCATGATCCTCAGTCAGCCTTCGACTATGCCACCCGTCTTTCTGTACTACGCAATCAGTATCAAGATCGGTTGGAAATTGTGATGCGAACTTATTTCGAAAAACCTCGTACCGTTGTTGGCTGGAAAGGTATGATTTTTGATCCGCAGCTGGATGGCAGTTATAACGTTAATCAAGGCCTCCGATCAGCCAGAGATTTATTAATAAAAATAAATGAGCTAGGTTTACCCACCGCGACCGAATTCTTAGATATGTTCACCGGCCAATATATTGTCGATTTGATCAGTTGGGGAGCCATTGGTGCACGTACAACAGAGAGCCAAATCCACCGAAAAATGGCTTCATCCCTGCCCTGTCCAATTGGTTTTAAAAACGGCACTGACGGCAATGTTGATATCGCCATTGATGCCGTACGGGCTGCAAGCAATCGTCATGTATTACTATCGCCCGATCACAGAGGCCAAATGGCAATATACCAAACATCAGGCAACCAGTCGGGTCATATCATTTTACGAGGAGGACAAAAACCAAACTATTACCCAACTGATATTAGTGCCGCTTGTCAGAAATTACGGAAATGTCAATTATCGCCCTATTTGATGGTTGATGTCAGTCACGGCAATTGTGAAAATGACTATTGTAACCAGCTAAAGGTAGCAAAAAACATAGGCCATCAAATCCGCTCGTGCCACTCGGGCCAATCAGCAATAGTCGGTGTAATGGTAGAAAGTTTTATAAAGGAAGGGGCGCAGGAAATCACTGCTGGAAAAACCTTAACATATGGACAATCTATCACTGATCCTTGTTTAAATTGGGAAGATAGCGAGAAATTGCTAGCCGAATTGGCTGACGCAGTTAACACAAATTTTTGAGTATTTTTGTCAAGCAATGCTGGCTATATATGATTCGGGCGAACACCCGCAGCCAACAACACAACGGCTTCAAAGGCAAAGGATATAGAACTATCGGAGTTATAGCCGAATCAGTTTAATTTGATTCAAGGCGGAGGAGTGCAGACAGTACAAATAGTACGGCAAGCGACGACAACGCAGAATCAAATTAAACTGATTTGGCTATATGTTTAACGCTATAAATCGTCCCCTGTCCTAGCAGAGGGAGCACCGGGATCTGGCGACTGGTTGCCTGCTGCGCTGCCGCCTGGCGCAAAAGATGGAGTGCTTTCAGAAGGATTGCTCATTGCCTGAGTTGGCGGTGGGAAACCTTGATCCGAAAGGAAAGCATCAATGGCCCACATGTCATCACTCCCCACCCTTCCTTGATTTTTAATCCGAGCATATTTAAAAGCACTAATCAGAAAATGGCAAGCGGCTAATTCTTTCGAACTCTCAGCCGTCTCTAGCAGAAGCTTGGCATCATTATTCTTTACAGAGTGAACTGACAGGGATGAGGCAACATTTTCCTGCGAAGAGGATGTATTTCCATCTGATTGAGCAGATCCGGATGACGATAATATTTGATCTATTTCTGGCATTTGAGAGCTCTTTCACCAATTGATCGATATGATTTTTTTAATTGAAATGGAAAATAACAATTATTATGGCTATATTTAATGGGAGCTAAAATTAGCGCACTTCAAATAACATTAGTCTAAAATAGGAGGTAATCAAATGAAGAAAATAAATATTTCTTTAAAAATATTATCAATACCAACTTTAGCACTTGCTAATCCGATCCCTGACAATTGTAAAATTTGGATGATACCCCAAGGTACCTGACTTTAACGCATGCCAATATGCACTGCCCAAAAACCTACCGTACAGAAAAAAAAAGAAGAAAATACAAAAAGGAATTAATATTATCGCCGAATTTTTCTATTTGGAAAAGATGATATTTACTGGATTTTAGAAGTCATTATAAAAGGAAAATTTATAACCTATTCTGAATTTATTTTACACGATACTATTTTATTGAAAATGCGTTCAAAATATTGTAAGCACGTAAAAATTAGCCTAGATATTTTTATTTATTAGCAAAGAAGTAATATAAAAAATATCTTTTTTATATATTGAATTATAGTTAACAAAAATATAGAGAGCCATAGTATGAATATCACGATAAAGAATTCTGTTTTTAATATTAACGATACTGAAGTTGCAGATAGTAATATTTCCTCTACACAAAAAAATGCAACTACTCCTGAAAAGATAGGAATATTCAGTTCTCAATTACATGCTCCTCCTCTACGATTAAATCCATTAGCACTGTCTTTTCCTAGGTCAACTCAGCCTTCACCTTACGAGCAAAAAAAGGCTAATGAATTTTACAATGGAGTGACTCGATTAGCAGAAACAATGGCGTTAATGCCTGCGACTGGTTCTTCTTTATTGCCCTCGGTGAAGATCCCCCGTTTTATGTATTCACCTTTAGGAATAGTCGCGGCGCTAGCTAACATGTGGTAATAATTTAAAGCATGATAATAGACTATCTTGTAAAAACCACTGGAGCGCAAATGCCAGGTTCCGTGGTACATTATAGCCGAATCAGTCTAATTTTATTCAATGCTGAGGAGCACAGACAGTACAAATAGTACGGTAAGCGATGACAACACAGAATCAAGTTAAAATGATTTGGCTATAACTAATCCTGCTACTATTTAGTCTGTATTTGATATTTGCTGATGGTTATCTGACTCAATTGTATTATTTGGATATTGTGCTGTAGCAATCCAGGCGCTACAAAACAAAGTCAAGCGTGCAAAAAAATAGAAAAATGCCATTAGCCCAAGTACTGGGCCAAAAACTGCGCCAGAAGGAGAACTGGTAAGATAAGGTAACATCATCGTCATAACAAATTTAATGATCTCAAAACCGAGTGCGGCAATAAGAGTACCTCGTAATAAGGCTTTTTTTTGAGGATGATGACGAGGCAGTATCCATAAAATCCAAATAAACAATAAACAGTTGGCTGTAATAGAAATAGCTAGAGTGACTAAGGTCATAAGTGGTCGTAACCATTCAATTCCATTTAAACCCAGCGTATTTATAATCATCACTTGCGCTGAACCGGCAATCGAAGTCAGTGAGAGTGTAATGATTAAGGCTATCAGCAAACCAATAAGCGAGATAAAATCTTTGATATAACGGAAATAAAACTTTTCTTTATCATCACTGCTCCGTTCCCAGACATCACGCGATTGAGCACGGATAGCTTCACGTAAACTACCTATCCAACTGATTCCAGAATAAAGAGCAATAGACAAACCGGTTAAGCCAACAGTGGTACGTTGTTTCACAGCAGTATTGACGATATTCTTCAGTGTAGTTGCCAGCGTGGGATCACTCACGCTATTAACGATTTTTTCCATTAATTCGGTCAATAAGAAAGGATTGGAAGCTAAAAAAAAACCTGTGACGGCAAAAGATACCATTAACATTGGAATTAAAGATAAAACCGAAAAGTAAGTGATGGCAGCACCGAATTGGCTACCCAGCCGATCGTTAAAACGATCGACAGCACGTATAATATGCGCCACAGGCGGATAAGTTTTTATATACTGATTGAGTTGGATAAAGACCGCTTGTTTATTTTTTAGCATACGAGGGTTTAACCCGTTTGGATATCGATGATAATTCGTGATTTATCCCCTTCGCCTTTAAAGCCGCCGCGTTGTTGGCGGCGGCGGCTCACCGAATCACGTAATGTCTACGCTCATCGGTCTCACGCCCTAACCGCCTAGCGGCAATTTGAAGGACTGCGGGTATAAGTAGAGATCAAACCTATGATTTTTAGTGAGAATCTTTGCTTGTGTACAGATCCCAGCTAAAGGAGGTGCATAAGCAGGACGTTTAACCACTACCCGCTTGAGTGCTAAGGCACAAGCAGGCGCTAATAAATTATCCGCATCTTCATCGGCGCCTACTAATGACTGGAAAATACGCATTTCTTTTTTTACCAATGCACTTTTGGCACGGGGAGGATACATAGGGTCAAGATACACCACATCCGGCCGGGAGACTGTGTTAGCTAGGCCTGTCAAAAGACTAGTAAAACTGGATGCATGCAGTAAGGTCATTCTTTCACGTAACCACAAACCAATTTCGGCATCTTGATAGCCACGTTGCAAACCATCGTCTAGCAGTGCAGCAACAACTGGATGCCGTTCCAGCATTTTGACATTACAACCCAATGAAGCTAACACAAAAGCATCTCGCCCGAGTCCTGCCGTTGCGTCTACTACCGTTGGCCGATAATTTTTTTTGATACCTACTGCTTTAGCTACCGCTTCACTCCGCCCTCCGCCGAAACAACGCCGGTGTGCCATAGTCCCGGAAACAAAATCCACATAAATACCATGTAGCTTTTTTTCATCTCTTTTACGTAGTTCAAGTCTATCAGGCGTTAGCACCAATGCCATAATAGCCTTATCGTCGGAAGTGATCCCCCAACGCTCAGCTAACGTTGATAAGGCTTTAGGATCAACATCTGGCTCGCATAATAAACAAATATTCATCTTACTCATCTGGAATATGATTTAGATTGCAATAGGCCGCTCTCGAAATCTACCGCGTAACACAGATCCTGCGTTGCCCAGTGCGCGCAATCCCCATGTACTTGTAGTTAACGAAGGTTGCTGTGCGCCGCGGGCGCCTTGACTCCGCATAACGAACTACGGTTTCCAAAGAGGTCTATTAATTGAGCGTCGCTTAAGAAGATTTAGAATAGTCTCTCAACAGTCTATTTTTGTTCCGAATCTTTTCGTAGTGAACTACTCAGCCAAATAGGCCGCTATAGATTGAACTTCTGCCACCCCGTAAGTCGATTCTACAGCACTCGCTTGGGTTGATACACGCAGCTCTTATCCGCTAAACACAAACAGCGGAAGACACAATTGTTAAATAACGTTATTTTGGATAGCACTATTTTTTACATCATCATATTGAATACCGTAATCACGCAGCATTGCATCTAACCGCGGCTCACGTCCCCGAAAGCGCTTGAATAAAATCATAGGCTCTTCCGAACCGCCAAGCGATAATATATTCTCGAGAAAAGATTGCCCGGTAACAGAATTAAAAATCCCTTCTTCTTTAAAACGGGAAAAAGCATCAGCTGATAAAACTTCCGCCCATAAATAGCTATAATAACCAGCTGCATATCCCCCAGAAAAAATATGATTGAAAGAGTGTGGAAAGCGTCCCCAGGTTGGCGCCGGAGTGATTGCTACCTTTTTTCTCACTTCATTCAAAATGGGCAGAATTTGCGCCCCTTTCACCGGATCATATTCATAATGCAGACGGAAATCGAATAGACCTAATTCTAATTGACGCAAAATAAATAGTCCTGCGTGATAATTTTTCACGGCCAATAATTTGTCGAGCATCTCTTGAGGCAAAGGTGCCTGTGTTTGATAATGACCAGAAATAAATGCTAATGCTTGCGGTTCCCAGCACCAGTTTTCCATAAATTGGCTAGGTAATTCCACTGCATCCCAAGGCACTCCATTGATACCAGATACACCAGAAATATCAATTTTAGTGAGCATATGATGCAGGCCGTGGCCAAATTCATGAAAGAGGGTGACCACTTCATCATGGGTAAATAAAGCAGGAGTATCACCTACAGAGCCATTAAAATTACAGGTTAAATAGGCTACTGGTTTTTGCCATTCACCATTGGATAAACGAAAGCTATCGACATAACTATCCATCCAAGCCCCATTTCGTTTATTTTCGCGGGCGTAAAGATCTAAATAAAAACTACCGCACAATACTCCATTAGCATCGAACAAATCGAAGAAGCGGACATCTGGATGCCACACATCGACACCTTGCCGCTCTTTAATATCAGTACCATAAATTCGTTTGACTACTTCAAAGAGACCTTTCAGTACGCCTTCTACAGGAAAATATGGGCGCAGTTGTTCATCGTTGATTGAGAATAAATGTTGTTTTTGTTTTTCCGCATAATAGGTGATATCCCAGGCGGCCAGTTCACTAACATCATCCTGTTGCTTAGCGAACACACGTAACTGTGCTAGCTCCTTTTCCGCTTGTGGACGAGCGCGTTTCGCCAAATCGGTTAAAAAGCGCAGTACTTCTTGTGGATTATCGGCCATCTTGGTTGCCAGCGATTTATCTGCATAGCTGGCAAACCCTAGCAATTGCGCCAGTTCGTGACGCAACCCCAGCATCTCCTCCATGATTTCATTGTTATCCCATTTACCGGCATTTGGCCCTTGATCCGAGGCACGGGTAATAAATGCAGAATACATTTCTTTCCGTAGTTCTGAATTATCAGCATAAGTCAAAACTGGCAAATAACTTGGCATATCTAGCGTGAATAACCAACCTTCCTGCTGTTTAGCTTCTGCCATCATTTTTGCTGCGGCTAAGGCGCTTTCTGGCAGGCCTTTTAATTGATTAATATCGGTAATTAATTTGCTCCAACCCATAGTTGCATCGAGTACATTATTACTATAGGTAGAAGCAAGTTCAGATAAACGAGCGGCAATTTTTCCGTAACGTTCTTGTTGCTCAGATGCGAGGTCAATACCTGATAATTTGAAATCCCGTAGCATGTTTTCAACGACTTTACGCTGTGCTGTATTCAGATCAGAGAAGGTTGGCCCTGTTTGCAAGCTAAGATAGGCTTGATATAGTTTTTTGTGCTGCCCTAGCCATGTACTGAATTCAGATAACAATGGTAAACATTGTTCGTAGGCCTCTCGTAACTCTACATTATTTTTTACCGCATTCAGATGACTAACGGGAGACCAAAGGCATGAAAGTCGATTATCAAGTTCAGCAAGTGGTTGACAGAGATTGTCCCAAACAAAAGAACCTGGATGCGCGACTATATTGTCAACTGCTTGGCGACACTCCTCTAACACGGCCTGCACCCTGGATACAATGTTTTCTGGATGAATGGCTGAAAACTGTGGCAAAGGTGAAGTTAACGACAGATTTGTCATGAAACGATCCTAGTAATTTTTACAGGTAAAAAAATAAATGTTGTTAGAGATTTTTTCCACTCTGACCTTTGTCAATAAAGGTTAACAATACGCATTTACGTCCTTGTTTTTGCATAGAAAAACTACGTTTTTTTGCTTATGGATCCTCGTCCTAGCGCCGTTCAAAGAAGATTTCAAACTGGCTCTTAGCATCTAAGACTACTCCCCGCCCGCATTCGGCAAAGGGTTACGCGAATTTTGCTAAAGAATATTTCGTATTAAGCCGTTAGAATGGAATTTCATCATCAAATGTGGCTATAGGCTCTTGAGGGCGCTTCGGTTTTATATCCGAATCCAAACGTGAAGGCTTGTTATCGCTAAACGGTTGGCCACTATCGAATGTGGGTGCCGTTGCATTTCCTCCATGACTTATTGAAGAGGTTGATTCAGATGAAGAAGCTCCTCCTCCTTGACGTCCACCCAGCATTTGCATGATACCACCAACATTAACCACTACTTCGGTGGTATAACGATCCTGGCCGCTCTGATCTTGCCATTTACGTGTTTGCAAAGTACCTTCAATGTAGACTTGTGAACCTTTCCGTAAGTACTCGCCTGCAACTTCTGCCAATTTACCGAACAGAACGACCCGATGCCATTCTGTTTTTTCTTTTTGCTCACCCGTTGCTTTATCACGCCAACTTTCGGAAGTGGCTAAGGTGATGTTGGTAACTGCATTACCATTCGTCATGTAACGAACTTCTGGATCTTGACCCAAATTTCCAACCAAAATTACTTTGTTGACGCCTCTACTGGCCATGTTCGCTCTCCGGATGAAGTATATTTTTTAGTATAAGTGACTCAGTTTAACATGTGAAAGCCTAAAAAACATAAGTGTTCATAATTGCGAAGCGGGTAGCAATTCGATGTGTAAATTTGAGTCTACTATAATCAATAAAAGGTAATGCCTCCAACTTGTATTAAGATATACATCCGTATTTTAAGAGAGGATAGTCATGGCATTAGTAAAGATGTCTTGTTGATTTTGCTCACAGATGAAGTCGGTTCATCAACATGGAAAGGATGATGCATGCAATCCACGTTATACCCTTCGCCTGAGGTAACTGGAAGCACTGTGGCTATGGTACTGTTAACAAAGTAATTTAAAAACCTTAAGACAAGCGATGGCGAAAAAAGAAAAGAAGGTGACATCCAGCTTATCAAAGCGTAAAGCGAGTCTTTTGTGTTCTTTTATTTTGCCGAAGAAACGTTCAATGGCATTACGTGTTTTATATTTTTCTTTATCTTTTGGCGGGATACCGGGATAAATCGCGCCTTGGCGGCGAGGGATAACCGGGTATTTTCTGCTATCACGAATAAGCTTTTTGACATCATAAAAATCGTAGCCTTTATCCGCGATAACATCGTTTATCTGTCTCCAGTCTCCTTTTGCCCACAAAATAGGAAAAACTTTCATATCGGTACGTTGTCCGTAAGAATAAACAAACACTCCTGAGATAATCGCCTGAAAGGCCGACATGAATTTTAGTACTCATTCCTTTGCGACCGCGCCCTATCGACTGAACTCCTTTTTTTTTAAACTCCCTGAGCCGTGGCGGTGTAGGCTCACTGTGGTGCTGTCTATCCAGACGCAGTCAAGGCTGATTTTCTTTTTTTCTGCAATAGATAAAGCAAATGCCAGAATAACCCATTCTCACTCCAGCGTTTAAAACGTGTGTAAATCGTATGCCAGTGGCCATAAAAAGTAGGCACGTCACGCCAAAGGATACCGGTTCTCAATACGTATAACACTGCCGAGAAAAAGTGATAATGACTGATACCCGTGGGTCTGCCTGGACGCTTGTAATATTTAAGAATATGAGGCTCGATTTCTTTTATAAAATCGGACGCTTTGATCGGATAATGTCTGTTTTTCATCCTTAACAACCCCACAAAAAGCGGAGCTTATCTCAATACTCACTTTGTTAACAGTGCCATACTACGCGATCCGGCGAGCACCCGCAGCCAACAACGCGGCGACTTCAAAGGCGAAGGGTATAGACCGTTAATTTTATCGACGTAAAAATACTTGCGGTAACTGGTTTTCTGGATGCTGATAAATGCCTAAATCAGTTTGATACCAATGAGTTAGTACGTCGCTACGCAATACTTCGTGGGGTAAACCAGAGGCGACAAGCTCTCCCCTGTGGAGCAGCATAATTCGATTGGCATAAAGCGCCGCTAAATTGAGATCATGCAAAATGCAGCAAACGGCTAAAGATTGTTGCTGGGTAAGTCGTCGTAACAAACGTAACGTATGCTGTTGATGATGCAAATCCAGTGCAGAAGTGGGTTCATCAAGAAATAAACAACAGGGGGTGGGACGAGGATGCCAAAGTTGAGCTAATGCTCTTGCTAGCTGTACTCGTTGTTGCTCTCCAACCGACAATTTTCGATAGTCACGACTGGCCAGCGTTTTACAATCGGTTTGCTCCATCACCTGTTGTATTATTTTTTGCTGCTCGATCTTTGTTTGTGCACCATGGGGCGCTCGCCCCATAGCCACCACCTGTTCAACAGTAAATGGGAATTCTAGCGCGCTAGACTGAGGCATTAGAGCGCGCACTTTAGCTAATAGAGGGAGGAACCAATGATGCGAAGGTTTATCAAAAAGGTAACAAGTTCCACTATCAGCAGATAAATAACCACTCAATAAACGCAGCAAGGTAGATTTCCCTGCGCCATTTGGTCCAATAATGGCAACTATTTCACCGCTATTGATATGCAGAGAGACATTTTTAATTAGATTACATTTGCCAACATGATAGTAAAGATGTTGTGCTTGGATTAACGCCGGATTATCCAAAAACCTATTCTCTAATAAGTTTGGGGTCAAAGAATTATCCACTAAGCGGTTCCTGTTGGCGTAATATTAGCCATAAAAAATAGGGGCCGCCTATCAAACTGGTAATCAATCCAACTGGCATTTCTGACGGTGCGACTAAAGTTCGCGCTAAAGTATCGGCACTGAGGAGTAAGCAAGCACCGCCTAAAGCGGCACCAGGCAATAACCAACGGTGATCGGCACCTAAATGCATTCGGATCAAATGTGGAATAACTAAGCCAATAAAACCAATAATACCACTCAACGCGACAGCAGTACTGACCAATAAGGTGCTGAGTAAGAGAAATCGGCTTTTCGTTTGCTGGATATTAATACCAAGATAATGAGCTTCTTCATCACCAAGTTGCAATAAATTGAGTTTATGCGCTTGTAATAGTGTGATTACCATGGTTGGAATAATAAATGCGGCGGCGAGTCCTAACATAGGCCACTGAACCTGACTCAGGCTGCCCATCATCCATAAAGAAAATTGGCGCAGTTGCTGATCATTACTAAAATAACTCAAAATACCAACAGCAGCACCACAGAGCGCATTGATGGCGATACCGATCAATAATAAACTTGATAACCTGCCCTGCCCCGTGCGGCTGAAAGATAAAATAAGCAAAGAAATCAGTAAACCACCAATAAAAGCGGCGATAACATGGCTGTAAAAAATGATAGAAAAAGTAAATGGCATGACGATAACCAGCGCGACGAATAATGCGGCTCCACTGCTAATGCCTAATAAACCAGGATCAGCCAAAGGATTACGGAATAGTCCCTGCATAACCGCACCAGAGGTTGCTAACGCAAAACCAATTAAAATCGCTAATAGCACACGGGGCAACCGAATATTGAGCCAAATTTGCCAAGCGATGTCATCGAATGAACTGTGCCATAGCGTACGAAAAGAAAGCGGCAGTGCACCCAAATTGCTTGATCCGATGATAAGTAAAATCAACAATACAAATAAACCGCCCAAGGTATACCGAGGCGGCATAGCTGCTCTCATAGACTCAGTTCCCCCGCCTGTCTTAATTGTTTAATAACCGCCGGCGTTTGTAGACCAAAGCCAAGTAAAGCCATATCGTCGAATGTCACTATTCGTCGATGTTTACCCGCGGGAGTTAGTGCTATTCCAGGAAGTTGCCAGATTTTATCCACGCCCCCAAGAGATTCTAGCCCATCCGTGGTGACCAGAATCAAGTCTGGTGCACTCGCAATCAACCCTTCTTGAGAGAGCGGCCGATAACGCTCAAATCCTTGCATGGCATTTTGAGCACCTGTCGCGCATATCATGGCATCCGCTGCGGTATTTTGCCCTGCCGCCAAGGGCGCGCTGCCGCCATAACTCATAATAAACAACATCCGTACAGCGATAGGGCTATTATCAATCTCTGCTATTTCTTGTTGATACTTTTGCGCCAGCTGTTTCCCTTGATCAATCTGATTGACGGCAGTAGAGATAAGGCTAATTTTTTCAGATACGGCATTCAAGGTGGTATCACTAGGAATAGAGACCACTTTAACACCGCTGTCGACAATTTGTTTCAACGCCAATGGAGACCCAGCAAGTGCACTGCTTAGCACTAACGTCGGTTTCATCGCGAGAATACCTTCTGCATTGATTTGACGCATATAGCCTATATTCGGCAATGATTTTATTGCTGATGGCGTTAAGCTGGTGCTGTCACGCGCCACTATTTTTGAACCTACGCCTAAGGCGTAGGTAATTTCGGAAACGTCACCGCCAATAGTGACGATACGCT
Organism: Candidatus Regiella endosymbiont of Tuberolachnus salignus; assembly: GCF_964020115.1. Classification (NCBI taxonomy): domain Bacteria; kingdom Pseudomonadati; phylum Pseudomonadota; class Gammaproteobacteria; order Enterobacterales; family Enterobacteriaceae; genus Candidatus Regiella; species Candidatus Regiella endosymbiont of Tuberolachnus salignus. The sequence continues at coordinate 2,531,413 of NZ_OZ026542.1, forward strand.
CTGCAACAGCATTGAACAATGGCAATGCCAAGAGCAACGGCAGTAGCCAAATTTTCATGCAGCGACATCCTTTTTAACAGGCAGGGCTGACAATTGTTCACGCCATTGACTCTGCTCGGGCTGCCCTTCATGGCGCTGCCCAAATAATTGAGCAATTTGGGTGCCATCTGCGGCAAATAATTCCAAACTGGTGACAAAACCATCTTTGGTTGGTTTGCGCGTGATCCAGCTTTCGGCGATCGCACTTTCATGCAACTGCAGAGTAAAACGCTGATTATTGACGCTGATCCAACCTTCTCCTATTGTTTTTTGCTGTGTTACATTTTGTTCAATCAATCCGGTAAAAATTTGTATACAAGCGCCGTTACTAACGAAAATCATAATCTCATTCTGCTGTTGATGAGCAGCATTAAGAATTTGCAGTAAGGCTCCCCGCTCAACTTGATAGGCCAGATCGTCAGCAACCACACGGAATAACTGCTGACGAGTCACATTATGCCGTTCTAGTAATCGGAAGAATTGGTGAATATCTGTCATCTTACGCCATTCATCTTCAATCTGGGCGGCATTGTTGATATCAATGCTGTTTTTCTGAGAGGGAGATAACGATTGCAGCAACAGTTCAGGATTATCAGGGCTAGTGTATTCTTCTATTAACTTTTGCCAATGGGAATGCTGGCTTTCATCAGTAAGAGAAACGCTATGTACCGCATTACCCTCTACATCATAAAAATGGATACTTTGCTGTTCACCTTGTCTTTCATCTTTTTCTCGCATGACAAATATACTGTCCCACTTGTCTAAAAACAGACGGAGATCCAAATCGCGTGGGTTGAGTATAATCCCTCCGTGAGGAGTATATTTCTGGTTTTTATAACGACCTATCATCTGCTGGATGGCATATCGATTAGCCGTCGTCGATTTGACAAGACCGATATTTTCTAACTTAGTTAATAACGTTAGCGCATTGACTTGTAGCCGTTGTGCATCATGTCCTACCCGCGCATGCGCGAGGGCGGCTTCACTGACATTGAGCATTTTGGCGATATTGGCGGTCGACATGCCTGGATATTGCTGTTTTTCTTTAAGATATTGCAGGTATAGCGAGGATTTCATGATGATGTCCTTTTTAATTACCATTGATAACTGATAAATAGTTTCGCACTGCGCCCATCTTGTGGAATACCCTGTGGTGAAGCGTATTGTTTATCGAAAGCATTAGCTAACACCGCGGTTGCCGTCATTCCTTGAAAATGGCCTTGGCCTTTATAGCTGAGATAAAAATCGTTCACGCCATAGCCCGCCTGTGGTTTTATCTCGGGTCTGATTCTTGGAGGAGTAACCATGAAGTGGTTATCTTTTGCTGCAGTGAGTACCCAACCGGTAGAAAATCCTGTCCTCGCTATAGGGAGATCAAGTCTACTCGTGAGAGTATCCGGATTAATACTAGCAATATAATTTCCGCTCTCTTGATTTTTACCTCGAGTACGGTTGTAAGCGAGATCCCAGCTGAACCAATCTGTTTGGTAATTCATCATGACATCCCAACCCCAGATTTTGGCCTGTCTAATATTTTTGGCTTTTGTGTAGTAATGCTGGACATCAACGTAAATGTAGTCCTTCGCTTGTGTATCAAAGTAACTGGCTTTAAATTGCCATGCATCGTTGTTAGCCAATACATTGTCGAATTGCAAGCCGAAACCATATTCTTGAGTGGCGTTGGTTTCCGGTTTTAAATGAGGATTCGGTTGCCAAGTATTCCAACCTACTACTTTACGTCTATGTGTAATAGGATCTTCTTCAATGAGAGGGTAATGTTTTGAATCATTGTATATCTCACCCATTTTTGGCGCGCGGAAAGCCTGTGCATAAGAGCCAAACATCATCAACCAGTCGGTAGGTGTGACGGTGATCGCTCCCCGGGATGACCATTTATCCGCCGATACATCTGGATTTTTTTTATTTTCGGCATGATAGCGGTCAAAACGAGTCCCTAACAAAAGAGAGACAGGTAGATCACGCAGGGTCATCTCGTCTTGTGCCCAAACCGAATTGACATTAATTTTTGCCGCTGGAAAGCTTTCCGCCAGACCACTAGGATTTTGTTTCTGCTGATACGCTTCCGTGCCATAGGTCAATAAATGTGATGCTGGGCTGTGAGTGAAAAATCGGCTACGGTTTTCTAACTTAACGCCACGGGTGATTTGTTCATAACCTTTTTCGCCTTCTTTCAGGACAAGATCATGAATATTAAGATCAGAGTAATACAATGCCGTAGTGGTATCCAACCAGGCTAAATCTTGTGGATTTAATCGATAACTTAATTGTGCATCGCGCTGCAAGGTTGAACGCTTGGTCATTTTATTTTTTGCAGTGATTTCAGATTGTTGTGGGTTCTCTGGCTCTCGAGAGCGATTATTGTAGTAACGCAAGTTAGCGTTGAGAGATTGATTATCATCTATAGCCCAAGTTCCTTTGGTCATTACGTTATTAATACTCTCGTTATTTGGCGCTGAAAAATGTTTACCTTGATTAATATTACCAATATCACGGGTGCTAAAAGTGATCAGACCGTCCAAATTGGCCGTTTTACCGAATACACTGCCCCCCATAGCTAGACTGTGATTACCAGTAGCTCCGAGACCAAACACCCGATAACCCACGTTTTGATCAGGCAGGAGTAAATCCGCTGCATCAACGGTTTGATACGAAACCACCCCCCCTAAGGCACTCCCACCATAGAGCAATGCTGAAGGGCCGCGCACAATTTCAGCCTGTTTTATCAGGCTAGGATCAAGAAAAATACTGCTAGTATGAACGGTGTCAATACCCTGACGAACGCCGTCTACCAATGTCAATACACCTTTGCTATCATAACCACGCATGCTGATTTCTTGACCATTAGTGCGGCCACTGCCGGACAGCGTGATCCCGGGGATCGCGCGTAGCATATCAATAGCAGAAAATGCGCTGTGGCTTGTAGCTGTATCACCCTTAATAACAGTAACCATCATAGGGGCGCTAAAGCTGTCACGGGAATTACCTGTCGCTACTATGGTCATTGTTTCATTCTTATTGTGTTGCTTTTTTTGCTCTTCCGTCAGTCGACTATTATTGCTGTTATTCATAATATCGTTTGCAGCATAAGTGAATAATGGTAGTGCACAAACGACGATTAAACTTAAAGATGAAACACGCAAAGGCCACTTCTCCATTATTAGTAATTAATGATAATAAAAATGATTCTCAATTCGAGAATTATTATCATACAAGTTTACTGATAATATCAAGTGAAATAGGGTGATGTATTAAACTTATTGAAAAATCCTGTTTTGGGAAAACCGTTCCGGATATGAAATCAAGGCATCTTAGGTTCAACCCACTGATATTCATCAATTGAGTGCAGCTCAAAGGAAATTTCTGAGAGCCCATTCGAAATCTTCTTTAGCAAAGCTCAATTAATGAAAAAATGGGCGAAAAAGCGCAGTTTACATAGCGTAAATGAGCATTTTGAGCGAGTTTTTGACGAAGTATTAGCAAGCACAAGAGATTTCGAATAGGCTCTAACAGAGCTCTTATAGAAAAAATGGACTGGGTTGAAATAGTTTTTCAACGGCGGGAATGAATTTTTTATCGGTGATAAACATAATGACATGATCACCTTGTTGAATAATAAAATGACTATTCGCAATAATGACTTCATCACCCCGCACAATAGCCCCAATGGTTGTACCAGGTGGTAATTCGATCTTCTCAACAGTACGTCCAATAACTTTAGAGGTACTTTTATCACCATGAGCAATGGCTTCGATCGCTTCAGCGATACCACGGCGTAAAGAAGAAACGCTGACAATATCCGCTTTACGTACATGACCTAATAATGCGGAGATGGTCGCTTGTTGTGGTGAGATTACAATGTCTATGGTATTATTTTGCACCAGATCAACGTAAGCATTACGCTGAATTAGAACCATCGCTTTCTTGGCTCCCATATGTTTTGCTAGCATAGCAGACATGATATTAACCTCATCATTATTAGTCAGGGTAATAAAAACGTCGACTTGGTCTATATGCTCTTCTGCTAACAGTTCCTGATCCGAGGCATCACCATAGTACACTGTTGTTTTATGAAGTATTTCTGCCAATTCTTCAGATCGAGATAGATTACTTTCAATTAATTTTACTTTGTAATCATTTTCTAGTTTTAGCGCTAAACCTGACCCAACATTGCCACCACCAACAATCATAATCCGTGTGTACGGTTTTTCGGGGCGTTGCAGTTCGCTCATCACTGTTCGAATATGTTGTGAAGCGACGATAAAAAAGACTTCATCACCCGCTTCAATAACGGTCGAGCCCTGCGGTCGTATGGGTTGATTTTGACGGAATATAGCGGCAATACGGGTATCAATATGAGGGGCTCGTTCACGTAAAGAGGCAAGATCATTACCCACTAACGCACCACCATACTGTGCTTTTACCGCGACAATACTTACTTTTCCTTCAGCAAAATTAACAACTTGCAGAGCACCAGGATATTCAATCAATTTATAAATATAATCAATAACCAATTGCTCCGGTGAAATCAAGTGATCAATCACAATCCCTGTCGGTTGAAAAAGTTTATCTACTTCACGGACATATTCAGGTGAACGAATACGAGCAATACGATTGGGTGTTTTAAATAATAAGTAAGCGATTTGACAAGCGATCATATTCGTCTCATCGGAGTTAGTCACTGCGACTAACATATCCGCGTCTTCAGCACCGGCTTCACGCAATACACGCGGATAAGAGCCCTGTCCCTGTACTACACGTAGATCAAATTTATCTTGTAGTTGCCGTAGGCGACTGGCATCAATGTCGACAACAGTAATGTCATTATTTTCACCGACCAAGTTTTTCGCTAACGTTTCACCTACTTGTCCCGATCCAAGAATGATTATTTTCATTGCATTAAGATTACTCTGAAATTCATTGGGTATATTGATGAAAAATTAATTTTTCATCATTTTTGCAAAAAAGAAGCCATCACCCTCTTCAGGATGAGGCAGCTGTTGCTTACCAAAGGTATCTACTGGGCTCGTTTTGATCCATTGCGCACTCGGTTGTCGCGCTAAGAATGACGCAATTTGTTTTTGATTTTCTTCGGGTAAAATGGAACAAGTAGCATATACCATGATGCCTCCCCTTTTTAATTTTGGCCAAATAGCATCCATAATTTCAGCTTGTAATTTAGTCAATTCAGCGATATCACTGTCACGACGTAACCACTTGATATCAGGGTGTCGACGTATTACACCGGTGGCGGAACAAGGGGCATCCAGCAAGATTCGATCAAATAATTGATCACCACACCATATATCAGGTGTGCGGCCATCTCCGATTTTTATTCTGGCTTGTAGCTGCAAACGTTGTAAATTTTCTTTAACACAACGCAAGCGTTGCTTATCGATATCAACGGCTAACACTTCAGCTTTGGGTGCTACTTCAAGAATATAAGTCGTTTTTCCTCCTGGCGCAGCACATAAGTCTAAGATATATTCACCATTTTGCGGATCAAGTAGATCGATACATCCCTGTGCAGATGCATCTTGAACCGTAACCCAGCCCTGAGAAAATCCAGGCAGCTGACCAACAGGACGAGGAAGTGTTAAACGAATAGCATCAGCGTAAACGGGGTGAGATGTCGCCTCAACTCCGGCTTGTTGCAACAGCGCTAAATATTGACTACGAGAATGATGTATACGATTGACCCTAAGCCACATGGGTGGTTTTGCATTATTAGCCACAACAATCTGTTGCCATTGCTCAGGATAGGCTTTTTTAATACGCTTCAATAACCAGCTGGGATGCAGATAGTGGCTGTTATCATTCGTCGCCTGTTCCAACAACATTATCTGCTGACGCTGAAACTGGCGTAAGACACCATTAACTAATCCTTTTAATTGTGGCCACTTTAACGTTGTCGCTCCAGCAACGGTTTCAGCCAACGCGGCGTGGGCTGGAATACGAGTATGAATAAGTTGATAAATACCTATCATCAGTAAATAATGCAAAATGCGTTTTTTTCCTGCCATTGGGCGAACCATTAACTGCTGAATACAAAATTCAAGTGTAGGTAAAACCCGTAAAGTGCCAAAACATAACTCTTGCAATAAAGTGCGATCTTTATCAGAAATATTTTGTTGTAATGCTGGCAGCACAACACTCAGTGACTTCCCTTTATTTAATACGTTGTTGATTACTTTAGCGGCGATAGCACGAATGTTATAAGTAGTTTTCATAGCCTTACAGTTTGTTGACATCCTCCCCGCACTAAATGGCGAGGATTCCTACCGCGTTCAGACCGAAGCCTGACTCGCTTCAGTGGGTTCCTGCTTCCTCGAGCGGCCTAACTGCGCCGACTCTCTACAGGCTTAAAGTCCCGTATGCCCTGCGGTACTGATTGCCGTCACAGCTATGCCGAAGCTTTCGCTGTTAGCCGCGGCATTTTAACACAGGTTAGTTGGAAAACCAGGCCTTATATCCTTGACCTGAAGGCCGAGAATTTACGGCACACCGGATAAAATTCAATAGACCTCTTAGAGCCTATTCTAAATCTCTTGTGCTCGCTGATACTTGAGATTTCTTGCATAACCTACTGCGTGGTATGAATTTCTGCGTTGCGTGGTGCTCGCAATCCTCATGTACTTGTATCAACGAAGGTGGCTGCGCGCCGTGCGCCTTGATTTTGCACCACGAGATACAGTTTTAAAAAAAATCTAATAAATAAAAAAGAAAGAATAACTACGTCAATCTACGCCCAATGGTAAACCATTCTCGGCGAGCATTTAGCACATCGGCGGCCGACATGGCTTTTTTACCTGCAATCTGTAATTTTGTGATGTTAAGCACACCCTCAGCGGTAGCTACTTGAATACCTTTTTTATCCGCATGGATAATAGTGCCAGGTTTAACATTGTCGATACTGGTTAACACCTGTGCTTGCCAAACCTTTATTAAATGTTGATCAACAATAAAATAACTGACTGGCCATGGATTAAATGCACGAATACAGCGTTCTAACTGTAAAGCTGAAAGTGACCAATTGAGTTTCGCTTCTTTTTTAGTTAATTTTTCAGCGTAAGTGATTTGCTGTTCATTTTGTATTTCAGCTCGAACTTGATTATCTGCAAATTGTTGCAGCGTGGCCAACAATGCTTCGGAGCCAATAATGGACAGTTTGTTGTATAAAGTGGCACTAGTGTCATCGGATTGTATAGTACAAACACTTTTATGGAGTATGTCTCCAGTATCTAAGCCGACATCCATCTGCATGATACTTATGCCGCTCTCCTGATCACCAGCCCATAATGCACGTTGAATCGGGGCGGCACCACGCCAACGTGGCAATAAAGAGCCATGAACATTGATACAACCTAAACGCGGCATATTTAGCACCGCTGCAGGTAAAATAAGACCATAAGCAACCACTACCATGATGTCAGCTTGCTGATTAGTCACAAGATCCATAACGATATGTTGATTTTCTTCAGGGCGTAGTGATATCGGTTGGTAGACCGGTATTCCATGCTGTTGCGCTAATATTTTTACTGGGCTGGCAGTTAAATTGTTTCCTCTACCAGCAGGCCGATCCGGTTGAGTTAACACACCAACGACTTGATGTTGAGAAGATAACAGCCTATTAAGGTGATACGCTGCAAAATCAGGAGTACCAGCGAAAATAATCCGCAAAAAATCGAGCACAGAAAACCTCTTGAATTAAAAAAATCGATAACGCATTATGATCTTTGCAAGGAATTTAGTCTGATTATTGTGTGTCACGTTGTGCTTTCTTTCTATTTTTTTCTATTTTTTTCTGGATGAGTTGAAATTTAAGCGGTGATAAATAATCAATAAAAAGCTTACCTTTCAAATGATCCATCTCGTGTTGAATACAAATTGCCAACAAACCATCGGCTTCGAGTGTAAAAGAGTTGCCATCACGATCAAGTGCTCTAATCTTGACTTTTTCCGACCTTTTTACCCACGCCCGCACGCCAGGAATGGATAAGCACCCCTCTTTAATGCCCGTTTCACCACTTTCTTCCAATAATTCAGGGTTGATTAGCACCAAGGGGCGATAATGAGCTTCTATCCTTTCATTTTGATCACGGTCATCAGGGATATGAATAACGATTATCTGTTTATGGATATCGACCTGTGTAGCGGCTAAACCAATACCTTCCTCTGCGTACATGGTATCGAACATATCATCTACGATCCGCTCGATATTCGCATCAATTTTCTCAACTGGCTTAGCGATTTTGCGGAGCTGTACATCTGGGAAATGTAATATTTTTAATATTGACATATAAAGTTGAGATCTGTTTCTAAAAATTGAATTCACTATGATTTTTATTCTAGACATTTTTGGTGTCAATTGACAGTATTGTCTTCCGAAAGAAAAAGTTTATTGAAGAAAAAAGAAGTACAGGTAGGAACGACGTTACGGTAAATAAAATACAACGTAATCAGCCAGGAATCGCTATGCTGACAGCAGAAATATGGCTACGCATGAGTATGGTTAAAGGGCTAGCAGTCGCAAGAAGCTGTACTATTGCTAAACATTTAATCGCTTACGCTGATATTCATTCTGATGTATTAACGGCTGTGGGGTTAGATGAATCGCAATCTCAACAATTTATCCACGCCAGTGCGCATTATATTGCTGCCACATTGGCTTGGTTAGAGCATCCTGATCATCATATGCTTATTTACGGATATCCAACTTATCCACAGAGATTAAGCCATATATCTTCAGCCCCATTGTTACTTTTCATTACGGGTGATATCTCTGTCGTCTCTCAATTACAGATTGCGATGGTCGGTAGTCGTAATTTCAGCCACTATGGTGAGCGCTGGGCAAGGTATTTTACAGAAAAACTAATAGAACAGGGTTTGGTTATTACCAGTGGTTTAGCCACTGGTATTGATGGAATCTGTCATCACTCAGCATTATCTGTTCAAGGTAAAACCATTGCCGTGCTTGGCAGTGGGTTAGAAAATATTTATCCACGGCACCATTATGGACTTGCCCATCGTATCGTGGAACAGGGCGGTGCTTTGGTTTCTGAATTTTTAGTCACCTCGCCACCGCTGGCCACACATTTCCCACGACGTAATCGGATTATCAGTGGATTAAGTGCTGCTGTGGTGGTAGTTGAAGCGTCGCTTAAAAGTGGATCTCTTATCACCGCACGTTACGCCTTGGAACAAGGGCGTGATGTATTTGCATTGCCAGGTCCTTTGGGGAGTCCAACCAGCACGGGGGTACATTGGTTGATTCAGCAAGGAGCATATCTAGCTAATGATCCACAGGATATTATTGAACAGCTTGGCGGTTCCTTCCAATGGCTGCCTCCGTCTGAAAAACCTTCTTTGCCAAAAGAGCAGATGACATTACCCTTTGCTGATGTATTGGCTCATATAGAATATGATGTGACACCAGTTGATATCATTGCAGAACGTGTCGATCAGTCGGTATCAGAACTTGTTATTAAGCTGCTGGAGCTAGAACTGGCCGGATGGATTACTGCGGTTCCTGGAGGCTATGTGCGTGTCATAGGGGTGTGATACCACCTGCTAATAGCCTATTCGAAATCTTCGTTGAGCGGCGCTAAGACGAGGAGCCATGAGCAAAAAAACAAAATTTTTTATGCAAAAACAAGGATATATACCGTTCGTCTTTGAAGTTGCCGCTAGGCGGCCAGGGCGACCGACCGATGATCGTAGACATACCATGAAGGCGAGCACCCGCAGCCAACAACGCGGCGGCTTCAAAGGCGAACGGTATAAATGCATATTTTGAGCGCGTTTTTGACAAAAGACGGCTTGCAAAACCGTAGCAAGGGGGTGAAGTCAAGGCGCACGGCGCACAGCAAGCTTTCGTTATGGCACTGTTAACAAAGTAATTTAAAAACCTTAAGACAAGCGATGGCGAAGAAAGAAAAGAAGGTGACATCCAGCTTATCAAAGCGTAAAGCGAGTCTTTTCTGTTCTTTTATTTTGCCGAAGAAACGTTCAATGGCATTACGTGTTTTATATTTTTCTTTATCTTTTGGCGGGATACCGGGATAAATCGCGCCTTGGCGGCGAGGGATAACCGGGTATTTTCTGCTATCACGAATAAGCTTTTTGACATCATAAAAATCGTAGCCTTTATCCGCGATAACATCGTTTATCTGTCTCCAGTCTCCTTTTGCCCACAAAATAGGAAAAACTTTCATATCGGTACGTTGTCCGTAAGAATAAACAAACACTCCTGAGATAATCGCCTGAAAGGCCGACATGAATTTTAGTACTCATTCCTTTGCGACCGCGCCCTATCGACTGAACTCCTTTTTTTTTAAACTCCCTGAGCCGTGGCGGTGTAGGCTCACTGTGGTGCTGTCTATCCAGACGCAGTCAAGGCTGATTTTCTTTTTTTCTGCAATAGATAAAGCAAATGCCAGAATAACCCATTCTCACTCCAGCGTTTAAAACGTGTGTAAATCGTATGCCAGTGGCCATAAAAAGTAGGCACGTCACGCCAAGGGATACCGGTTCTCAATACGTATAACACTGCCGAGAAAAAGTGATAATGACTGATACCCGTGGGTCTGCCTGGACGCTTGTAATATTTAAGAATATGAGGCTCGATTTCTTTTATAAAATCGGACGCTTTGATCGGATAATGTCTGTTTTTCATCCTTAACAACCCCACAAAAAGCGGAGCTTATCTCAATACTCACTTTGTTAACAGTGCCATAGCCGAATCATTTTAATTTGATTCAAGGCGGAGGAGCGCAGACAGTACAAATAGTACGGGAAACGACGACAATACAGAATCAAATTAAAATGATTCGGCTATAACCAGGCGAGTACATGAGGATTGCGACCACCGTGCAACACCGAATTCACACCACGCAGCAGATTATGCAAAAAGTCTAAAGAGATTTCTAACAGGCTCTAACACTAAATTACTTATCTATGTTCAACCAATTCGGTATATCATTGAGCCCCATAGCATGACGCAATAGCTTGGGTTTTATCCCTGGCAGTTTATCTGCCAAAATTAATCCCATATCTCGTAACCATTTTGATACAGGATGATTAGCAGCAAACAATTCACGAAAACCTTGCATACCAGCAAATATCAACGCTGCACTTTGCTTACGGCGACGTTCATAACGACGCAGATAAAGATACTGACCGATATCTTTGCCTTGACGGTGTAAACGGTTAAGTTCATCAATGAGTTCTGCAATATCCATCAGCCCCAGATTCACGCCTTGTCCTGCCAACGGATGTACAGTATGCGCGGCATCCCCCACCAATGCTAAACGGTGAGAGGCAAAACAACGAGCATAGCGAGCTATTAGCGGAAAAATTTGGCGTTCACTTTCTAACTGACACAACCCTAAGCGCATATCAAATGTTGTCGCAAGTTCACGATTAAATTGTTGCGCGGGCATTTGAGCAAGCTCTGTGGCCTGTAACGGAGGTAATGACCACACAATGGAACATTGATAAGGATCAGATAACGGCAAAAAGGCCAAAATACCTTCACCATGGAAAACCTGACGGGCTTTAGATTGATGTGAAACTTCGCTGCGGATGGTTGCTACTAGTGCACTATGACCATAGTGCCAAAATGTTTGCGGAATATCAGCATGCTGACGAAGCCATGAATTGGCGCCATCAGCACCAATCACCAAACGAGTACTCAGTACCCGTTCATCGCTCAAAGTAATAAAAGCTTCATTTTCACCCCAAGCGATTTGTTTTGGGACGGCGGGTATCAACAAAGTAACATTAGCTAACTGACTAATCTGTTGCCATAATGCCTGCAAAATGACACGGTTTTCTATGATATGCCCAAGGTGATTGAAACCGTACTCATCAGCATGAAAAGAAATTTTTCCACAACTATCCTTATCCCAAACCTCCATTTCACGATAAGGACTGACGCGTAACGCTACAATACTATCCCAAACATCAAGATGTTGTAGCAATCTTTCGCTGGCAGCATTAATAGCTGATACTCTCAACGCTGAGTGATCATCGAGGAGGGCATGTAATGTCTCTTCAATAGGACATCGTTCCAATAAAGCAACGCGTAAACCACTGCGGCATAAACCGGCGGTCAAAGCCATGCCTACTATTCCACCACCAGCAATAACTACATCAAACGACTGCATAGATATTCATCTTGTGACTGCTCCCCGCCCGCATTAGACGAGGGTTTACGGCGAATTTTTCTAAGAGCCTGTTCCAAATCTTCTTGAGCGACGCTCAGACGAAGAAAGAATGAGCGAAAGAGTGCAGTTTACATAGCGTAAATGAACATTTTGAGCTCGTTTTTGACGAAGTATCAGCGAGCACAAGAGATTTCGAATAGGCTCTAAGACACGAGAAGAGAAGGAGTCGCCTACTCTTACTTGATGAAAGATGACCTTTATTTTAATGAAGGCTGCTCCACCTTCTCTTTCAGCGGTTGTCCAGGTTTGAATGTCACAACGGAACGGGCGCTAATGGGTATACCTTCACCCGTTTTTGGGTTGCGACCCGGTCGTTGCAGCTTATATCGTACACAAAAATTACCAAAACGAGATATTTTCAGTTGTTTTTCTTCTTTCAAGACTAAAGGGATTTCCTCAAAAAAACTTTCGACCAATTGCTTAGCTATCGGTTTATCAATACCCAGTTTTTCCGTAAGATATTCAGCAATGTCTTCTTTGGTCAGTGCCATAAATTTAATCCCTCAAGGATGCTTGGAATTTTTTTTCTAAAGCCACTACACATTTTTCAACGGTAGCTGCAATCTCCTCTTCCGCCAGTGTTCGGACGGTATCTTGCAATATCAGGCTAATCGCAAGGCTTTTATACCCCTCTGCCACACCTTGTCCTCTGTATACATCAAATAAGTTTACGCCAACTATCTGATTTACGCTAATTTTCCTACATTCTGCTAAAATATCTGCTGCGAGGACATTCTCAGTCACGACTATAGCAATGTCACGACGGTTTGCTGGAAAGCGAGAAACCTCACGCGCACCAGGAATTACGCAGTTTGCTAACTTATTCCATTGTAATTCAAATACAATAGTGCGACTGTTTAAACCTAATTTAGCTTCTAAAGCTGGATGGATAACGCCAATAAAACCAATAGATTCACCAGATAAATAAATAGTTGCACTTTGCCCCGGATGCAACGCCGGATGGGGGGTAGATTCAGCACAAAATTGTACATCAGATAATCGGCCAGTCAGCTCCAGAATCGCTTCTAGATCCCCCTTTAGATCAAAAAAATCCACCGCCTGAGTGCGAATATCCCAGTGCTCTCCGCAAGAATCACCGGTGATGACGCCAGCCAGCATGAGATCCTGTCTAACATTTAATTCTTCTGAATTATCAGGAATAAAGCGTAGACCACTTTCAAACATACGCAAGCGTGTCTGCTGTCGATTTTGATTATAAAACACCGTAGTGAGTAAACCTGTTAACAGTGATAAACGCATAGCGGACATATTAGCCGCAATCGGATTTCGCAAAATCAAGGCTTCTTGCTTTGGATGCAATAAAGTTTGTATTTCAGGATCAACAAAACTGTAAGTAATCGCCTCCTGATAGCCTCGGTCAACCAACAACGTCTTCACCCGTTTAAGTGACAAATCTCCCTCATTATGTGCCGTCATGAGCAAAGCAGCATTTATCGGCTTATTTGGAATATTATTATAGCCGTCAATACGTGCTATTTCTTCGATCAGATCCTCTTCAATCTGCATATCAAAACGCCAACTCGGTGCCACAATTTGACAACTATTTTCCTGTTCTGTCACTTGGCAACCTAAACGATGTAAGATAGCATTCACAAGCTCTCTGGGAATAACATGACCCAGTAAATGACACAATTTTTTGTATCTTAGCGTAATGATAGCCGGCTTCGGCAGCTCCTCACCGGTCGTTACGTCAATAATCGAACCTACCTCACCGCCGCAGATATCAATCAATAAACGGGTTGCCCTTTCCAGTGCTTTATATTGCAATGCTGGATCAACTCCACGCTCATAGCGATGAGAAGCTTGAGTATGTAAACCATAATGACGAGCCCGCCCAGCAATGGCCAATGGATTAAAGAAAGCACATTCTAACAATACACTGCTAGTTTGTTCACTGACACCAGAATACACACCACCAAAGATACCCGCCATCGCTAATACCTTTTGTCGATCGGCAATAACTAATGTCTCTGTATTTAAGATAGCTTCACTACCATCCAATAATACGAGCTTTTCACCCTCAACCGCAAAACGAACCGTAATTTCACTATCAATGCGATCTAAATCAAAAGCGTGCATAGGTTGCCCCAGTTCTAACATCACATAATTAGTAATATCAACAACCGGATTAATAGAGCGAATACCACAGTGACGCAATTTGTTACTCATCCATTGTGGGATGACAGCAGACAAATTAATTCCCTTAACTATTCGCCCAAGATAACGAGGACAGGCCGCTGCTGCTAAGACGGTAATTGGCAACTTTTCTTTGATCGTGGCAGTTATCGGAATAATATCGGGTTCTGTAAGTGGCAATTGATAAATCGCTGCCAAGTCACGCGCTATACCAATAATACTTAAACAATCAGCACGATTCGGCGTTACATTAATTTCTATAATATTATCGTTTAATTGTAAAAAATCACGAAGATCCATACCTATTGGGGCTGTTACAGGTAATTCGAGAATCCCTTCTTGCTCTTCACAAAGATCCAATTCAGAGGATGAGCACAGCATACCTGCTGAAAGAACACCACGTAATTTAGCGGTTTTGATCTCATACCCCATCGGCAACACGGCGCCTACAGTTGCCACCGCCACTTTCAATCCTTGACGACAATTGGGTGCGCCGCAGACAATATCCAAGAAATGAGCAGTGCCAATATCAACTTTTGTTACTCGCAGTTTATCAGCATTAGGATGTTGAGCACATTCAACAACATGACCGATAACTACACCATGAAAATCACCCGCTACTTTATTAATGCTCTCAACTTCCAAGCCTGCCATAGTAATTTGATCAGCTAACTGCTCGCTGGATAATGGCTCACCACTAGTATTATCAGGGTTTACCCATTCACGTAACCAAAGTTCACTGAACTTCATAAAAAGATCCCGCCTTACTTAAACTGTTTGAGGAAACGCAAATCATTGTCAAAAAATGCGCGTAAATCAGTGACGCCGTAACGTAGCATCGTGAGGCGTTCTATCCCCATACCGAAAGCAAAAGCTGAATAGATCTCCGGATCAATTCCCACATTACGTAACACGTTGGGATGCACCATGCCACAACCGAGTACCTCAAGCCACTTACCATTTGTTCCCATTACATCAACTTCAGCAGAGGGTTCAGTAAATGGAAAGTAAGACGGACGGAATCTAACTTCCCGATCTCCTTCAAAAAAATTTTTCAAGAAATTATCAATAGTCGCCTTCAGATTGGCAAAATTAATATTACGATCTACAACCAAACCTTCCATTTGATGGAACATGGGAGTATGAGTCTGATCATAATCATTACGATAAACACGTCCAGGAGCGATAATTCGCATCGAAATCGGTCGATTTTGGTCTTCCTGCGCGGCTTTCATGGCGCGGATTTGCACTCCGGAAGTCTGTGTTCGCAACAAACGGGTACTATCAAACCAAAAAGTATCATGATCAGCGCGTGCCGGATGATGGGCAGGAATATTCAGCGCGTCAAAATTATGGTAATCATCTTCAATTTCAGGCCCTGTTTCAACGGCGAAGCCCAATTCACTAAAAAAAGTTTCAATACGATCAGTAGTGCGAGTAACTGGATGCAAACCACCATTCTCTGTACGCCGCCCGGGCAATGAAATATCAATTTTTTCTTCCGCCAGACGGGCATTGAGTGCTACTGCTTCTAACTTTTTTCTGTGAGTGCTAAGCATTTGCCCTATTTCTTCTTTTGCCTGATTAATAACAGCACCGGCGGCGGGACGATCTTCATTTGGTAGATCAGCTAACCGCTTCATTTCAGCGGCAAAGTGACCTTTTTTACCTAGATATTCAATACGTATTGAATCCAATGTGGTCATATCTTTGGCATTCTCTATGGATGCCTTAACCTTAGCAACCCGTTCTGCAAAATGCGGCATTTTTCCTTTCCCTCTGGCCTGGCATGGCCATTTGACAGTTGTCTAAAAGCTATAGCCTCTGTTATAAGAGCCCATTCGAAATCTTCCTTGAGCTGCGCAATAGGCAAAAAAGCGCAATTGCCTTCTTTGGTATAAAAACAAGGACGTAAATGCGCATTTTGAGTCCTTTTTTGACAAAAGACTGCTTGCAAAACCGTAGCGAAGGGCGTGAAGTCAAGGCGCTCGGCGCACAGCGACCGCAATATATACATTTGATTCTGTGTTGTCGGCGCTTGCCGTACTATTTGTACTGTCTGTGCTCCTCAGCATTCACACCTCGCAGTAGGTTATGCAAAAAGTCTAAAATATCACACAAGAGATTTCGGACAGGTTCTAAGTGATGATACATCAGCCAAAACATAAAAAAACCTCCACAGGGGAGGTTCAGCGCTATTTTTCATCAGGCAGCTTGTGAAGCCATTATCCTTTCGCAAAGGATCCGTTATCTTTGATGAAAAAAAAGAAGGCGATGAGATCCCTCTTTTTTTATTTATCTCGTCTCTGGATCTACGCCAGCGCCAATGCTGCTTTTTTAGCCAAAGCGGTAAAGGCTATTTTGTCAAATACAGCGATATCAGCTAAGATTTTACGGTCAATTTCGATCGATGCCTTTTTAAGGCCGTTGATAAAGCGGCTATAAGACAAGCCATTTTGACGCGCTTCTGCATTGATCCGAGTAATCCATAGCTGACGAAACTGGCGCTTCCGTTGCCGACGATCCCGATAAGCGTATTGCCCTGCTTTAATGACTGCTTGAAAAGCCACACGATATACACGCGAACGAGCACCGTAATAACCTTTCGCCTGTTTTAATATTTTTTTGTGCCGTGCACGTGCCACCACACCCCGTTTTACGCGAGCCATTTATCTCTCCTATCGTCTTATATTCAGAATTAAAATCATTTATGCATACGGCAAACACGCCACAACCAGACCCAGATCATTTTTAGATATCAGGCCTTTTGGACGTAGATGACGTTTACGTTTAGTCGATTTTTTGGTCAGAATATGACGTAAGTTAGCGTGCTTACGCTTAAAACCACCACTGGCGGTTTTTTTAAAGCGTTTAGCGGCACCACGGACGGTTTTCATTTTTAACTTTGACATTGAATGTATCCACTTCGCATTGTTGATTAAACAACAGCAGGCGAACAAGCAGCTTTATAATACCCTTCGCCTTTCAAGTTACAGAAGCGCGTTAGCTGCTCTCATTCACCCCAGCCATGTATTAACTGTACACTCCTGGGATTCAATTGATTGCCGCCTTGCCGTAACTCGAAACTCTATTAGGTATATATCAACCACTTATTACTTGGACAAAATCTTACAGAGCAACTTTACATCTTCCATTCAAACTAAAAGGAGATAAAATTGCTGCAAGAAATTAATGCCTTACTGTTTCTTCTTAGGCGCAAGTACCATAACCATCTGACGGCCTTCAACCCGACTGGGGAAAGATTCGACTACAGCCCATTCACTCAAATCCTCTTTGAGACGATTAAGCACGTCTATACCGATTTGCTGGTGCGCCATTTCACGACCACGGAACCGCAAAGTGATTTTAGTCTTATCACCATCTTCCAAAAAGCGTATTAGGTTGCGTAGTTTTACCTTATAGTCGCCTTCATCAGTACCGGGTCGAAATTTTATTTCCTTGATCTGAACAACTTTTTGCTTCTTTTTTTGCTCTTGTGCTGTCTTACTTTTCACATAGAGAAATTTGCCGTAATCCATGATACGACAAACAGGTGGCTCGGCGTTGGGACTAATTTCCACCAAATCAACACCAGCCTCCTCCGCTTTCTCAAGAGCCTCGTTTAAGGTGACAACACCAATTTGCTCACCATCGACGCCTGTTAAGCGAACCTCTTTTACCGTTATCTCTCTATTAATACGATTAAGTCGTACTGTTTGAACTCGTTTTCCGCCTTTAGTACTAATACTTTATTCCTCCAGTTGATGAAGACAACGGCTGCTAATCTCTGTCAATAACCGCTCTATAATGACATCAAGATCACAACTCCCCAGATCTTTACTGTGATAAGCACCACTACGCGTTCGAGTACCGAGGGTACGGACTGAAACCTTATTACCTGATTCAACTTCTTTATCACCACAAATCAACATATAAGGAACCCGACGCAACGTGTGCTCACGGATTTTAAGGCCAACCTTTTCATTTCTCAAGTCTGTTTTTACCCGAATCCCTGCATGCTGCAATGCGGTGGTTATTTTTTTAACATAATCTACGTGCTTATCAGTGATATTTATTACAACAGCTTGCACTGGAGCAAGCCACGTAGGAAAGCATCCAGCATATTCTTCGATCAGGATACCAATAAAACGTTCTATCGAGCCCAAGATAGCGCGGTGAATCATCACCGGTACTGTCCGTTGACTATTTTCATCGATATAAGACGCGCCCAAACGGCTCGGTAATGAAAAATCGAGCTGTACAGTACCACACTGCCAGGCGCGATCCAAACAATCATGTAAAGTGAATTCAATTTTTGGTCCGTAAAACGCCCCTTCGCCTGGTTGCCAATCAAAGGCGATGCCATTTTCAGTCAATGCAGCAGCGAGATCGTTTTCTGCCGCCGTCCATATTTCATCATTACCAATCCGTTTTTCCGGTCTTGTCGAAAGCTTAACAACGATTTTTTCAAAACCAAATACACGGTACATGTCGTAGATCATTGCAATACAATTATTGACTTCAGCGCGGACTTGTTGTTCTGTACAAAAAATATGCGCATCATCTTGTGTAAAAGCCCGCACACGCATTAAGCCGTGTAAAGCACCTGAGGATTCGTTACGATGACAACTGCCAAATTCCGCCATCCGCAGCGGTAAATCACGGTAAGATTTCAATCCTTGGTTGAATATTTGTACGTGTCCCGGGCAGTTCATCGGTTTAATGCAATACTCACGATTTTCTGATGATGTGGTAAACATATTTTCCGCATAGTTCTCCCAATGACCCGTTTTCTCCCACAGCAGGCGATCCATCATCAACGGCCCTTTCACTTCCTGATATTGATATTCTTGCAGCTTAGCACGGACAAAACTTTCTAGCTCACGGAAAATCGTCCAGCCATTATGATGCCAGAATACCATGCCGGGTGCTTCTTCTTGCATATGATAGAGGTCGAGCTGCTTACCGATTTTTCTGTGATCACGTTTGGCGGCTTCTTCTATTTTTTGTAAATAAGCATTTAGCTGTTTTTTATCACTCCAGGCGGTACCGTAAATGCGTTGCAACATCTTATTTTTACTATCACCACGCCAGTAGGCACCCGAGATTTTTTGTAATTTGAAATGATGGCAAAAACGCATGTTTGGCACATGAGGACCACGACACATATCAATATATTCTTGATGATGATATAAAGCAGGATGATCATCACGGCTAATATTTTCATCTAAAATTAATGTTTTATAGCTCTCACCCCGCGCTAGAAAAGCGTCACGCGCCTCTTGCCAACTGACTTTTTTCTTAATGACATCATAATTGCTAGACGCTAAATCATGCATACGCTTTTCTAATAACGCCAAATGCTCCTCTGTCAGTGGATGTTGCAAATCAACGTCATAATAAAAACCATTGTCTATTACCGGGCCGATCGCCATTTTAGTATCTGGCCAAAGTTGTTTTATGGCATGCCCTAGCAAATGTGCGCAAGAATGGCGGATAATTTCTAGCGCTTCATTTTCCTTCATCGTGATGATGGCCAGTTGAGCATCCGCCTCTATCAAATCACAAGCATCAGCTAATTTACCGTTGATCCGAGCGGCAACACAAGCTTTAGCTAAACTCGGGGCGATATCAAGAGCAACATCAAACGCGGAAACCGCGTGATCATAACAACGCTGACTGCCATCAGTAAGAGTAATAACGGGCATGCTAATTCCTTAAAACTGCACCTTGCAACAATGATGTTAATTCACATCAAAAAATAAGCGATAAAATTTTTATTTCAATTAGGCTCCAATGCCTTGCATGCGGAGGTAATCTTCGTAGTTACCGGCAAAATCGATCACCTTGTTTTCCTTCATTTCGATGATCCTTGTCGCCAGCGAACTCACAAATTCACGGTCGTGAGAAACAAACAGTAAAGTGCCTTGATACATGTCTAACGCCATATTCAAAGATTCGATAGACTCCATATCTAAATGATTTGTTGGTTCGTCCATCACCAAAATATTTGGTTTCATCATCATCAATTTACCAAACAGCATACGCCCCTTTTCACCACCAGAAAGCACACTCACTTTTTTCTTAATATCGTCCTGACTAAATAATAGACGCCCGAGTATACTGCGTACTGCCTGCTCATCATCCTTTTCCTGTTTCCACTGGCTCATCCAGTCAAAAACCGTCATATCACACGCAAAATCAGTGGCATGATCCTGTGCATAATAGCCAATATTGCTATTTTCTGACCATTTTACGGTACCAGAATCAGGGGCTAGCTCGCCAAGCAGTGTTTTCAGGAGGGTAGATTTTCCGATACCATTGGTTCCCAAAATAGCAATTTTTTCGCCCGTTTCTACCATCAAATTAAATTTATTAAACAAAGCGGTTTGATCAAAACTTTTACTCAAGTTTTGAACTTCTAACGCCATACGAAATAATTTTTTATCCTGCTCAAAGCGAATAAACGGATTTTGGCGACTAGAGGCTTTCACTTCGTTTAGTTGGATTTTATCCATTTTACGCGCCCGAGCCGTCGCTTGTTTGGATTTAGAAGCATTGGCGCTAAAGCGGCTGACGAAAGCTTGCAGTTCAGAAATTTGTGCTTTTTTCTTCGCATTATCCGATAACAAACGTTCTCGCGCTTGCGTCTTAGCGATCATATATTCGTCGTAATTACCTGGATAAATACTTAGCTCACCGTAATCCAAATCCGCCATATGAGTACAAACCGTATTAAGGAAGTAGCGATCATGTGAGATGATGATCATGGTGGTATCGCTACGTTCGTTTAATATTTGTACCAACCAACGAATAGTATCAATATCCAGGTTATTGGTAGGCTCATCGAGCAACAAAATGTCGGGTTTGGAAAATAAAGCCTGTGCGAGCAACACACGTAACTTCCAGCCTGGAGCAACCTTACTCATCAAACCATAATGTTGTCCAATGGGAATACCAACACCGAGCAATAATTCTCCCGCACGCGCTTCGGCACTATAACCGTCCATTTCACCATAAGCGATTTCTAAATCGGCCACTTTATAGCCGTCTTCTTCGCTCATGTCAGCTAATGCATAAATCCGGTCGCGCTCGGATTTTACCGCCCATAGCTCCGTGTGACCCATGATGACAGTATCTAGTACGCTGTATTCTTCGAAAGCAAATTGATCTTGGCGCAATTTGCCTAAACGTTCATTCGGGTCAAGAAAAAAATTACCGTTACTCGGGATTAGATCACCGCCAAGGATCTTCATAAAAGTGGATTTACCACAGCCATTAGCCCCGATTAATCCATAGCAGTGACCGCCGGAAAATTTTACAGAAATGTTTTCAAACAATGGCTTACTACCGAATTGCATGGTGATATTATTAGTACTTAGCACGGGACTTGTTCTCGATTGAATAACGGAAAATTGGCAATAAAATTATGTGCGCATTATGCCACAAGCCACACTGAGTAGCGCAGCCTTTTTTTCTGCCTAACGATGAGCCCGCTTGTTTAAGAGCCTATTCGAAATCTCTTGTTCTCGCTGATACTTCGTCAAAAATGAGCATCGCTAAAAAAGATTTCGAATGAGCCCTAATAAAAAATCCGCCGTTTGGCGGATTCATTATCACTATAAAATGAGAGGGAACTTGAATTAAAAAGTATACCCTAAACCAAGAACAACCGTATTGGCCTTCATTTCACCGGGGTTACTTTGCTCGAAAGAAAGATCCACTGCAAGCTGTTCGAGAGGGTTCACTTGTAAACCAGCTGACCAAGCGACGGCGTATTTGTTCTCGCTATGGCGGCGAGCACTATCTTGCACTCCAGGAACATTCTTATCAGCATGAAGATGAACGCGGCCATTACTTGCACCCACCATCCCATAAAGGCTCACCCAGTCATTGACACGATAAGTCGAGCCTATCATCAGTGAATTATATTGCAATTTATAACTGGCAGAAGCATCTTTAATTGCCTCGCCATTAAGTGATATACCAGGGGTACCACTTGTTTGAGCATGAGTAAAGGACGTAATAGCACCCCACTGGTCAGTGAACTCATAGCGGTATTTTACGTTAAAACCTGAGACGTGCCTCTCACGCGCCTCAACATTTACAGTGTTCGTATCATCAGCTTTACGGCTGTCGCTGTACTTAAGATCACTGTGAGCATAACCAACAGAAAGGGTACTCTGACCCGCTTCAGCAAATGCATTCGCACTCAATCCTGCTAAGACTGAAAGTCCTATTATTTTTTTCATTACTTTTTTCATAATTACATTACCTCAAGACGCAGATCAAAATAAAACAAGAAACCATAGAAATATAACAAAGTTTTTGAGGAATGATGTAGTTTATTTTTGCAGAAAAAACAGGGTAAAATATCGCATCTTATTAAAATAATTGAATTTTTATTTAGTAAAAATGACGGGATACTATCTATAAATTGATAAGAATTTTTTGATGATTTTGTAGTGTGGCAGCCCTGCACTTTTTCTGCCTGATGGCCTTCAAGACCTGGAGCTAAATAATACATGGACAAAGAAAGCACGAGCGAATAGATTTTATGCTTATAGCAACTCAGGCTGACTTTATGAACCTAATGATAATAATGAAATGTTATACCTGATGAGGGCAAATCCCCGCAGCCAACAACGCGGCAGCTTCCAAAGGCGAAGGGTATAGATGAATAAAAGGTCAATAGCGGTGAGCTAACGTTAGCAACATAATCACATCGGTTACATAATAATAGCAGTTGTATCAACCGTTATCATATTGGAGACAGTACAGTAAATGATGAATAGATCACTTTCCATTGCCTTAGCTCAACTCAATTTGTTAGTAGGCGACATTAAAGGCAATACCGATCGCATACTGCGCGCTTTGAAACAACAGAGAGGGCGCGCCGATTTGGTCATGTTTTCGGAATTAGCGCTATGTGGCTATCCGCCAGAAGATCTTTTGTTCCGTGCTGATTTTAATCAGCTCTGTATCACGCAGTTAGCGCGTTTACAGAAAGCTTCTGTACACACAGCAATTTTAGTTGGGCATCCATGGAAACAAGGTGATCAACTGTATAACGCTTTATCCTTTTTTTCTGAAGGGAAGTTACTCGGGCGCTATTTTAAACAATTACTGCCAAATCATAGTGTTTTTGATGAAAAACGTTATTTTACTCCTGGCAATACCAGCTGTATTGTCGAATTTAAAGGCTACCGGTTGGGGATGCTGATTTGTGAAGATATTTGGTCTCCCGATCCTGTAGATGCACTGAAAAATTTAGGGGCTGAGGTGCTGTTATCGATCAACGCTTCACCCTATCACCGTGAAAAACCTTACATTCGGAATCAGCTGTTGATTAACCACTGTAAGCGCACTACTCTGCCGTTAGTGTATCTGAATCAAGTCGGTGTTCAGGATGAATTAATTTTTGATGGTTGTTCAAAAGTATTTAATGCGCAGGGTGATTTAATCCACCGCCTGGCAGCTTTTTCTGAAGAGAGTCTTGTTTTTAACCTAAAAGAATTAGCGAGCCAGCAAATAGCAGAAACAGCAATTGACGCTGATCATCCACTCGCGCAGATCTATGATGCACTGGTAATGGCGGTACGTGATTATGTTAATAAGAATGGTTTTAAAACAGCGATTCTTGGCCTATCTGGGGGGATAGATTCAGCGTTGACCTTAGCGATCGCGGTTGATGCTTTAACTGCTAAAAATGTTCAAGCGTTAATGATGCCGTTCCGTTACACCTCAGAAGAAAGTATTAACTATGCAAGACAGCAAGCGCAGAAGCAAAAGATAGCATTAAAAGAAATTGATATTCACCCCATTTTTGATGCAGTGATGGGACAATTAGCCCCTTTTTTTGCCGGTAGAAAAAAAGATACCACAGAAGAAAACTTACAAGCCCGCTGCCGAGGGATGCTTTTAATGGCAATAGCTAACAAATTTGGCCATATCGTATTAACCACCGGGAATAAAAGTGAATTGGCGGTGGGTTATTCCACTTTGTACGGCGATATGGCAGGCGGTTTTGATGTGCTGAAAGACGTTTCCAAAACCTTAGTGTTCAAATTAGCAAAATACCGTAATGCTCGCGATGGTGTAGAAGTGATCCCGCAAGCCGTGATTGATCGCCCCCCTTCGGCAGAATTGGCGCCAAATCAAACCGATCAGGATCAGTTACCTCCTTACGCTGTTTTGGATAAGATTTTAGAGGGATACCTTGAAAAAGATGAATCTGTCACTGATTTGGTTGCACAAGGTTGTGACGAAGCAACAGTGCGTAAGGTGATCCATTTAGTGGATAGCAATGAACATAAACGGCGTCAAGCCGCTATTGGCCCACGCATCACTTGCCGTGATTTTGGTAAAGATCGACGTTATCCTATTACCAATGGTTTTAGCCATAAAGATTTAGCTAAGGATTAATCCGCATCGTTTCACTAATATCATTAGGCTTCTTGTGCGACACTCAATTGAGGAAAAAAAGGACGAAAAAGCGCAGTTTACATAACATAAATGCGCATTTTTGCCTTTTTTTGACACAGTATTAGCCAGCACAAGAGATTTCGAATAGGCGCTAAGGGCGTGGGATAACCCAGCGCACATGCATCCACAGCGATACCACGATCAATCCTGCACCAATAATAAAACGAGTCCAATCAGGCTGGGCTTGCCAGAGCACAAAATTGACTAATAATCCAGCAGGAATATGTAAATTATTCATGATGCCTAAAGTGCCAGCATCTGTCTGAGTGGCACCATAATTCCACATAAAATAACCTAACCCTGAAGCAATAATCCCTAACCAGGCTAAGATCCCCCATTCCATTGTCGTCGTGGGTAGTTTTTCAAGATTACCAAAAGCACACCAGGCAACAAGCGTTACTATTAAAGCCCCTAAATAGAACCAAGCAAAAGCGTTATGCTGTGGTATGGGATGAATTTCCATCAAGCGCTTGTAACCCACTTGGCCAATGGCAAAACAAATATTCGCAGCCTGGACTAACAATAACCCAAACCAAAAATCTTCATTTAGGCGATCATAGCGGATCACTAGCGCCCCCAATACCGCCAGCACAGCACTGGACGCATAACCCCATTTAAGCGGCTGACGTTTTAGTAAATCGTGAATAAGGGTTACATATAAGGGTGTCATTACGGTGAATAATAAAAATTCCGCTACCGATAAATAGAGATAAGCACGAAAACTAAAGAGATACATAAAACCTAATTGAATAGCACCCACCGTCATATAAAGAAAAATGATCCGTAGATTAAGCATACGCCAACGTAGAAAAGGCAAAAATACTAAGGTCGCCAAACTCACACGTATCAGCGCTGAAAACCAGCTGTCTACCTGCCCTGCTAAATACTCTCCAATCAAGCTAAAAGAAAAAGCCCATATAACTGTAGTAATAATTAATAACAACACGACAAAGTTAACTCATCAAAAAAAATTAATTATATTGTAATGGAAATCGATAATCTTAGCTACTTAATATTAATTACAATATAAAAGCAAATCATAATAACAAAATGGATTATCACTAAAAAATAAAAAATATATAACCTATTTTATGTATTTTAATTACACCGCATTTTATTGAAAAATAAAAATGAAAAATGTATTGTTTTAAATGCCAGCACAGCTGATGGTAACAATATATAGTTTTATTATTTCTTCTATAAAAAATTAAGGTGTCAACTATGAAAAAATTAATGGTATTTTCTTTAATCTCAGCGGCTTTAATGAGCCATTCTGTTTGTGCAGATAATATTAAAAAAGAACGTGTCATTCCTATAGAGGTAAAAGTAAGCTCCTCTGTCGATATAAAAATGACGACCATAGACGGTAAATCTATTACTAAGATTAAAATGTTACCTGATGCTCAAAAACCAGGTTATTATACATTCTCTCAAGATATTGAGATAACAACACTTGGCATGAACGGTAAAAACAGATTGAATGTTTTATTAGGAAAAGCACTAGAGCTTATTAACGATGATCAGCAATTGGCTAACATTAAAGTTCACTTTAATGGTAAAGAACTCAATGTCGCCAGCCCCACATTGTATAATACGGTCAATAATAAAGTCAGTGGCGCTTTAAAAATAGAAGCAAGTGCTTCTAGCGACACTAAAAAAGGCATTTTCAAAGGAGATTTAGTATTACAACTTGAAGAAGTTGCATAATTTACTCATTGTTAAAATCTGTTTAAATAATGAAATAAAAATACAGTAGTTATATTGATTCTGCTGTATTTATTCAAATAATAATAGCCAAGTACACACACTAAAAATTATTAACTTTAAAAATCATAAAATGGATATTTAATGTCTAAGTATAAATATAAAATCATACTTAGTTTTTTATTATTAGCATTTAATATTAATGCCGAAGAAACGGATATTGAATATTTGGTGCCAACAGGATTCTCTACTGCCGAATATGATAACAGTATGCAGCTATTGGGTGTTTTCAATGGCAATCCGTTACCTGGTGCCTTTTATTTTTCAGAGGAATTACAGCGACTGACTTTCAATAAACCATTTTATCGTAATAATGGGGTAGATGAATCAACTATTATTTTATTAGAAAATATTTTCTCTGAATTTCCTTATACACAATGTAAAGATGGTTGTGATTATGTGTTATCAGGCCATCTCATTAGGCTAGATAAAATTAACCAAGTCATTAATATCACCAATAATAAAAGTAGCAATCTGATGCCAACCACTACCTGGGGGCTGGTGCATAATCAATCCATTGATTTAGCGGTAGCTGCCAATAATTATCGAATGTTATCAGTAAATGGACAAGGCTATATTGGCTTACCGATGCAATCGTTTGGTTATATTAATTGGTTTCATAACTCAACGCGCCAGAAAAATCATTTTCTGACCCGTCAGAGGGTTGGTATTTGGTATTTACAGAAAAATTTTCCACAAGCCTATCTACGTACTGGCCAGAAAAATAATTTAGACAGTCAAGCAAGCCGGATCCACACCATGATTAATCCCTGGTTAGACCAGTTTATTACCCTGGGTAGTCATTCTTATCTCATGCAAAATAAACCGTCCGCCAACGCTTTAACACTTTATGCTCCCCGCAGTGGTGATTATGAACTTTATCGTGAAGGAAATTTAATTCGTCGTATCCCTGCACAAATAGGCCGTAATAGTATTAATTATAATCAATTGCCGAGTGGGTATTATCAGCTGGATATTCGGTTAATCGACAGCATCGGATCTGAAATTAGCAGAGAAAACGTAGCTATCAGTAATGTCGATTATCAAAATAATCAAGGTTGGTTCGTCACTGCTGGACGAGGACAAAATGAAGCCAATTTATTACAACTTGGCGGTAGCCAACATAATCGCTACTTTCAGTACAACGTCACACTGCTCGGCGATACCGATCATCAATGGATAGCGGAAACGAATATATCACGCCCCATGCGCTTTAAAAATATACAAATTAATCCAACCTTAGGATTAGTTTCAAGCAGGAATAGTGCAGGCAGTTATGGCCGTTTGAGGGCAGGTAATCACGCCCTAGGCTATCTGACGTTATCCTATTACCAACTCCCTTCTATTCCCACTTACCTTTCTGACAGAAAAAATAGCATCCTTTCTTATCATCGTAATTTCGGCGCATTTCAGCTTAGTTACCGTTTTGATCACACCAACCGCACTGTCGAGCAAAGCATCAAGGCAAGCTGGCAATGGACTCAGCCGATTTTTAATACCCTCTTTACACTAGCAGCAAAAAGAAGAGGCGATAATTACAGTATATTCCTCAATACGGCTATCGCTTTTAATCAAATCAATCTCAATATTGATAATACCTACAGCGATAAACAACTCACCATGAGTGCGCAATATAAACAACAGCGAGTTGATGACTATGGTGCTACCATTTTTGGTGTCGACAGTGATATCACTGGAAAAAATTACCATTTCAGCAGCGATATTCAACGCTTAGGTAGCCGAGGGAATAGCTGGCTACGTGTCGGCATCCATGATCAAGTAATCAATAGTCGTTTGCATTACGATGGTATGTTAGCCGCCAATAGCGGTGGTATCGCGTTAGGATCTAGTCATCACAGCGGTGTAGCCATGCTGGTAAAAACACCCAATTTAGCCGATACCCCCTATAGTTTTAACGTTGAAGGCTTCCCGGTAGCACATGGCGGAACTTATGCAGTACCCGTATCTCGCTATCAAGATCGCCGCTTTGCTCACACAGATTGGCGTCGTAGTGATGTCGATATGGCACTGAAGTTGCCAGCAGACATAGTACGAGGGCACCCTGGTCAAGTATTTTCAGTCACTGCCGATGTCAAATTAAATTTACTTTACAATGGCTTTTTTGTTGATGCTCACCATCAACCGATATCCGGTATCATCGATGAAACCGGTGATGTCATTCACCCTAATGGCCTATTTTCCATGAATGCCCATCGGATGCTGAAATACATCAGCATTCATAACCAATCTGCGCGCTATAGTTGTGATATGCGCCAACATCACAACTATTACTATTTTTGTCGGCCTGATTTACCCACCCTCAATCATCAGGAAAAATTATGATATTCCCTTATTTTTTATTAAAAAGTGGCTTATTCAAAAGTTTGTTATTAAAAATCGCCCTATTGCTTTCCGTTACAGCAGCGCACGCCCAACTGCTTGCTATTCCAACGCGAATTACGGTAGAAGGATTAGAAAAAGATCAGACTATTCGAGTGATTAATAAAGGTGATATCCCTATTTATTTAAATGTGATATTAGAGCGTATTGAAAATCCCGGAAAGAATCCAGAAAATAAAACACCAATAGGCCAGATCCAACATCCTGAAATGATATTTAATCCCACACGTATTACTTTAGGAGCAAAACAAGAACGTCATATTAATTTAATTCCTTTAACCACGCCTCTACAGGAAACGTTATATCGTCTTTATATTACGCCAGTGACACAAACTAAAATAAAGGGAATAGATGATAAAAAAATAACCGTGCCGCTAACCTTTGGCGTAGCTTATGGGGTATTAATTCATCATTTACCCGCATCTGCACAACAAACTCAGCGCTGGGAATATCAATGCATGGAGCCAAGCGGAATAAAACTGACCGCCATGGGAAAAATACACAACAGCTTTAATGATCTTCGTGTCCCTAACAGCCAGCAAGAAATCCCCTCTAGCCAAAATGTTTATCCCGGCACGCCGATCCTGTTACCTAATATCAAGCAACTCAGCGGAGAGGTTGAAGAAAAAAGTTTCTCCATCGTTTGCCCATAAAGCTTAAACCTGTAGATCCGAGCTGCATATGTTATTGCCAAAAGGTATACTGCCGCATTCGATTCCTGTGCGGATTTACTATGCCACCATTTCATCAGCAAACTTTTCAGCGCTTAATACTGACACTACAAGACTATTGGGCAGACCAAGGTTGTACCATTATTCAACCACTGGATATAGAAATTGGTGCCGGCACTTCACATCCCATGACCTGTCTACGCGCCATTGGCCCCGAGCCCATAGCCGCGGCTTATGTACAACCTTCGCGGCGCCCTACTGACGGTCGTTATGGTGAAAATCCTAATCGTCTACAACATTATTATCAGTTTCAAGTGATCATCAAACCTTCACCTGAACACATGCAAGAGCTTTACTTAGGCTCGTTACAACAATTGGGCATTGATCCCACTATCCACGATATTCGTTTTGTCGAAGATAATTGGGAAAACCCCACACTGGGCGCCTGGGGGCTCGGGTGGGAAGTGTGGCTCAATGGCATGGAAATCACTCAATTTACTTATTTTCAACAAGTTGGGGGGTTGGAATGTAAGCCGGTGACGGGTGAAATAACCTATGGTTTGGAACGACTGGCCATGTACATCCAAGGCGTAGAAAGTGTTTACGATCTTGTTTGGTGCGATGGCCCATTAGGTAAAACCACTTACGGTGATATCTACCACCAAAATGAAATAGAGCAATCTCGCTATAATTTCGAATACGCCGACGTGGATTTTTTATTTTATTGTTTTGATCAATATGAAAAAGAAGCGAAATCATTATTAGCACTGGAAAAACCGTTACCGCTGCCTGCCTATGAACGCATTCTGAAAGCGGCACATGCTTTTAATTTGCTCGATGCGAGAAAAGCCATTTCCGTAACTGAACGCCAACGTTATATCTTACGTATTCGTACCCTCACCAAAGCCGTCGCTGAAGCCTATTATGCTGCCCGTGCAGCATTAGGTTTCCCTATGTGTAAAAATCAGGATAAGAGGTAGTGATGACGAAACAAACTTTCCTGGTAGAAATCGGCACAGAAGAGCTACCACCGAAGGCGCTGCGCTCTTTAGCGCAATCTTTTGCCGATCACTTTATCACTGAACTCAATGATGCCCATTTATCACATGGCAACCTGAAGTGGTTTGCTACCCCGCGTCGTTTAGCCTTGCAAGTAACGGATCTCAGTACCACACAGGCCGACCGGATAATAGAAAAGCGCGGGCCGGCGATAACGCAAGCCTATGATGCCCTTGGCAAGGCAACCAAAGCAGCAGAAAGCTGGGCCTGTGGATGCGGCATTACGCTCGATCAGGCTGAGCGTCTGCGTACAGAAAAAGGCGAGTGGTTGCTGTATCGTGCACAGATAAAAGGTCAATCAGCAACATCACTGCTGCCCCGTTTGGTCAATACCGCGCTAAGTAAATTACCGATCCCAAAACTGATGCGGTGGGGAGATAAAAGCACGCAATTTGTACGCCCAGTCCATACGGTGACGCTATTGTTAGGTAATGAATTAATTCCTGGCACCCTGCTCGGCGTCGATTCTGCTCGCCTGATCCGAGGGCATCGTTTTATGGGAGAAGCCACACTCACCTTAGATAACGCTGAACAGTATCCACAAATCTTGTTAACACGAGGATCAGTGATTGCGGATTATGAAACCCGTAAAGCACAAATCAAATCTCAAATTGAACAAACCGCGCAAACCCTCGGTGGTATTGCTGATATAGATGAAGATCTGCTAGAAGAAGTGACTTCATTGGTGGAATGGCCTGTGGTACTCACCGCCAGCTTTGAAAAAAAATTCTTGCTGGTACCGGCAGAAGCGCTGGTGCACACCATGAAAGCGGATCAAAAATACTTTCCGGTTTATGATCAGGTCGGTCAATTGTCATCAAACTTTATCTTTGTCGCCAATATCGCTTCTAAAGATCCACAGCAGATCATCGCCGGTAACGAAAAAGTCATCCGACCCCGTTTAGCAGACGCTGAATTTTTCTTTAACACTGATCGGCAAAAACCTTTGGTAGATTATTTACCTCGCTTAGAAAGCGTATTATTTCAGCAGCAACTGGGCACCTTGCGGGATAAAACCGATCGAATTTCAGCGTTAAGCGGTTGGATTGCTGAACAGATTGGCGCAGATATTCCACATGCGATCCGGGCAGGCTTATTATCTAAATGTGATTTGATGACCAATATGGTATTCGAATTCACTGAGACACAAGGGGTGATGGGCATGCATTATGCGCGCCACGACGGTGAAGATGAACAGGTCGCATTGGCACTTTATGAACAATATCTACCCCGGTTTTCCGGCGATCTATTGCCATCAAAACCGGTTTCCTGCGCGTTAGCGATTGCCGATAAAATAGACACCTTAGTCGGTATTTTCGGTATTGGCCAACCGCCCAAGGGTGATAAAGATCCCTTCGCACTAAGGCGCGCCGCCTTGGGTGTTTTACGTATTATCACGCTCAATAAGCTGCCGTTAGATCTGCAAACACTCAGCCAACAGGCGGAACGCCTTTACGGCAGCAAACTGATCAATAAAAAGGGGGTCAATGAGGTAGTTGAATTTATGCTAGGCCGTTTTCGCGCATGGTATCAAGAGGAAGGACACAGTGTTGACACCATCCAAGCGGTGCTCGCATGCCATCCAACCAAACCCGCTGATTTTGACGCCAGAATAAAAGCAGTGAGCCATTTTCGCACGCTAGACGCCGCAGTAGCTTTAACGGCAGCCAATAAACGGGTGTCTAATATTTTGGCCAAATCCACGGATATTTTACCTGATGATGTTGATGTTTCATTGTTAACCGATCCGGCAGAATTGACATTGGCGACGGATTTAATTGCGCTCAGTGATCAGCTGGAGCCATTATTTGCCAGCGGTCGTTATCAGGAAGCATTAAGCAAATTAGCCGCATTGCGGGAAGTGGTAGATCGTTTTTTCGACAATGTGATGGTGATGGTTGAAGATAACAGCGTGCGCATTAATCGCTTGACGTTACTCAATAAACTCCGTGCCCTGTTTTTAAAAATAGCCGATATATCGTTATTGCGATAACCAGTAGGATTTTTCTGCATTAATTTTATGTATTAGAATAAACAGAAAAAATAAAGCTAATTTATTTTTTCTGTTTATATTTTTCACTTTAAAAAATTTTATAAATAAGTAAAGTTATTTATTTTTTGTCAGGGTATTTATTTATCCGATAAGCGATTTTTTGTATTTTTCAAACAAAAAATAAACATAATGTTCTCACTTAATTATTAATAACAACGAGAAAATCATTATGCCATTCATATCGAAAATTAACCGCGGAAATCCGGCCATAAAAGTACAGAGTGAAAAACGCGTGAAAGAGGGAACACCTTGTGCTAACACTATAATTAATGTAGGCAATTCAGATAAACGATTAACATTTATCGAGAGAATATTATGTAAAATACAGTGTTCAGCTCAATCTTTCATAAATTATATTAGAGATAACTTTAAAAAAGTTGTATCCGTAGAAAAGCAAACTCAGCAAACACCAGGAATACCACTTCAAACAGCTAGCCAACTCCCTAAAAAAGAACCCGTAACCACCGCGACTAATGAAAGATTAGAAACTAAGCAAACACCAAGAGTACTACTTCACACTGCTGACAAGAGCTCTGAAGAAGTAAAAAAATCTGCAACCATAGTGACTGATAAAAAATCAGAAACTCAGCAAACACCAAGAGTACTACTTCACACTGCTGACGAGAGCTCTGAAGAAGTAAAAAAATCTGAAACCATAGTGACTGATGAAAATTTAGCAAAATTGATAAAAAACGTACAGGATTCGAGAGACTATTTAGTATTGATAGAAACCAACGCGGTCATGGGGTTAAAAAACTTTAAAAGTCAAGTTCAAGTGAATAGCAATAATAGATACCTTTATAAAGAAGCTAATACGCTTGTGAATAACATTTTTGACAACAAACGGAAAGCAGAAATCACGATGAAAGAAATTGAAAATGCTCAAGAAAATTTCAATCTGGCTGAAAACGATGAGAAAAAGAACGAGAGAGTGAAGGAAGTGGCAGAAAAAAAGGGTGAGATCGCAGGATTACTGAGGTCAATAAGAACTGACATGATAAAATTACAAGGAATGCTAAAGTAGATTCAATAAAAGCAAATTAATATCATCTTGATCACTGATTATTGATCAATAATCAATAATCAATAATCAATAATCAATAATCAGTAATCTGTTTATCGTTTTTTATCATAAATAAAGTCAGTGATTTTTTATCCTACCTCTAAAGAGCCTACCGCAAGATGCAAACGCGGTGCTCACCATCCTTATGTATTTTGTGTACACTACACACCTTATAAAAATAGGAAAGTATAAAAATACCATGTTGAGCTATCGCCACAGTTTTCACGCAGGTAACCACGCCGATGTTTTAAAACATAGCGTTCAAAGCCTGATTATTGAGCATTTAAAAGAGAAAGAAAAAAATTTTTTATACTTAGATACCCATGCTGGCGCCGGGCGTTATCAATTACGGAGTGAACATGCCGGACGTACGGGGGAATATTTGGCCGGGATCGCTAAAATTTGGCAAGCAGATAATCACCCCAAGGAAATCTGCTGTTATCTCGACGCAATAAAAGCATGCAACAAAGATAACAATTTACGCTATTATCCTGGCTCACCGCTGATTGCTCAGTATTTATTACGGGCAGGCGATAAAATTCACCTCACCGAGTTGCATCCCACTGATTGCCCGTTGCTACGAAAAGAATTTGCTCACAATAAGCAGGCAAAAGTGCAGCGCGTCGATGGCTATACGCAGCTTAAATCACAGTTACCCCCTGCTTCACGCAGAGGATTGATTTTTATCGATCCCTCTTATGAAATAAAAACTGACTATCAACATGTCGTCACCCACCTTCAAGAAGGCTACCAACGCTTTGCCAATGGTATTTACGCAATATGGTATCCCGTCGTGTTGCGTCAACGGATCAAACATATGCTACGAGCACTACAGAACGGTAAAATCAAACACATGCTACAAATTGAGTTAGCAGTACAGCCAGACAGCAACCATCATGGCATGACGGCTTCAGGTATGATTGTGATTAATCCACCCTGGAAACTAGAGCAGCAGATGAAAACCTTGTTACCTTGGCTGCACCAAACAATGGTGCCTTCGGGTCATGGGCATACCTTGTTAAAGTGGCTAGCAAAAGAATAGACTTCTTTCGAAACCTGCTACGTAATGGATCCTGCGTTGCCCGGTGCGCGTAATCCTCATGTACTGCATGTACATTCCGGTTGCTGTGCGCCGTGACTTCGCATCACTCACTGCGGTTTCCAAAGAGGTCTAATGATTCGGCTATATGAAGGGGTAATTCGTCAGCGATGTTGGCCAGTATATCCTTGAACAATACTGTGTAAAAGTGGCCTGGCTGGATTAGGCGCGCTGATCGAGACAGCCTGTTTGCTGACATTAACCCAACTATGGATCTCTTGTGTTAATTTTTTATTGGCAAGGGTAGCGTCAGTTCTAAGATCGCCGGAAGTAAATGCCGCACCATCCCCGAAATCTGATTCACTACTTTTGAGAAGACGGTTATTCGCATCATAACGCTGTTCAGTTTGGAGCACCGTTTTACCATCATGATATTGGTATTTAATCTCACTGCGATCGGTAAATTTTCCATTCGCATCATACCTGCACGTGCTTACCTTAACCACATGACCATCACTGTCATATTTATAAAAGGATTCATCGTATCCGATGTATTGTCGATCAGCATATTTAGATAGACTCGCCTGTTTCAGCAGGCCAGCTGTATCATAATCATCATGGCTACTGCCGACAATTTTACTATCATCGTATTTAGATTTTTTGTAACAAGTTAACCGTGCTTTTTCATCATAGCAAAATTCTCCGGCGTCTATTACACGGTTATCGCTATTGTATTTAAACATTTTTTTTCGGGCGATATTATTATCACTGCCATAGTACATTCTACATTTTCCAACAACGTTATTATCCTTATCATATTCAAATTCAATGCCTTCAACTAATTTACCTTTATCGTTGTATTTATATAGACTTTTACTCAACAGCTGCCCTTGATAGTTAAAAATTCTAATATTTTTACTGACTATTTTATTAGCATAATATTCAATGTTATACATCTCAACTAACCGGCCATTAGAATAGCTGCTGGTTTCTTCCTCTAATACGTGGTGATCAATATCGTAACTAAACTTACTATTGCTTTTAAAAACGGCTTTTTTACCCGCGCTGTACATACCCACAGTATATTCAAATTTTTTGCTGAAATTTATCTGACCAAGTTCATTATAGTAAAATTCATTTTTACCGATTATCTGACTTTCCGCATTGAATATCATTTCTTTTTTATAGGTCAATTTTTGCGTTGAATCATATTCAAGAAAGGTTTCAGTATGCCCCATTAATTCACCACGGGGACTATGTTGATATTTAATCTGATGAATTAATTTGTTATGTTCATATTCACATTTTATTTTACTTTGAATGATGAGTATTCCTTGCGCATCGTATTCTTTTTCCAGCCAATTATTACTGATTAGTTGATCAGTATCATCATGTTCTTCATTCACATCTTGCCGAACCACTAATCGAAATTTAGTATCATCATTGCGGGCAAAAAATATATCCATACCGTAACATTCCCTATGTTGAACAAGAAAATAACGCATCCTATTTTTAAAGATTAACCTATTACCGTCAATCAATAAGCATTGAGTATAGCCAAAATATTACGCTGAACACAGTGATCATTGCCAGCCTTTAATGCTGAAGTAAAATTAAATTCTGCTTCAGTATCAAAGGCGCTGATCATGTCTACTGAGAGTGGATAGCCTTGATGTGCAATACTAATAAAATCTTTACCATTGCCAAAATCAGCGGAAGAACTGTAACCCGTAGGTTGATAATTAGCATCATAACTCGATTCAGTTTGACGTATTAATCGGCCGTGTTGGTAATAATAGTTAATTTCATTCCGTCCAATAAATCGGCTGGCAGCATCATAGTGATCTTCAATTTGACGCACTATTTTATTAGTGCGATATTCACATTTTATTCTACTGCGACTAATTAATTGCTTAGCATAATTATATTTATTTTCAATCCAACTGTTACTAATTAAATTTTTATTACTGTCACGATCTTCATTTAGGTGACTCTTGACAATGGATACAACATCAGAATCAATATCTTTTTCTAAATACATATTCATATATTATGCCCTTTAAATAGGATTAATATTACTGGAAATAAATCAATCTCTTAAGCTCATTTATAATTTTAGCGGAGAATCAAATTAAAGTTTATTTCTATCTGGAAAATGACGCTTTTCTTGACCCGAAAAACATTATTATAATCCTTGTGAGTGATGACCCGATTTTTAAAAGTCATTTACAACGGCGGTATTACAATTAGCAGCGTTAATATAAAATCGGGAGTATTATGTTAAATATTAATGTGTGTGCTCTCTCCTGTGCAGATAAATAAAAGCACTACAGTTTCCACAAAAAAGCACTCAAAGCTGAAACACTTGTTGATCCCAATCTCAGGCACTTTCAATGAGATTTTAAGCTCCTCTATCAAACCTGTGCAGGATCGCCTCAACGTTACCAGCTCGCCCAAGCTTTCCAATAGCCAGACTTTCAGCTGTAAAAACAAACCCTGGTGTGACAGCTATTTCTCCAATGAGATCTTGTATAGAAACGAATGTCTTGTTTTGATCTTTTCGGTCTACTCCTGAATCGTAAAAAAGAGTGATATGGGGATTGAGATTGCCTGGAATCCCCCAGAAAATTCCGTAATTTTCAACTTTTTTGCGTTGGTCTAGTGAAAGTGCGCCAAGTGTACTACTGACCTGTTCCATGAGATCACTCGAACGATAAACCCTCGCTATCTCTACGATGCTTGTGTGAAGATCATTCAGCCTCGTTTCAGCATCAACTTTTTCAACAATCCAAAAAATATTTTCCTGGGTATCGGTTAGAGAAGAGCGCATCGTCAGAGTTGGCAAGAATGTATTTTTTTCGAGAAAAACGGAAAGCCTTTCAATCAATTGCGGCAACCGTCGTTCCTCTATTTTTAATTGGAATAGCGAAATATGAGGGATGTTTTTTGTTGGATCCTCTGGAAAATGAGCGGTTAACCGGCGCGTCACCTCCCCAGAAAGCTTTTGGCTCTCTTCCTGCGCCCTGTGGGGCAAAGAAAATAAAATTCCAATTTCAAGTGTAGGGAACGGGGACGCTAGACACATGCTAAATGTAGAAAGAAGAGCAAAAACAATAAAAAAAACACAAAAACAAGAAAATGTTTTGCGGTGAGGCGTTTTATTACATGTTAAACTCTGCTGGTGCTCGTCATCAGCAACGAGTCTATTTTTGGTGTCAGTAGCAAAACTTTTCAACAAGGGATTATACCCCCTCTGGCATTTTATAGTTTTGTTTACAATCGCTTTATTGTCACAAAATTCATCATTCCAGACCCAGACCATTTCGGTGCACATTCAAAAAAAATTCATTATTAACTTTAGTAGCAAAAGAAATTTTTGCGAAAAAATATCTCCCAATAGCTATCCCCTTCTCTTCAAACACCTCCAAACAAGACGCTCACCGAACACAATTTAAAGACATAAAAAACACCACACTCCTTCCACATGATTTTCATTTTTCATACTAGAGACATCATCATAATTCCATTAGGATGTTTATCTTTCCTTCCCTCATGTGATTATTCATTCTGCAATGCCAGCGTTTTGTTGAAAACAAAGCAACAAGCTTCAGCGAATAACTGATGATTGATGCCAACCATACCAAAGTTCATCGCTCCTCTAAGTTTAGAAAAAGCGTGCTTATATGCTTAATGTATAATTTTCGCCAAAAAATCTTTAGCACGATCAGATTTCGGATAATTGAAAAAATCATTTTTATTACTATCTTCAATAATTTTACCTTCATCCATAAAAATAACTCGATCAGCGACTTTACGAGCAAAACCCATTTCGTGGGTTACCACCATCATAGTCATGCCTTCATCCGCTAATTCAACCATAACATCCAATACTTCATTAATCATTTCCGGATCGAGTGCAGAGGTAGGTTCATCAAATAATATTGCAATAGGATCCATACATAACGCCCTTGCAATAGCGACACGTTGTTGCTGACCACCAGACAATTGGGCTGAAAATTTTTCTGCATGAGAAGCAAGCCCCACGCGGTCTAATAATTGCATGCCTTTCTCACGGGAAATAGTTTTATTGCGTTTGAGTACTTTCATCTGTGCTAGAGTCAGATTTTGAATAATAGAGAGGTGTGGAAATAGTTCAAAGTGCTGAAATACCATGCCAATTTTAGATCGTAATTGTGCTAAATTGATATTTTTATCGTTAATGGAAATACCATTAACGATAATATTTCCTTTTTGAATAGGCTCTAGGGCATTAACCGTCTTAATTAAAGTGGATTTTCCTGAACCTGAAGGGCCACAAACTACTACTACTTCACCCTTTTTTACTTCAGTAGAGCAGTTTATTAAAACTTGAAAACTGTCATACCACTTAGATACATTTTCTAGGGAAATCATAAACCATCCTTTTAGGTGACTGCTCCCCGCACTATTGGGAGAGGCTTCTCACTTCAAAGGCCGCCACTTGTGCATGACAAGTTTAGAGCCTATTCAAAATCTCTTGTGCTCGCTGATACTTCGTCAAAAACGAGCTCAAAATGCTCATTTACTCTCTTGTTTTGTACAAAAAAGACAACTGCGCTTTTTCGCTCGTTTTTTCCTTGTCTGAGCACAGCTCAAAGAAGATTTCGAATAGGCTCTTACGCAGGCCTCCATGGGCAGAAACGACGAGACTCGCCGCCTGTAATCAAATATGCTTTGCTGCTTGATATTCAGCGCGGCGTTAATGTAGCCATTCTTAAGCCCTCGGGCTTTTCACTTTATATCCCCGCCCGTATTCAGCGAGGGTTTACGGCGAATTTTGCTAAATAATAAATTATGAATATGAGGATGTATAGGAAATCATCACTACTAATCTAAAATCTTCTACTCAAGATTTTTGATTAATGAGTGCCACTTATCGGCTCCTTTATCCCCTCAAACCACTCAAGTAATTCATGGCGGAGAATTTTGGGTAATACCGCATGATGATAACCATTAATGGCTCCAGCCAGTGCCAGCAGCATATTAACACCCAATGAACTTTTGAGTGCACGGAGTTGTAAATAACTTGATTTTGCGCCTTTAAGTCGCAATTCACTAACATTTCTAATTCCAACTCTCCATAGTAACCGTTCAATACCAATACTTAAATTAGGTAAATCTTTTAGCCTAATTGCTTTATGTTTTTTATTTAGCGCTTCAGTTACAGCACCCTGATAGGCAAGTTGAACAAAATTAATCAAGGTATCGTTATCTTCCATCCATAATGCTGGATCAACCCAATAATAACGCAATAAAACGGGTATTCCCCGTTTAGCATAAACTAAATTGGGCATTTTACGCTCAATAAATAGGTGTTCAACATTATCGTTGGCTCTTAAATAAAGCTCACCTTCGGAGACAAGTGCAAACATGACATTATTAGATAGCAAACCATATCCCCCGAACTGTGAACGAGAGGTGATAGGCGCAAGAAAGGTAAAATCTGTCTTAATTCGAGCGATTATTTTTTCTGATAAGTGCTTCATTTAACTGCTCCTTTAGTAGAATTAAAATCACTATTCCGTTGTAATAAGTGTTACAGGAACAACTAACATAAAAAATACGCAATATGCACCAGGTATCCAAATACAAAGTGCGTTTTCATCTACTTACATCATAATTCTGCGAAGCGCTTTGAAAAATTGACTTGATCTTCAACACAACACTGAAAAGTATGTTTAAATACAGGTTAAGTGATATAAAATTGACTAAATAGACTAAAACAGAGCATCAGATATTAGCGAGTCGACTGTCAAAATAAAAAATTTGCGGAGAGCCTGTCGCAAATTTTTTTGAGCGACGCTCAAACGAGGAGAAAATGGGCAAAAAAACGCAGTTTACATAGAGTAAATGAGCATTTTGAACTCGTTTTTGACGAAGTGTCAGCGAGTACAAGAGATTTCGAACAGGCTCTAAAGCGCACGGC
This sequence comes from Candidatus Regiella endosymbiont of Tuberolachnus salignus, assembly GCF_964020115.1. Taxonomy (NCBI): domain Bacteria; kingdom Pseudomonadati; phylum Pseudomonadota; class Gammaproteobacteria; order Enterobacterales; family Enterobacteriaceae; genus Candidatus Regiella; species Candidatus Regiella endosymbiont of Tuberolachnus salignus. Next base: position 2,572,353 of record NZ_OZ026542.1, read on the forward strand.
ACACAGCAACCGCTGTGCACATGCAAGTACATTAGGATTGTGAATGTCCTGTAACACAGCGTTTTCTGCCGCACAATAGGTTTGCACAAAAAGTCTATTTCACAGTGACGTTTTTAGCGGGCATCAGCTCGAGATAAAAAATTTTAACAATTTATTATCTTATGGCACAAAAAACATCTATAAAACATAGATAAAACAAGCTTTATTCGTTAAATTTATGACGATAATCATTAAACTTTAGATATAATTTCATGTTTTTTTAGGGCGCTTTACCACATCATACTTGTAAGTTTTCTACTACGTTGTAGACTTTACATCGCCGGGGTTGCTTTATAATGCCAAATTACACTGGCAACGTCATAAACGGGAGCATAAAAATCTTGGCGAAAATTTTAATCAAGAGCTTAAATAATGTTTCAGGCTCATTGCCTATTTGGATGATAACGAGGCGTAAAATGAAAAAGACAGCTATAGCATTAGCAGTGGCACTGGCTGGTTTCGCTACAGTAGCGCAAGCCGTCCCTAGCGATAAAACTTGGTACGCTGGCGCTAAAGTAGGTTGGTCTGGGTACCATGATACACTTATGAACCATGCTTACAAAGGTGTGGGTAATGGTTCAACTAATAAAAACCAAGTCGGTGCGGGTGCATTTTTAGGCTATCAGATAAACCAATATCTTGGCTTAGAAATGGGATACGATTGGTTTGGTCGCATGCATTACAGCGGCGATGTCAAGAATGGCGCTTTTAAAGCACATGGGGTTCAACTTGCAGCTAAACTGAGCTACCCGGTCTTAGAAGATCTGGATGTTTATACTCGTCTGGGTGGTATGCTTTGGCGCGCTGATTCTACAGGTAACCTCGGCGACCCTAGCAAAAAAATTAAAGATTATGACATAGGTGTTTCTCCAGTAGCTGCCGTGGGTCTTGAATACGCCCTTACCCAAAATTGGGTAACACGTTTGGACTACCAGTGGGTTAATAATATCGGCGATGAAGCGACTATTGGTGCGCGTCCAGATAACGCTATGCTAAGTTTGGGTGTGGCGTATCGTTTTCAAGATGCACCGGTACCGGTGATTCCGCCTGTGCCTGCAGTGCCTGAGAGATTCACGTTGAACGCGGATGTTTTATTTAGTTTTAACAAGTCTGAGCTAAAACCAGAAGGTCTGACACAGCTGAATGATCTGTATAGCCAGTTAAGCAGCATCAATCCTAAAAATGGTAGTGTGCTGGTGTTAGGTTATACTGATCGTATTGGTAAAGAGGCATATAATCAAGCACTGTCTGAAAGACGCGCACAAAGTGTTATGGATTATCTGATTACTAAAGGCATCCCAGCTGATAAAATATCAGCGCGGGGTATGGGTGAAGCAAACCCAGTAACAGGCTCCACTTGTGGTGACGATATGAAAAGAGCAGCGAAGATTGAGTGCTTGGCTCCAGATCGGCGCGTAGTAATCGAAGTAAAAGGTGAAAAAGAAGCGGTTGTTCAGCAGCAACAATAAGCTGGATCAATTTCTTATGTATAAAACCCTGCAATGCGGGGTTTTTTTATTTAAAAAAACGGTGGGAAAAAATAATGCCGTTGCTAAGTGAAGAAACGAGCCAAATAAATAAAAAAGCAGAAAAAATGAATAAAGAAGCAGAAAAAGTCCGTGATACGCTGAAAAAGGAAGGCCTTGAAACACCATTATCAGGTAAAGTGTTAGATGCTAAAACGCGTAAAAAATGTATTGAAGAGCGTATGAAAGAAATTATGGGGTTACTTAACCTTAATTTAGACGATGATAGCTTGGCTGAAACACCGAATCGAATAGCTAAAATGTACGTTGATGAGATTTTTTCCGGGTTAGATTATGCTAATTTTCCTAAAATTACTCTCATTGAAAATAAAATGAAAATCAATGAAATGATTACAGTCCGCAATATTACCTTGACGAGTACCTGTGAACATCATTTTGTTGCCATTGACGGTAAAGCAACCGTTTCTTACATTCCAAAAGATTGTATTATTGGTTTATCAAAGATTAACCGTATCGTCCGTTTCTTTTCTCAACGGCCACAAGTGCAGGAGCGGCTAACACAACAGATTTTTCTGGCGTTAAAGACTTTACTTAATACGGAAAATATAGCTGTATCGATTGATGCGGTTCATTTTTGTGTCAAAGCCAGAGGGATCTGTGATGCAACCAGTGCAACCACCACCACTTCTCTCGGTGGATTATTTAAATCTAATCAAAGTACGCGGCAAGAATTTTTACGGGCAGTTAATAATAACGATTAAGTAAACTACTCACCAGCTTCTAAGCTCAAACAGCTACGGGAGTAACGTGTAATCTTGTCTTTTTTGACGTTTCATTGCCAACTGCGGATAAAAGCTTGCTCTTATCCGTCTTACGTTTGGCTCCACGCCCAGTAATTATAGCCGAAGCAATCTGATTTGATTCAAGGCGGAAGAGCACAAACAGTACAAATAGTACGGCAAGCGACGACAACACAGAATCAAATTAAAATGATTTGGCTATATTGGCTATCTTTTTCTAGCAAGAGTGAACTTAGTTTTATTGCGCTGCGCGGAGCCTTCTACCTGTTTCGCTAATTGGCGTTGATAACGTTTTATGTAGCGAAGATACTTAATCTGTTTTTTTCTTTGCCCCATCAGAGAAATCATAGGCGATATCGTCACTGTGAGCCGGTACCACAACCCCGCGGTCGATGCCAACAACATTGAAACTAAAAACTTCTCTCGTCAGGTACATACTGGCTTTATCGGTCTTGCGTTTGCGGCGTGGTTTCCCACAAATACCTTTCATGAATTTTTGATAAGTATTACACCAATTCGTTGCCGAATTACGAATAATTTGACCTGGATACTGATAAAACCACGAGGTTAATTTTTTTGATTTAAATTGCGCCGCTTTTTGATCGACGGGAGCATAAGTACCAAGGGGAAAATATTTCCGCGTATAAATCGAATAATAGCGATGCTCATCACATTTAGCATTCCAAATAAATCGAGCGCATCCCATCCATTGCGACAAAATTTTTTTTGCGCAGGTAGTTGGATTAGCTCTAAATAAAAAGCAAATCTTCTTACATAATGTGGCGAGAGTATTGGGAAAGAGTACGCAAGATGCTATGGGCTAATCATTTTTGGTCACCCTTTTACTGTGTTGTTTCCTGCGGGGGAGCTAGTTTAGATGTCGTACGAGATTATATAAAAAATCAACAAATACCCCCTTCTGAAAATGCTGCTAAAGCATCGAAGAGATTGTGTAAAATTAGACAACACCGTTTGCTTGAACCGCCCCTAAAGAAGTAGGATTGCGTTCAACGTATTCAAATTAATGATTTTTTCTTTTCTCTATGCCTCTTTCCCGCCCTAATTCACTCAGTTCAGGATATCCTGTATCACTGGGAATAATTACCGCGGGAATTTGGATCTTTGGGCCAAGAAAGCGCGGTTCACGTTTAAAAATGTAGAGATCAACAAAGGTGCTAAAGCGTGCAAAAACTTCACGTATGCGAACTAAAAACATATTTTTAGGCGATGGGATAGCATAACATTGCGCTTGTAAACCCATATAAAACGCAATAAATAATGCCCGTTCACAATGAAAGCGTTGAGTAATAATAGTAAAATCATTGGTAGCGAAGACTTTATGTGTCCGCACAATAGAGTCTAGGGTACGAAATCCGGCGTAGTCCAATACGATGTCAGCTGGAGCAACACCGGCAGTGATCAAGTCACGGCGCATCGTTTTCGGTTCGTTGTAATTGCGCTGCGCGTTATCACCACTCAGTAATAAATAGCTTATTTTTCCGCTGTTATAGGCATTAAGTGCGCCCTGCATACGGTAGCGATAAAATTGATTAATTACCCCCCTGCGATAATATTTTGCGGTGCCTAAAACCACACCAACCTCTCGATGTGGTAATAATTGAACTTCTTCATAGATATAAAGCGTCGTTTTCCAACTCACCCAACGATCAATGGCTATCACCATTATTATAAAAAACCCGAAAATGACTAATAAGCTAATTATTATACGCTTTAACATTATGTCACCTTCGCACATTGCTTTAATGAATCTGTCACTAGGCTACTGCAGCTAACAGGATGAAGCAAGACTCACTCCAGCACTGGATCTCCATTAAAGAGTGATACTGATCACAGTGTCGGGCTTCTATTTCAGTGGACAGCCTAAGAGCCTATTCCAAATCTTCTTGAGCGACGCTAAGACAAGGAAAAAATGGGCGAAAAAGCGTAGTTCCTTTTTGTACTTAATGAAGAGCGTAAATGAGCATTTTGAGCTCGTTTTTGACGAAGTATCAGCGAGCGCAAAAGATTTCGAACAGGCGCTAAGATCAAAAGGAGGTTCTTTTATACATACGATATTGTGGCCGCCAATAATTACTTTTGATAGATTCAGCTAAAGCTTGCTCGGATACCATTATTGCCACCCCTTCTGCTTGTGCTTTTTTACCTACCCGCATAGCAATCTCTTTTGATACCTTTTGGATATCATTTATATCAGGCAATAAGGCACCTTTCCCATCAATGGCCAATGGCGAAAGATCCGCCAGGGCAAGACTTGCCGCCATCAACATACCATCAGTGACTTTACGGGCGTTTGATGCTAATACACCTAAACCAATTCCGGGGAAAATATAAGAATTATTACATTGGGCAATAGGGTAAAGTTGTCCTTTGTAGCTTACTGGTGGAAATGGACTCCCAGTCGCGACAATTGCTCTGCCTTCTGTCCAAGTAATAATATTCTCTGGCAGCGCTTCAACTTTTGACGTCGGGTTGGATAATGGCATGATAATAGGACGTTTACAATCATGGCACATGGCGCGGATAAGTTCTTCATCAAACAGCCCTGGCTGACCAGAGACACCAATTAAAACGGTAGGTTTAGCATGACGTATCACATCTAATAAGGAAATCTTATCAACCGGTAAGCCCCAGCTTTGTAACTTATCACTGCTTTGTTGCAATTTACTTTGAAAATCGAGTAAGTGAGATGATTTATCAGTCATTAAACCAGAGCGGTCTACCATAAAGATCCGATCACGGGCTTCTACTTCACTCAATCCTTCTGACCGCATCTGCGCGATAATTTGTTCCGCGATCCCACAACCCGCCGAACCGGCACCAAGGATAGCCACGGTTTGATCACGTAGCTGACAGCCCGCCGCCCGACTAGCGGCAATTAAACTACCGAGTGTCACTGCCGCTGTTCCTTGAATATCATCATTGAAACAACATAGTTCATCACGATAGCGATTTAACAATCGGGTGGCATTTTTTTGAGCAAAATCTTCAAATTGCAAGAGTACATTCGGCCAACGACGTTTTATCGCTTGAATAAATAGATCAACAAAAGCATCATATTTATCATCCTCAATACGCCGATGTTTCCAGCCCATATACAGAGGATCGCTTTGTAATTTTTCATTATTGGTGCCAACATCAAGTACCACCGGCAATGTATAGGCGGGACTAATACCGGCACAAGCCGTATAAAGTGAAAGCTTACCAATAGGGATCCCCATACCACCAATGCCTTGATCACCTAAGCCAAGAATACGTTCACCATCCGTAACCACTATCACTTTTACATTTTGTTTAGTGGCATTTTGTAACATGTCATCAATCTGAACACGGTTAGGATAAGAGATAAATAACCCTCGTGCGCGCCGATAGATAGCCGAAAAATTTTTACAAGCTTCACCAACAGTAGGAGTATAAATAATAGGCATCATTTCACTAAGATGCGTGTCGAGTAGGCGGTAGAATAGTGTTTCGTTAGTGTCTTGGATACTACGTAGATAGATATGTTTATCATTGTCATTATTAAGCGCTTGATATTGTTGATAGGCGCGCTGAGTTTGAGCCTCTATTGTTTCTACTTCTTTGGGCAGTAAACCATGCAGATTAAAATGGCTACGTTCATCTTCTGTAAAGGCGCTTCCCTTATTGAGTAATGAAAACTCCAGCAGTATCGAGCCGGTGTAAGGAATATAAAGTGGGCGTTTACTTTCGCATTCAAGTTCCATCGGTTTTACTCTCAAGATTTTCTTTCGATGAATTGACCATTTGGTTAACTTTATCTAAATCAATACGGTTAAACAGGGCGTTAAATTTATTTATTTGATGGTTCAACAAGGGGAAAGCAAGCTTATCCCAATCCAATTCACTGTTTAGAAAAGCTTGGCTGCGAGTACTTAAGCTTGGCATAACAGGTTTGAGGTAGATCATCAGTACTCGAAATAAGTTGATTCCCATAGAACAAATCATTTGCAAATCTGTGGTGCGACTCGCGTCTTTTGCCACCACCCAGGGAGCCTGTTCGTCTACATAACGATTAGCTAAATCAGCCAACGCCATAATTTCGCGGATAGCTTTACCGTTTTCACGGTTATCATAGGCTTGTGCAATAGTAACAGCTGCATCAGTAAAGGTTTTATACAGCGCCGCATCAGCAAGCTGATGCGCTAACTTGCCAGCAAATTTTTTATTAATAAAACTCGCATTGCGGGCAGCTAAATTGACCAATTTATTAACGACATCGGTATTAACCCGTTGCACGAAGTCTGCTAAATTTAAATCTATATCATCAATACGAGAAGATAACTTAGCCGCATAATAATAACGTAGACAATCAGGATCAAAATAGTTCAGATAAGTGCTAGCTTTAATAAAAGTGCCTCGTGATTTAGACATTTTAGCGCCATTAACCGTGACATAACCGTGAACAAATAAGTTAGTTGGTTTACGAAAACCACTTCCGTCTAACATCGCTGGCCAAAATAAACTGTGAAAATACACAATATCTTTACCGATAAAATGATATAAATCAGTAGTCGCACCTTCACACCAAAATGCATTAAAATCCAGATCGCTGCGTTTGCTACAGAGATTTTTAAATGCACTCATATAACCGATAGGAGCATCTAACCAAACGTAAAAATATTTACCAGGCGCATCGGGTATTTCAAAACCAAAATAGGGTGCATCGCGCGTTATATCCCACTGCTGTAGACCTGATGTAAACCATTCCTGCATTTTATTGGCAACTTGTTCTTGCAAGGTTCCTGAATGGATCCAACTTTGCAGCATGTCACTAAAAGCAGGTAGATCGAAAAAAAAATGTTCAGATTCACGTATCAGGGGGACAGCGCCAGAAAGTGTAGATTTTGGATCCATCAACTCTATCGGGCTGTATGTTGCACCACAGGCTTCACAATTATCACCATATTGGTCTGGGGATTGACACTTTGGGCAACTGCCTTTCACAAAGCGATCCGATAAGAACATTTCTTTTTCAGGATCATACAATTGAGAAATAATACGCTTTTTGATATAGCCTTTTTCTTTCAAACGACAATAAATTAACTTTGATAGTTCCAGATTTTCTTCGCTATGGCTGGAGTGATAATTATCATAGCTGATGGAGAAACCAGCAAAATCCTGTTGGTGCTCCTGGCTCATTTCCGCAATCATTTGCTCTGGCTTTAGCCCTAGCTGCTGTGCTTTTAACATAATAGGTGTGCCATGTGCATCATCCGCACAGATAAAATAAACCTCGTTGCCACGCATTCGTTGATAGCGAACCCATATATCAGCCTGAATGTGTTCAAGCATGTGGCCAAGATGAATAGCGCCGTTAGCGTAGGGTAATGCGCACGTTACCAATATTTTTTTTGCCATTTTATCCATAAGAGAATATTTTTAACCGTGATTTGCATTAAACGATGCCAAATGTTAACCGATCATACCCTTGGTCGCTAGCTGTGTTGATGTTTGATTATTATTTGCATGATAATTAAGTGAAAGAAAGCGTTGTCTGTCATTTACACGAAAATGTTTTATTTGTTTTTAATAGACCTCTTTGGAAACCGTAGTTCGTTATGCGGAGTCAAGGCACCCGGCGCACAGCAACCTTCGTTAACATAAAGTACATGAGGATTGCGCGCACCGGACAACGCAGGATCCGTATCACGCAGTAGGTTTCCGAAGAGGTCTAATGAATGATTTTACATTAGGGGCACTAAGAGCCTGTTCCAAATCTTCTTGAATGATACTCAGACGAACACAAAAGATTTCAAATGGCTCTTAGTAATTCATGTGTATAATTTTCCTCAACGATCAATTCAAGAGATACTGATTTATGCACGCCAAACTCACCAATAATCCACCTAACATTGATCAACAAGAAATAGCTAAATTTGCAGCCATCGCGTCTCACTGGTGGGATTTACAAGGTGATTTAAAATCGCTTCACCGCATTAATCCATTGCGCCTTAACTATATTTTACAACGCGCAGAAGGTATTTTTGCGAAGAAAGTATTAGATGTTGGTTGTGGTGGCGGTATTCTCGCAGAAAGTATGGCCAGAGAAGGTGCAGAGGTGACTGGACTGGACATGGGTAGCGAACCGTTACAAGTAGCACGATTGCACGCCTTAGAAAATAAAGTACAACTCAATTACATTCAGCAAACAGTCGAAGAGCATACAAAAACCCACAGGGAACAATACGATTTAGTCACTTGCATGGAGATGCTAGAACATGTTCCTGATCCCGCATCGGTGGTGCATGCTTGCGCGCAATTAGTTAAACCCGGGGGACATGTTTTCTTCTCTACCATCAATCGCAATATTAAATCTTGGTTAATGGCAAAAGTTGCAGCGGAATATATTTTACGCCTGGTTCCGAAAGGGACACATGATGCGAAAAAGTTTATCCGACCGGCGGAACTAATAAGATGGCTAGAGTCAACATCATTAATTGAACGTCACATCATTGGACTACATTACAATCCATTCAATGATAATTTTAATCTGGGTTACAAGGTAGACGTTAATTATATGTTGCATACACAACGACACCATCATTAAACCTCTTTCCAAACCTACTGCGTGACGCGGATCCTGCGGTGCCCGCTGCGAGCAATCCTCATGTTTGGCAACGAAGGTTGCTGTGCGCCAAGCGCCTTGCATTAGCCTCACTCGCTACGGTTTGGAAAGAAGTCTATTAAAAAAAAACCTTTCTGCAGCCTGAGCTGAAGAAAGGTTGCCAATTCCGGCCTAATACCAGGGAAGAGGCTAATATACGCCATTTATAAGTAAAATCTACCTTTTTATTTGCCAGCCAGGGCAATAACATTTTTACATCTTCCCCACTATAACGTTCTATGCGATCCTCGTGGCTTCTAAAACTATTTTGATTTATTCGATAACGCCATTTTTTTCTGCGTCAAAGAACAATATTCATCATTTTTGTTGCAGTTGATCTTCACATCATTAAAAAGAATCAGTGGTTTATTAGTTTTGCCGTGTCCAAAGAGCGGGTAATAGTAAACAGGATAAGGTGCTTTAGCTGCAAAATCTTTAATCACTGTTTTAAATATTAACCGCTCTTCATCTGTAGCAGAAAGAGAATAAAACTGCCCAAAGATGATGCCTTTAGGTTTGAATTGATTTTTATAAAGCAATTGATGTAAGGAGCGGTCAAGTTGACGATAGGTCACACCAACATCTTCAACAATGAAAATATCGTCAGCGCTTACCGTTTCGTATTTTGTTGAGAAGAGAGATTGTAATAAAGTCAGGTTGCCGCCAAAAAGTTTACCCGCAATATTTTTTCTAGCCTGATTATTCAGTGGTATCACATCACGATATTTAATCTCCTTTTCCGCTAAAGAAAAAATATCCTCTACATCACTATTCCTACTGATTTCTGATTTTGTTTCATTGGGAACATACAGGTTTTTATTGAAAGAAGCCAAAACCCCATGAACAGAAGGCCACTTTATCTGTCTATTGATAAAATAATGGATGGCAGTAACATCACTAAACCCGACGATAATTTTTGGCGTGGATTTTTTTATCTTATCTTCAGCAGCATAAAGATAGGGTAATAAATTTAATGCCCCTGCCCCACCGCGTACAAACCATAAATATTTAACATTATCGTCGGTCAGGGCGTTAATAAGGGTCTTTGCTCTGCTTTTATCCGTATTAACATAACCGAAATCAGAAACCTGTTGATCGAGGTATCGAGTATCCACAAGATGCCCTTTTTCCTCGAACATGGTAATTATGCTAGGGATCACTTCCTCGTTATATTCACTAGAGCTTGATATGAGATAAATCGTTGGCTTTTCTTGTGCAATGAGCTCAGATGATAAAATAAAACCTAATAAAAAAATAAAAACATAGGATACTTTCATACAAAGCTCCACTGAAATTTCTGTTTTATACCCTTCGCCTTTCAAGTCATTTTTTTTCGCGTTGATGTAAGCCGCGTTTCTCTAAACCATGATAAATCAAATATTGCTGCAAGATAGTCACCAAATTACTGACGATGTAGTACAGCACCAAACCAGCGGGAAACCATAAGAAAAATACCGTAAAAATAACAGGCATAAACGTCATGATTTTTTGCTGCATAGGATCGGTGATAGTGGTTGGTGACATCTTCTGAATAAAATACATGGTGACACCCATCAGAATCGGCAAGATATAGTAAGGATCTTGCGCTGATAAGTCATGGATCCACAATACAAAGGAGGCATGGCGCAGTTCAACCGAACTCATCAACATATAATACAATGCTAGAAAAATCGGCATCTGAATCAGTAGCGGTAAACAACCGCCCAACGGATTAACCTGTTCAGTTTTATACAACGCCATCATTTCTTGGCTCATGCGTTGCTTATCGTCGCCGATACGCTCACGCATTTCGGTAAGCTTGGGTTGAAGCATCCGCATTTTTGCCATCGAAGTATATTGAGCCTTTGTCAGTGGATACATAATGCCACGGACAATAAAGGTAATAACAATAATGGAAAAACCCCAATTACCGATAAAACCTTGAATAAAATGCAATAACTTAAACAATGGCTGAGAAATAAACCATAACCAACCATAATCTACCGTCAAATCGAGATGAGTGGCAATTGCTGCCATCTTGTCCTGGATCTCTGGACCGATCCATAACGTCGCTGCTAAATCTTTTTGTTCCCCCGGAGGGATAACCACTGGCATACTCTTAAAACCAATAGCAGCCAGGCCATTGCTGAGCTTATTGGAGTAGAAAGTGTGAGTTTCTTGAGCAGCTGGGATCCAAGCAGTGGCAAAATATTGCTGTAACATCGCAACCCAGCCACCTTGGGTTACCGTATTTAAGTTAGTCTCTTCAATATCACTAAAACTGTATTTTTTATATTTAGTCTCATCGGAAGAGTATGCCGCTCCACGATAAGTCTGCAACGCAAAATTACTACTGCCGGTATCGCGGTATTGAGGCAAGTTAACACTTTGTTTCAATTGACCAAATAAACTGAATTCCAAGGGCGTAGCCAAGGTATTTTTAACCCGATAATGCACTCCAATCGCATAATCGTTACGCTTCAGCACAAAGGTTTTAGTAAATATCACGCCTTCTTGGCTAGTGAAAGTTAATGGGATACGTAATTCATCTTGGTTTTCAGCCAGTACAAAGTGATCCTGAGTGGCCGTAAATAACGGGCGAGCCCCGTTAGCAGGATTATCCGGCCCATTTTTGCCGGTTAAACCGCTTTGGGCTTGATAAATAAAAGCCGGGGTGGTTTCTAATAGTTCAAAAGGCTTATCTGAACCTAATACATTTGGATAGGCGAGTAAATTGGCCTGTTCAATATCACCTCCACGCATATTAATGGTCAAAGACAATACATCAGTCTGTACTCTAATCAATTGCTTTTGAGTATCAGCTGCCGTTTGGTTTGCCATACTAGCCATATCCGTACTCTGTTGCGCAGTCTGGGGAAAGGATGGTGGGTTATTGTCCACTTGCCACGTTTGCCAGATCATGAAAGAGACGAACAACAAAGCGATGAGGAGGAGATTACGTTGCGGAGCCATCGTGAGTGTTCTCTAAATTATCTTCGGGTTTTGGCGGCACAAGATCAGTGCCACCTGGGTTCAAAGGGTGGCATTTTAATACACGCTTCAGTGTTAACCCACTGCCTTTTAGCAGGCCAAACTTAATCAAGGCTTCAATTGCGTAATCGGAACAGGTCGGATAAAAACGGCAGCGAGGCTCCAAAAATGGGCTAATAATGCGCTGATATCCCTTAATCAGTCCGATCAGAACATGGCAAATTAGCGGTATTAACGACAATAGCGATGCCATAATTTTTCTAACATTTTCGCCAGTACCAAATTATCAAGCTCAACGGCACCTTTTTTAGCCAACACCACAAAATCCATAGATGGCAACTGATGCTGACGCAAACGAAAACTTTCGCGGGTTAGACGTCTAATCCGGTTACGCTCATGTGCTCGTTTAATCTGCTTTTTTGCAATGGCAAAACCTATTCGAGGGTGGCCTAATTCGTTCATACGGCCAAGGAACGTAATTTGCGGTGTACCAGCCTGTTTTGGCTGTTGAAAAACAAAAGCAAAACTAGCAGGAGTTAACAAACGTAACTCCCTAGGAAATGCTAACTTAACCACTTAAACGGTGAGCTTAATTACTTAGACACAGTCAGGCGAGCACGGCTTTTTGCTCTACGGCGTGCCAACACTTGACGGCCATTTTTTGTCGCCATACGAGCACGGAAACCGTGACTGCGATTACGTTTCAATACGGATGGTTGAAAGGTACGTTTCATAACAATTTTACCTAATATAACAGGGCGAAGACGGCGATTATACTGACTCCCGTTCAAATCGCAAGAACATATCCGGAGAATTTTTTTAGCCCGTAATTGACATCTTCCTCGCCTTGAAGACCGAGGTTTTACGGCATATCCCCTTCGCCTTTCAAGCTGCCGCGTTGTTGGCGGCGGGTGTTCGCCTGAATCAAATTAAAATGATTCAGCTAGAGTATGTCTACGCTCATCGGCCTCACACTCTGGCCACCTAGCAGCAACTTGAAAGCCTTTGGGTATAAAACTGTGATGAATTAGCCGCTTCGGTATAATGATCGCCTGTCAGCAAATCGTCTGTCGACAAAAAGGCTTGAATCTGCAAGTTAAGGGGAAGATATATTGCTGCGTTTGCGCTATGATCTTCTGCCCTGTTGGTGATCTCGATACTCCAAATTGGACAGCACGTAGCAGGTCGTTGTCGTATGATGAATTCATAGCCTATTCTTTTTATTTCTTTTTATTGGTCTTGTTAGAGTGGAGTTTACCGTGTCACTTTCGCTTTGGCAGCAATGTCTTGCCCGATTGCAGGAAGAATTACCTGCCACAGAATTTAGTATGTGGATCCGCCCATTACAGGCGGAACTGAGTGATAACACACTAGCTCTTTACGCCCCTAATCGTTTTGTTTTAGACTGGGTTCGCGATAAATATTTAAACAATATCAATGGATTACTTAATGATTTTTGCGGGGAAAATATTCCTTTGCTGCGTTTTGAAGTCGGGAACAAACCTGTAATACAAACGACTAACCCGTCGGCGATAAGCAGTGTTGGTGTACCAATCGTGCCTATCACTCACAATGTCACTGGGCGACTTGGTTGGGATAGTGCGCTTACGCAACCTCAGCGTGATTACCGTTCAAATATCAACACGAAGCATTCATTTGATAATTTTGTAGAAGGAAAATCTAATCAGTTGGCTCGAGCAGCCGCACGTCAGGTTGCTGATAACCCTGGTAAAGCATATAACCCCTTATTTCTGTATGGTTGTACCGGTTTAGGTAAAACGCATCTTTTGCATGCAGTGGGTAACGGTATTATTGCTAATAAATCTAAAGCGAAAGTAGTGTATATGCACTCTGAACGCTTTGTGCAGGATATGGTTAAAGCACTACAAAACAATGCGATTGAAGAATTTAAACGTTATTACCGTTCACTTGATGCTTTACTCATTGATGATATTCAATTTTTTTCCAACAAAGAACGTTCTCAGGAAGAATTTTTTCATACTTTTAATACATTATTGGAAGGCAATCAGCAAATTATTTTGACATCAGATCGTTATCCAAAAGAAATCAATGGCGTGGCAGATCGGCTAAAATCTCGCTTTGGTTGGGGTCTGACAGTCGCCATTGATCCACCAGAGCTTGAAACCCGTGTCGCTATTTTGATGAAAAAAGCAGATGAGAATGATATTGTTTTGCCGAATGAAGTCGCTTTTTTTATCGCAAAACGTTTACGTTCTAACGTACGTGAACTAGAAGGGGCCTTAAACCGCGTGATTGCTAATGCCAATTTTACCGGCCGAGCAATCACCATTGATTTTGTGCGCGAAGCACTGTGTGATTTACTTGCATTGCAAGAAAAGCTTGTTACCATTGATAATATTCAAAGAACGGTCGCTGAATATTATAAAGTTAAAGTCACCGATCTTCTTTCCAAACGGCGTTCTCGTTCAGTAGCACGACCGCGTCAAATGGCCATGGCCATGGCCAAAGAATTAACCAACCATAGTCTGCCTGAAATTGGTAATGCATTTGGAGGTCGTGACCATACCACGGTGTTGCATGCCTGTCGAAAAATTGAACAATTGCGTGAAGAAAATCACCATTTTAAAGAAGATTTCTTAAATCTAATTAGAACCTTATCCGCCTAAGCGCCATGAAATTTACTATTAAACGTGAACATTTGCTCAAACCCTTACAACAGGTCAGTGGTCCGCTCAGTGCACGTACAGCCTTGCCGATTCTGGCTAATTTACTGCTACAAGTTAGCGACAACACACTGACCTTGACCGGTACTGACCTAGAAATTGAGATGGTGGCAACAATTGCTTTGTCTCAGTCTCATAAAACTGAAACTGGATCCACTACGGTACCCGCCCGCAAGTTTTTCGATATTTGTCGAGGTTTGCCGGAAGACGCTGAAATCACCGTGACACTAGAAACTAAACGTTTATCAATACGTTCAGGTCATAGCCGTTTTTCGCTTTCCATACTGTCCGCTAGCGATTTTCCTAATCTGGCCGATTTGAAAAAAGAAAAAGAAGTCGAATTAACTGTTTCACCGGCAGCCTTAAAGTGTTTGATCGATTCAACTCAATTTGCTATGGCGCATCAAGATGTACGCTACTATCTCAATGGAATGTTATTCGAAGTTGAAGGTGAAAAATTATGTGCGATCACCACTGATGGTCATCGTTTGGCAGTCTGTTCAACCTCTGTAATTCAAAAAGACACCGCGCAAGAGTTGAAAAAATATTCGGTGATAGTACCACGTAAAGCTGTCATCGAATTAGCGCGCTTACTCAGTGGTGGCGAGGATAGGTTGTGTCTACAAATTGGCAGCAATAATATCCGTGTTCATCTCAATGGCTTTATTTTTACCTCAAAATTAGTTGATGGCCGTTTCCCTGACTATAAACGTGTCTTTCCTAAAAATCCGTCAAAAATAGTTATTGCAAGCTGTGAGCAACTTAAACAAGCCTTTTCACGGGCGGCGATTTTATCCAATGCAAAATTCCGGGGTGTCCGGCTGCATATTAGCGCGGGTAAACTTAAAATTACCGCAAATAATCCAGAGCAAGAAGAGGCAGAAGAAACCCTCGATGTCGACTATCAGGGCGAGGATATTGAAATCAGTTTCAATGTAGGTTATCTGCTGGATGTCCTTAATGCGCTTAAATGCGACAAAGTCAAGCTGCTACTGATTGACTCGGTTTCTAGTGTACAAATTGAAAATATTGAAAATCAAATCACCACCTATATTGTGATGCCAATGCGTCTTTAAATATACCCACAGTCCTTCAAGTTACCGCTAGGCGGCAGGGGGTGAGAGCGATGAGCATAGACATACCATGAGGGCGAGCACCCGCAGCCAACAACACAGCGGCTTCAAAGGCGAAGGGTATAGGCTCTAATAAAGGCAAGATGTTCCGTATCGAACATGGCAAAATAGAGTTTCAATCACAGGATTACAAATAAGCGAGAAACGTTGATGTCAAATATTTATGACTCTTCAAGTATCAAGGTATTAAAAGGACTAGACGCGGTTCGTAAGCGTCCGGGCATGTATATCGGCGATACTGATGATGGTACTGGTCTACATCACATGGTATTCGAGGTGGTAGATAACGCTATCGATGAAGCGCTTGCCGGCCATTGTAAAGAGATCATCGTTAAGATCCATATGGATAATTCAGTATCTGTACAAGATGATGGGCGCGGGATCCCTACTGGTTTACATGAAGAAGAAGGGGTTTCCGCAGCGCAGGTTATCATGACAGTGTTACACGCTGGCGGTAAATTCGATGATAATTCCTATAAAGTCTCCGGCGGGTTGCATGGTGTCGGTATATCGGTAGTGAATGCTTTATCTGAAAAACTAGAATTGGTCATTCATCGTGAAGGGAAAATTCACGAACAAACTTATATGATGGGAGAGCCCCAGACGCCCCTTCGAATCGTTGGTGAAACAGCACAAACCGGAACCCGTGTGCGATTCTGGCCCAGTTTGCAGACATTTACCAATAACACCGAATTTCAATATGATCCCCTGGCAAAACGACTGCGAGAGCTGTCTTTTCTTAACTCGGGTATTTCCATTAAATTGCATGATGAACGTGATAATAAAGAAGATCATTTTCATTATGAAGGGGGGATCAGGGCTTTTGTTGAATACTTAAATAAAAATAAAAATCCAATCCATCCTAAAATCTTTTACTTTTCCACTATAAAAGATGACATCGGTGTAGAAGTAGCTTTGCAGTGGAATGATGGTTTTCAAGAAAATATTTACTGTTTTACTAATAATATTCCACAACGTGATGGGGGCACCCATCTGGTGGGATTTCGTACGGCAATGACACGTACTTTGAACAGTTATATGGATAAAGAAGGTTACAACAAAAAAACAAAAATCAGCGCAACAGGGGATGATGCTCGTGAAGGTTTGATCGCGGTGGTTTCGGTTAAAGTGCCTGATCCTAAATTCTCTTCACAAACAAAAGACAAATTGGTCTCATCAGAAGTGAAAACCGCCGTTGAAACTTTGATGAATGAAAAATTAATAGAGTATTTATTAGAAAATCCGACTGACGCTAAAATTGTCGTTAATAAGATTATCGATGCAGCTCGTGCACGTGAAGCGGCGCGTAGAGCACGTGAAATGACAAGGCGTAAAGGCGCTTTAGATTTAGGCGGATTGCCGGGTAAACTGGCGGACTGCCAAGAACGTGATCCGGCGCTATCGGAGCTCTATTTAGTCGAAGGTGATTCGGCAGGTGGCTCGGCAAAACAAGGTCGTAATCGTAAAAATCAAGCGATTTTGCCGCTAAAGGGTAAGATCCTCAATGTAGAAAAAGCCCGCTTCGATAAAATGCTATCTTCACAAGAAGTGGCAACACTTATCACCGCCCTGGGATGTGGCATCGGGCGAGACGAATATGATCCTGATAAACTACGCTATCACAGCATTATTATCATGACCGATGCCGATGTCGATGGTTCACACATCCGAACGTTGTTGTTGACCTTTTTCTACCGTCAAATGCCCGAAATTATTGAACGTGGCCATGTCTTCATCGCGCAGCCCCCACTGTATAAAGTTAAAAAAGGTAAACAAGAGCAGTACATCAAAGATGATGAGGCAATGGAACAATATCAGATATCCTTAGCCCTTGATGGCGCTGCGTTACATACTAATGCTTATGCTCCTGCGTTAGCGGGTCAAGCACTGGAGAAATTGATTACAGAGCACTATGCGGTGCAAAAAATCATAGCCCGTATGGAGCGTCGCTATCCCCGCGCTTTGTTGAATCATCTCATTTATCAACCCAATTTACTGCAAGAAACATTGGCTAATAAAGAAACTGTTCAGCAATGGATCGACTCGCTGGTGATTTTATTAAACCAAAATGAACAACAGGGTAGCCACTATAGCGCTATCGTACGTGAAAACACCGAGCGCCAATTATTTGAACCCCTATTACGAACCCGTACTCATGGTGTTGATACTGACTACCCTCTAGATTTTGATTTCATCCACAGTGGTGAATATCGAAAACTTTGTCAATTGGGTGAAAAATTACGTGGCCTACTGGAACAAGATGCCTTCGTCGAGCGTGGGGGACGTCGCTTAGCTGTTGACAGTTTTGAAGCGGCACTAGATTGGCTAGTAAAAGAGTCTCGGCGCGGTTTGACTATTCAACGTTATAAAGGATTAGGTGAAATGAATCCTGACCAATTATGGGAAACCACGATGGATCCAGCGAATCGCCGTATGTTACGTGTTATGGTCAAGGATGCCATTGCTGCAGACCAGTTATTTACTACATTAATGGGGGATGCCGTAGAGCCTCGGCGCGCATTTATCGAAGAAAATGCATTGAAAGCGGCCAATATCGACATTTAATGAGATTTGTTGAATGCGCCTGAAAAGGAAAAAGATCTGGATTATACCCAATGAATTTCGAGTTACGGCAAGGCGGCAAGGGCGACCGACCGATGAGCATAGACAGGCTACCTGATGAGGCGAACACACGCAGCTAACGCCGCCGTAACTTGAAAGGCGAAGGGTATAGGCTCTTAGAGGAAAATTATGGTTGCTATCAGAAGGACACATTTGAATTCAACAGGTGAATTTTCTCTCGACACTTGGATCGCTAATTTAGGACTAAGCAATTTACATTCATCTAAAAAACTCGCTGAAACCTGGCATTACTGTGAACAAAAGACGAAAAATCATCCAGAGGCTTCATTGCTACTGTGGCGTGGCCTGGAAATGGTTGAAATTCTTGCCACACTGAGTATGGATAATGACAGTCTGTGCGCCGCACTGTTATTTCCTTTGGTAAATACCAATTTGCTGGAGGGAAAAACACTCAGCGAAAAGCATGGCAAAGATATTGCCGCATTGATTCGAGGTGTGCGCGACATGGATGCTATTCGCCAATTGAGGGCGGTTCATAATGATGCAACAAACGCCAATCAAGTAGATAATGTCCGACGTATGTTGCTAGCGATGGTCGAAGATTTTCGCTGTGTCGTTATCAAGTTGGCAGAAAGGATCACGCAGCTACGAGAAGTGAAAAATGCGCCAGAAGAAGAGCGGCTATTGGTAGCGAAAGAATGTTCAAATATCTACGCTCCCCTGGCCAATCGACTGGGTATTGGTCAGATGAAATGGGAGCTAGAAGATCTTTCTTTCCGCTATTTGCATCCCACTGAATATCAAAAAATCGCCAAATTATTGCATGAGCGCCGCATTGATCGCGAACAATTTATCACCAATTTTGCCACGACATTACGTAAAGCAATGGCAGATGAGGACATTAAAGCTGAAATTTGCGGTCGACCAAAACATCTCTACAGCATTTGGCGTAAAATGCAGAAGAAATCGTTAACCTTTGACGAATTGTTTGATGTACGTGCGGTTCGTATTGTCGTGGAACGTTTACAAGACTGTTATGCGGCGCTAGGTATTGTCCACACGCATTTCCGCCACTTACCTGATGAATTTGAAGATTATGTCGCTAATCCTAAACCGAATGGTTACCAATCCATTCATTCTGTCGTTTTGGGGCCAGGAGGAAAAACATTAGAAGTTCAAATTCGCACTAACCAAATGCACGAAAATGCCGAACTGGGCATTGCCGCTCATTGGAAATATAAGGAGGGTACTACGGTAGGGCGAGCAGGCTATGAAAGTCGGATTGCTTGGTTACGAAAATTGATTTCCTGGCAAGAAGAAATGGTAGATTCGGGCGCTATACTGGATGAAGTACGCAGCCAAGTATTTGATGATCGCGTATACGTTTTTACCCCTAAAGGCGATGTTATTGATTTACCGGTTTATTCTACCCCGCTGGATTTTGCTTATTACATTCATAGTGATGTTGGCCACCGTTGTATTGGCGCTAAAGTTGGCGAACGCATCGTGCCTTTTACCTATCAATTAAAAATGGGTGACCGAATTGAAATTATCACGCAAAAGCACCCCAATCCGAGCCGTGATTGGCTAAATCCTAATTTGGGTTATATCACCAGCCATCGGGCGCGCGCTAAAATTCACAATTGGTTCCGTAAACAAGATCGCGAAAAAAATATTTTGGCCGGGCGTCAAATAATAGATAACGAATTAGCACAGCTCGATATTAGTTTAAAAGAAGCCGAAAAATGGTTGGTCTCACGTTACAACGTTAATTCACTCGATGAAGTCCTAATGGCGATTGGTGCAGGTGATATCCGCATCAACCAGATGGTTAACTTCTTACGCGGTAAATGCAATAAACCCAGCCCAGAAGAAGCCGATAAGCAGGCAATGCAGTATTTGACCGACAGAACACAACAAGGAGCGGTTAATAGTAAAGAGCCTGGGCGCATTATTGTCGGAGGGGTGGGTAATCTGATGTACTCTATCGCCCACTGTTGCTATCCGATACCAGGCGATAACATTGTAGGTTTTATCACTAAAGGGCGAGGGATCTCCATTCATCAGGCTCATTGTGAACAATTAACCGAGCTTCGACTGCATGTACCTGAACGTATTGTCGATGTGGCATGGAGTGAAAATTATTCTAGTGAGTATTCACTGTTAGTGCGTGTTACCGCTCATGATCGCAGCGGATTACTGCGTGATATCACCACGGTTTTAGCTAACGAAAAAGTGAAAGTGTTAAAACTGGCTAGCCATAGTGATGCCAAGAAAAAATTAGCTACCATTGATATCGATATTGTTATTGCAAGTGCAATGATGCAGCAGCGGGTGCTCGCCAAACTAAAGGCATTAGCAGAGGTGATTGATGCGGGGCGTTTTCCTTTGCACTGATATACCCTTCGCCTTGAATCAAATTAAACTGATTCAGCTATAGCATATTGAATGACATAACTTGAAATTCATTGGGTATATTAATAAATGGAAAACCCTTAAATAATCTTAAAATTATTTCGTTTCTTTATTTTTAACCAATAAAGTCAAAGTATACTCGTGATTATAAAAAATAATAAATATAGAATTCCCCCACGTTAAATCATTTTAAATAGCTACATTTATACCTTGATTTATTAAATGGATTTAATTAAATGAAAAAAATTATTCCCCTTTTATTTCTTCTTACTAGTTATTTTTTTTCTTCTCTAGTGACAGCGTCTCCTGCTATTAATATTGGCAGTATGTATGACATGTTAATGCCGGGAGAAAGCACATTAACCAAACGAATTTATAATTCTGGTAGTAGCACCGCTTTTGTGCGCGTGGATATTTTAGAAATAACGCTTGGTGAAAAGAAGAATACAGAAACACCGATTATTCAAGTAAAAAATAATAAAGTAAATAAAGAAACATTAATAGTCACGCCACAACGCTTGATTATTCCTCCTTCCGGTTTTCAATATGTACGGCTTATTTTTCCTGGTAAAAGAGATAAAGAGCGTTATTACCGTGTGCGTTTTACACCCGTATTACCCAAAAATAATGACGGCTTTAATCTCACTGAAAAAGAATTAAAAGATTATAAATCGACACAAGAAATTAAAGCCGGTGTCAATGTTATGACAGGTTATGGTAGCGCGCTTTTTGTCTTGCCAGAAAATCCACACTTTGATACGCAATTCATTAAAGATAAACAGCTTATTACAGTAAAAAATAACGGCAATGCTACGGTGCTATTAGATAAAATAAAAATCTGTTTACAAGAAAAAGATAAAAAAAGATGCGAAGAAGAAAGACGTACTTTTATTCTACCGGGCAAGAGTTATCAGTTGGATAAAAAAACGGCTGAAGGGGAAATAAATTATACGCTTATTGAAGGCAAGAGTACGTAAGCTACTCTGTATTAGACAAAGCAGTAAAACCCTATTTTAAATATTAACCATTAGGTTAAATTTAAAGAAAACATCCTAATCAGGATAACATTATCAAAGTAATCATTAAGGGAAAATATGAAAAATACAATGGTAAAAAATAAAACGCTTTTAGCTTCAGCTATTTTGGCATTAACGGCTTTTTCTTCTGGGGCTTATGCTCAGACATTTTCACAAGATCATACTATTAATCTGTTGGCGCGTATTACTCCGGTTGTCTTTGAAGTCAAACCTACCAGTGATCTTGAAAGCCAGTATGAATTAACCTTCAATCCTGCTGCAAGAACATTAGGAACAGTGGATGTGCCCTTTACTCATGTTAATACTACCGGAAAGGCTATCAATGCTAGACTAACTGGTGAGCCAGTATTAACTGATGGTAAGAACAATACAATACCATTGTCGATATATTATAATGGTGTTGAAATTAGTCATGACTCTTCATCTGCTGTCGTTGATGAAACAACCAGCGCCACTCGTGGCAACGCTAATTTAAAAATACAACCTGTCTCTTTAAATCAGGATACGACACCAAGCGGAAACTATACAGGAGAAGTTACCGTTATGTTTGAATCTGACGTGTAATTAATCTCTGTAATAATATAAACATACCAATCCGTCATTCTTATTAGTTTTATTAAGTTACCATGCTAAAAGATTGACGGGCTGATCCTTTTTTTAATAGTCATTGGAAATTAATATCAAATAAATTTAATTAAAAATATTATGTTTTTATCTTTGTTTTTTCTTTTTCTTATTATAGCTATCTGTTCTACTTTTAATTACGCAGTGGCTAATCCTATTTTATTTTCGCCAGATCAACAGGCGATGCCTGACGATTTCAAAGATTATTTTTATCACTCAGAAATTCCGGTTCAGGTTTATTTAAACGATAAAATATTATTTGATGCTGATATGACCTTAACTGAAGCAGGCACTATTACTTTAGTGAGACTAACCAGCAAGAATGAAAGTGTTTATGACTCAGCTGATATTCATCGTTGGGAAGATTCTTTACTGCAAGGCATTCAGCTTGGAAAATGTGAAGACCACTGTCCATCAGGCTTGATGGCGGCAGAATATAGCCTAAGTGCCTCTTCATTAAAGCTGTATTCGAAAGAATATGAAAAAGAAAAAACACAGAGTCGTTATCTTGCGATGCCCACCGGAACCCCTGCGGGACTGATTATCAGTAATGATTTTAATTATTCTGGCGGGCAGAATGCCTCTCATCGTTCGCGGCTTAATTCATCCTGGATCTCGTCGCTAATGGGCTGGAGCCAAAAGCTGTCTTTTCAATCGGCAGCCTATAACACACAGGGTTCAGCAGAGAATACGATCAATTTATATGAATTTTATACGCAAAAAGAATGGCAGGGACATTTTCTTCGTTTTGGCTATTTTACGCCCAGCTCTGCGGCAGGCAATGTGCAAACGGGCGGTTTTGGTAATGAAAGAACCTTGGGCATGATGTGGACCAGCTCAGATAATTTATTGGCTGACTATGATAACGTCAGTCTCTATCCCATCTATGTCACCGGTCGCAACGCGGCTATTGCGGAAGTTTACCGTGATAATCGCTTAATTTACAGCCAACAATTGCAAGCGGGTATACAGCCTCTCAATACGCTGCGTTTGCCCGCCGGTATTTATGATATCAGGATTGATATTATTGAAAATGGTAAAAAAACAGATAGCCAGCGTGCTCAGGTGTATAAACCAATACGCTGGAAAGATAATAGTAAGCGTTGGCGCTATAACCTGTGGTTCGGTCAGCTTCAACCTCTGTCATCATCTCGGGACTCGCAAGATAAGGAAGGGATTGCCTTAGGCGGCAGCGCTGATTTTTTACTCCATCCCCGCGTGATTTTAGGCGCGGCACTGGCGCAAAAAGGCCAGCGGCAAGATGTCAGTGCGCGCACTGAAATTATGTTAAATAACCAAAACGCGCTCTATGCCCAAATCAGTGCTAACAGTGAGCGAAGGATCTCAACAGATCTTCGTTATTACCAACGTTATTCACAAGGGAGTATTGGCCTGCATTGGCGCCGTATCAATACACCAGATGGTAAGCAAGGTAACAATAAAAACGCTAATAAAGAAAGTTGGGCGATCACACTCAATCAGAATTTAACGCGCCACAGCAGCATGATGCTTCGCGGGCAATATATCAGTGCGGGCTCGCAACCTGGGCTGGCGGCGGATATCGGCATCAATACCTCAGTGAGGATCGTCGGGCGTGATGTTAGCCTTAGGTTCGTGGGCTATGATCGGCCTCGCTATTCCTCCTATCAAGGGCGTGATAGAGGAATCGAATTAGGCCTTTCTTTTAGTTTAGATAAGACGCTAAAAACACACAGTATTGCGGCACAGCTCGGCTTAAAAAATGACAATCCCTACACCAATCTGCATTATCAGTGGCGACCAGAGCACCCTGCCCCCTTCAGTTATGCCAATACCACTGTCTCAGCAGATCCTGATGGCCTGTCGCTAAGTGGTAACCTAGGCGTTGATACCCCTCTGATTAACGGTGATGTTTATTTGCAGCGAGGAGCGAAGACAACCGATCTCTACGGCGGTGCTAATTTGAGTAATATTTTAGTTTTCGGCGGTAACAGTATTGCCGCTGGACGACAATTGGATGCGCAAGCCGCGTTGATCTTAGAGGTAGAAAGTGATCAAAAGGATCTCAAGCTTGAGATATCCGGCGCGGAGGCTAACTCCCCCTTTTTACAAACCGGTAAAAATATTGTCAGTGTGATGCCTTGGCAAGAGAAATTGTTGCAATTTAGTGCGCCTTCTGGTGAGGGGATAAAAA
This sequence comes from Candidatus Regiella endosymbiont of Tuberolachnus salignus, assembly GCF_964020115.1. NCBI lineage: Bacteria > Pseudomonadati > Pseudomonadota > Gammaproteobacteria > Enterobacterales > Enterobacteriaceae > Candidatus Regiella > Candidatus Regiella endosymbiont of Tuberolachnus salignus. The sequence continues at coordinate 2,596,962 of NZ_OZ026542.1, forward strand.
TTTATCCGGAAAATTACACTTTACGCATGAACCGCGGCAGTGTTAATTACCTTAAACTGCGGGCAGTAAAAACAGAAACCGTGGTCGGCATGCTAACCGATGAAAACGGTGAATTATTGTATAACCAAGAAATTTCCAGTGATGTGGGCAAAGCACGTATTAATAGTGATGGCGTGTTTACACTTGAGGTGAATGCGGCTAACCCGAAAATTACCTTGACTGGCCAAGGAGATCAACCTGGGCTGATCTGCCCATTGGCTCCCGCCCCTTTTGCAGAAAAAGGTAAAGTCCGTTTTGTTGATACCTTAGCCTGCCATCGGAGTCGATAACTATGTCAATAACTATGTCGATAAAAATAATGAGCAGTAAAAATCGCTTTCATAACCCTCTTATGGGGCTGTTGTTATTATTGATGATGACCAGTGGGGTAATGGCAGAAACCGTGGTGATAACGGCAGATTTTCAGCCGCATGTTAATGATAAGACCTTTTGTCAGCGCTAATGATAAAAGACCGTAAATTGCTAATTTAATTTGTCCACTCAAGCCAGAATGCAGTTTCCTTTGTGGTGACAAAGCCATGAGGGAAATAAGCATGCTAAGAAGAGAGGACCACTACATGATAAAACAACGCCATCAACAGGGGGCATTTATTGTTGATATTGCCCATCAGATAGGGTGTTCAGAAAAAACGGTGAGACGGCACATTAGCTATCCTGCGCCGCCAACAGCAAAACGCGGTAAAAAACAGGTTGCTAAACTCGAGCCCTTTAAAGACTACATCGATTCAAGGTTGAGTGAACAGGTTTGGAATGCGGCGGTTATTTTTGAGGAAATCCGTGAAAAAGGCTACCGGGGTGGGAGTGCGATGCTCCGACGTTATATACATCCCAAACGTCCGCTCAGGGCCTCGAAAAACACGGTACGCTTTGAAACCCTCCCCGGTTATCAACTTCAACACGATTGGGGAGAAATCATCGTTGAGGTGGCAGGCTCTGCCTGTACGGTTAATTTTGCCGTTAATACGCTCGGTTTTTCGCGTCGCTTTCATGTCTTTGCTGCCCCTAAGCAAGATGCTGAGCACACGTATGAATCGCTGGTTCGCAGCTTCAATTACTTCGGTGGCAGCGTAAAAAATGTCTTGGTAGATAACCAAAAAGCCGCTGTTATCAAACATGGACAAAATGGCCACATCGAGTTCAATGCGGGCTTCCTGCAACTGGCTAATCACTATGGGTTTAGCCCTCGCGCCTGTAAGCCTTATCGACCGCAAACGAAAGGCAAAACCGAACGGATGGTGGGCTATGTTAAACACAATTTTTTCACTCGCTACCGTCAGTTTGAGAGTTTCGCTCATGTTAATCAACTGCTAGCGATGTGGCTGGCGAAAGTGGCAGACCAGCGTCATCTTCGTCAATTCAAGCAGACACCGGAAAATCGTTTTGCTGAGGAAAAAATAGCCTTGATGCCACTCCCTGCGACTGATTTCGATACCAGCTACTTCGACCTACGACAAGTGGCATGGGACAGCTATATCGATGTCAGAGGTAATCGCTATAGCGTGCCTTCATTCTGGTGTGGTCGTGCGGTTAATATTCGTATCGGTTTAGATAATACGCTACGTATTTACGGCGATGAGCAACTGCTCGCGACGCATCTCTTGCAGGAGGTAACGCAGGGCTGGCAAAAGGTGCCAGAACATCATCAAGCCCTTTGGCAACAGGTCAATCGAGTAGCGTCTCGTTCGCTCAGTGTGTATGAGGAGCTACTCTGATGGAAATGGAAAACTTGTTGATACGGTTAAAAATGGATTACCTGGGCGATGCGTTGGAGAGTTTATGTGAAGAAGCCACCAAGAAAGCACTGAACTACCGTGAATTTCTCCAGCAGGCATTAGCCCAGGAATGGAACGGGCGTCACCAAAAAGGCTTGGAATCGCGGTTAAAACAAGCACGTTTGCCGTGGATAAAAACCTTGGAGCAATTTGACTTTACTTTCCAACCAAGTATAGACAGGAAAATTATCCGCGAGCTGGCGGGGCTGAGGTTTGTCGAACATCATGAAAACGTCATTTTGTTAGGCCCACCTGGGGTAGGGAAAACGCATTTGGCGATAGCGCTGGCTGTCAAGGCAGCTACAGCTGGGCATCGGGTATTGTTTATGCCTCTGGATAGACTCTGCTGTACCTTAATGAAGGCAAAGCAAGAAAACCGTCTGGAACGCCAACTTCAGCAACTGTGCTATGCCAGGGTATTAATACTGGATGAAATCGGGTATTTACCGATGAATCGCGAAGAAGCTAGCCTATTTTTCAGGTTATTGAGCCGTCGTTATGAAAAGGCGAGCATCATTCTCACATCAAATAAAAGTTTTACTGATTGGGGGGACGTATTCGGTGATCACATTTTAGCAACTGCGATTTTAGACAGGCTTTTACATCATTCAACCACATTGAATATTAAAGGAGAAAGCTATCGACTCAAAAATAAACGCAAAGCAGGCATGTTGCCTATAAAAACGACTGATATTATCCAGGCGCCTGGAATAGAAACCCAACAGGAAAATTAGCAAAAACTGGACATTTTAAAGTAGCAAAAAGTGGTCAATCTAAAGTAGCGTTGACACCTTTCACCATCTCAGCCAAAAAGGGGGCAATTGCTTAAATAAAAGTCGAATCTCTGACGATGGAAAAAAGCTCATTTTACGCCTTTGTTTACCTGTCAACACCGGTTGGATTGATATACAGGCAAACCATGCTCCAAAGCATGGGCTTTATTTTCCCGGGTTTTCCTCAACATTAGCGCTCGAAAATATCAACGATGGCGATAGTCTCAATACCCCCTATGCGTACCGGCAGCTCGCATTTAAAGTGACAGAATTGGAAGTTCAATATAATAAAAAAGAAGCGAATACGAATACTAGCGAAGCGGGTGTCTTTTCTTGTAACAGGCGCTCTGGTGATACGCCTTGTTATGAAATCCTGCCGGTCAATAGTGCTGTTGCTCTAAAAAATATTAGCATCACCGCTGAATTAACCCTGCCAAATCCATTAACCATGGAAAGCGGTATTTATATTACGAATGACGATTTGAATCTTGATTTGGGCGAAACCTTTTCACCCTGGTTACCTGATGTGCTCTTCGGTCTTAATTTCTACTTTAGAATTAATCACGAACTCAGAATAACGCCTCAGGCCGGTGCTAATTCGTCAGTATTACTGGCACCTAAACAGGGCTGGGAGAATATTAGCTATAACGAAAAAAAACCGATTAGCCTCATTGCTCGCAGTAATTTTGGTATTTCGTCTTCAGGTCCTTTCACTGTTTATCTTAAATGTGATCAGACAGAAGAGGAGCATTGTGCGATACGAAGCGATCGCGATCCCAGTATTACCGTGCCTGTTGAGAGTTATCTGACGTTACCGGTGAATATCAATCAAGAAAAGGTGAGTAAGCAGCTACTCAAGGTCGGTAAGGATTTGGAGAATAATATTTTTAATACCATTAATAGGGTACAAAATGGCTCCGGTCATATCGATTTTAAAGTGAAGCCATTTCATGTTGATAATATGATCAAGCGTGGAGCGGATACCTATAGAGGGACGGTCACTGTGATATTTGATTCAGACCTGTGTTCAGCACCGCTGGAAAATCATATTAAAAACGAGCTGTTTGAACGCCGAGTGACCGACGCCGCTATGCCCTAGCTTTTTTCATCATCATCATCGGTTTGATAAGCCAATACCATCCGTAATAATGTTGCTACCGGTTCAAACAATTTTTCAGGGATGGTGTTGCCACAATCAACATCTCGATAGAGCGCTCGTGCCAAGGCGACATTCTCGATCACCGGGACACCGGCTCGCTCGGCCAGTTTAATAATGGTCTTGGCCATTTCATGGTGGCCTTTTTCAAGCACTATAGGTAGCGGTGCCTCTTCAGGATGATAAAACAAACAGACAGCAAAATGAGTCGGATTACGTACCACTGCCGTTGAGCGATTCACATTGGTGGATAGACTTCCGCTTTGTATTTGTTGCTGTAGCTCTCGCCGTTTTTGTTTGATATGTGGATCACCTTCACTGTCTTTAAATTCCCTCTTGATTTCTTCAGGCGACATTTTTAGTTGTTTCATAACGCTATGACGTTGAAAAGAATAATCAAGCAAAGCAAAGAGTAGGTAACAGGCAATTAACGATCCCAGTAACCAACTCATTAGAGTGCCAAATACCGGCATAGCACAGATACTGCCGCAATAGGATAAATAGCCAAAGGTGGGAGCATAACGACTGAGTAAATAGCCGAAAATTAACGACAATGAAACAATTTTAATCAGTGATTTTCCTAATTCAAATAGACTGCGAAACGAAACTAAATTACGTAAATTATTAATAGGATTAATACGCTCTCCTTTAATAGAGAGTGCTTTGGGTGCCCATAATGGTCCAATTTGGCTGATCCCCATTAATAACGTTATTATGATTAAAGCACCGCCTAATATTCCGGTTATATGCATCAGCAAAGCCGTGGCTTCCGCGCCGATGCGTAATGCAGCAATATTCATTGGTTGGCTTAATTGCTCAATACTACTACGTATTAAAGCGGCGGCTTGATCGATTAAGTCATTGCCGGTCAATGTAAAATAAATTAATACCACCACCAGTTGCGCACCCGAGGTAATTTCAACACTTTTGATTACCTGTCCTTTTTCACGAGCATCTTTAATTTTTTTAGGCGTGGGTTTTTCATTTTTTTCAGCCACTTTCTGCCCCTTTTTTTTCTTCTTTTTTTAGTGACTGAATCAAAACACTCATCTCTTTCTCAATATGACTCACCTGAGATAAATAATGATGGAATGCTAAAGGTAAGCCGATAAGTAATAAAAATAATGCCATAGCGCTTTTTATTGGCATAGCGAGAAAAAAAACATTGAGTTGTTGCGCCGAACGGTTAATTAATCCCAGTGCGAGATCGGTTAATAACATCACCAATAATGCAGGCAGAGCAAAAGTTAAACACAATTCAAACATTAATTTCCACTGTACTCTGATAAAGGTAAAAAAGGCATCAGACAGCGTGATGCCTTGCCCAGTGGGGAGTATTTTATAAGAGCCATACAGCACCAAGAGTAATTGGTTAAAACCACCGGATATTAAAAACAATACGGATAAAATTTGCGTAAACAAAATACCAAAAATAGAAGACTGCATACCCATGGTAGGGTTAAGTAATGTCGCCATGGTGGCACCACGTAACGTATCAATCAAAAATCCTGCCATATCTATCGCCCAAAATGGCAACGCAGCAAAAAAACCAATAATGATACCAATCAATAATTCGATCATGATGATCGAGCACCACAGCATGATGGAACTCGAATGGATCAGTGGCGATGAAAAAAACATTGGGGTCATGGGCAAGGCAATGGCAACCACTAAACCATTGCGCAGTAAACTGCTCCCCAGGCTCCTCGCGGTGAACAGCGGTAAAATCAATAGGATCCCCAAGGGTCTCATCATCGCTAGCGCCAGGGCGACCACCCAAAACAAGTATTCTTCCATGCTAGTTGCGCATGCTGCCAATTTGTAAAAAAACTTGCTGGGTATAATTGAGCAAGGTGCTACCCATCCAATGATAACTAACCAATAATGTGATAGATACCGCCAATAGCTTGATTAAAAACTGTAATGTTTGATCCTGTATTTGCGTTAATGCTTGAAATAAGCTGATGATTAACCCCACTGCTGAAGCGACCACCACCACAGGCATTGAAAGCATTAGTACAATCCAGAGTACTTGAGTGGCAAGTTGAACAACAATAGCCTCACTCATGCGTATGATCCTACTAATTGCCCCAGCAACAAATGCCATCCCCCTACCATAATAAAGATCAGCAGTTTAAAGGGGAGTGAGATAGTCATCGGTGATACCATCATCATTCCCATCGCTAACAATATATTAGAAACAATTAAATCGATGGCAACAAAAGGCAGGTAAAGCAATAACCCTATTTTAAATGCCTCGGTCAATTGACTGACCGTAAAGGCGGGCATCATGATAAGTAATGAATCTGGCTTAATTTTATCGCGATATTTTTCTGGCCAATCCTTTTTAATAATTTCAGTAAAGAAATTCGTTTGCTCAACTGAGGTATTACGCACTAAAAAGGCGCGATAAGGCACCAAGGCTTTTTCATCGATATGCTGTATAAAAGCCCCGATGTCATCCGGAAGTTCCTCACCTTGCAGGCGGTCATACACATCGAATCCGACTGGCGCCATAATAAATAACGTTAATACCAGTGCCAAACCATAAATAGCGATATTGGGCGGAACTTGTTGCACACCCAGTGCATTACGTAGCAAAGAAAAAACCACTGATAATTTTAAAAAGGCGGTTCCCATTACCATTAATAAAGGCAAAATAGATAATAACGACAGCAAAAAAATCAATTTATAGGAGGTGTTGAGTAGTTCCATGCCGATTCCACTAGGGTATTAATTTTATGTTCAAAATCTCTTGAGCGACGCTCAAGAGATTTCGAGTCTATTTCAGCGCCCACTGATCAATCCTCACCACCAATTCTTCTCCACAACGTACTAGATTGCCAGAGCCAACCTGTTGTCCATCTAATCGGATGCCGACTTCGCCATAGCAGGCACTTTTACAGGCTAATGTCTGCCCCACGCTAAGCGCTTTAATATCTTCTATTTTCATGTCGAGGCGACCGATTTCCATTACCAAGGTTTTTTTCAACGCATCCAAGGAAACCGAATGTAAATTTTCCACCGCGGATCCGGCAGTAGTATCCGTATCCAAGTGCAGTAATTCATCAATATCCTGATTAATGTTTTGTATTGTCATTTGGTTTTCCTCGCTTAACCTGATGTAAAACTGCGGCTCACCCAGCTGCCACAACCAACAGCAGTTATTTTCTAGATCGGCGGCGGCACACACACGTAGCCCATCGCCCACCTTTATCGTGCGTAATTGCGTCAAAGACAAACGACACCAACCGGCGACTAATCCACATTGATAGCTTAATGATTGTGATTTAGATCCTGATGAAGATGGCTGATCGCTAGGCCAATCGGTGAAAATTTTATGTAATTTCATCAGCGGCCAGTCAAACAATACCGCATTAAATTGCTGGTTTTCTAAGCTAAATGTGCATACCACTGCCCATTGTTTCAAGAGGTCGTATGGGCGGGATAGCTGGTTGCTGACGACCAATAATGGCAATACGCGCTGGAGAGAAGAAAGCAGCCAATGAGACATGCCAACCAATAAATCGTTGTTTAAACAGTTGGGATCGGAGACAGCAAGTACAGATTCAAGCCAGCTTGCCCATTCTTGTTCAGATAACCAAATGCCACAGTTAACGCCCTCGATGCTGACTGGCAAACAGACACCCTTCCCTTCCATCATCTTAAAGGTTGTAGTGACTGCCCCTTGCGTGCGTCCATTGCCTATTAATGCACTTAATTCCTTCAATTCAGGGGACAGTGTCAACAGCATCAATGACCTCCAACTCACAAGGAATGCCGAGCTGTATCAAGCTACGCTGCCAACGTTTTTTAACACTTAAGACACGTTTTTTTGTTTTATTATTAGGGCAAAAAAGCTGTAACAGAATTCCATTTCCCCTCAGATGAACACGAATAAGTGTTCCATTGAGTACCCCTGAAGTAATGCGGTAATTCGCCCATTGCTCCGCTGGTAACAATTCGCTCTGAGTCGCGTTTTTCTTCACCAATTTAGGACATGAATCTAAACGTAAATGACGCAAAAAACGTTCTCGCTTTCGAGAGCCATCCTCTGTTTGATTATTACCGATGCTTTGCCATAAGGGTATGGCTCCTTCAATATCGACTCGACTCATCTTTAATCAGTATCCGTAGTTTTTCCTGTTCCAGCAGATTACGCTGTAATAATGTTCGAAGCGCTTCTACTTTAATTGCAAGCTGCTTATTTTCTTCAAGATATTGAGTAATTTGCGCCTGTTGGCTACGTTCTTGTTGATAAATTAAATGCAGCTGATTTTTTTGTTCACTGAATTCCCTCGGTGCTAACAAACCACACCATTGGGTCAGCTCTCGCAGTTGCTGACATAAATTTTGACGTTCAGTCCGCGAACTTTCTATTCGCGCCTCCAGTTCAAGCTGCTCATTACAATGCTCGGCAATGCTACGACGTAAACTTTGCTCCCTTCGTGCGCGTATCGTTAACAAACGGTTTAAAGTTAGGATCCCAGCACTTGTGCTAGCTGACTTAGTGTTTTTTCCAGATCGCAACGCTCATGTCTCCCCTGTTGCAAAAATGCACAAACGGCAGGGTAACGTTTTAATGCTTCATCGGCCTCCGGATCTTGGCCGGTTTTATATTCCCCTACTCTGACCAATAATTCGATTTCTTGATAACGCGCTTGTATTAAACGTAATTTTTGCGCCAATGCCATATGTTTGGCTGAAACCACCTGCGGCATAATTCGGCTAACACTGGCGGCAATATCAATCGCAGGATAATGTCCAGCGCCGGCAAGTTGTCGCGATAAAACGATGTGACCATCCAATAGTGAGCGTACTTCGTCGGCCACGGGTTCGTTCATATCATCGCCTTCAACCAGTACCGTGTAAAATGCCGTGATACTCCCGCGAGCACTGTTGCCTGTTCTTTCTAATAAACGCGGCATCGCCGCAAATACGCTAGGGGGAAAACTGCCCGCCGCCGGGGCTTCACCGGCCGCCAAACCGATTTCACGTGCCGCTCTAGCATAACGTGTTAGTGAATCTACCATCAGCAACACTTTCAACCCTCGCTCGCGAAAATATTCAGCAATGGTGGTACCAGTGTAAACGCCTTTTAATCTTTCTAACGCCGGGCGATCAGAAGTGGCAACCACAACGACCGTACGAGTACGTGCCTCAGGGGTCAAAACTTGCTCGAGAAATTCTCGCACTTCCCGTCCTCGCTCCCCGATCAGCGCTAACACCATGACATCGGCGTCACTGTTTTCACACAACATACTCAGCAAGGTACTTTTTCCGACTCCCGCGGCGGCAAAAATACCAATGCGCTGCCCTTCGCCACAGCACAACATGGCATCTATTGAGCGAATACCAGTAATAAACGGTTTTTCTATCGGCTTACGGGTTAATGGATCAGGGGGAGAATTATCTAGCTCACGCCAATGCCCCTTTAATGAAGGACCGTCATCTATCGGTTGTCCTAGACCATCGAGAATGCGGCCTTTTAGCCTTGATCCGACGGCCACTCGATGCGCATGTTTTAAAGGTGACACGCTTTGGCCACTACTTAATCCATCGGAAGAAGAAAAAGGTGACAATAATGCCACTTGCTGTTCGATAGCGACCACTTCAGCCAATGTGCCAACAGGCTCTATGCGACAAAGCTCCCCCATGCTGACACCAGGTAAACTCGCGCGCAGCAATGTGGGGCCAACATCCATTATTGAGCCGCTGTAATTAAGGCCGGTGGGCGGCGCGGTTGTAAAGCACAATCGCTGCTGTAAACTGGCGCTCAGTTGCTTAATATCAGGTAATTCCATCCAGCTCTTCTCCAATCAGCTCGACCATACCGACAACTTTAATATTAATTTCATCCCCCAATTCTTGCCAGGACAGCACGGGCTGAGCAAACATCTCATGTTCGATAATTTTGCGTAAAAAACGACGCACATCAACAGAAGTTAGCAACACTGCGCCATCATGCTCTGCAATGGCCGTTTTGATTTTCGTTAAAATCAAACGTGATTGTGGAGGGTCAAGTGATGAATAAGTCCCCGCTGAGGTCTGGCGGATAGATTCACGGATAAGGTTTTCTACCCCTTCACCAATGCGTAATGCGGACAACCAGTTGTTGCCCTTACCAAAGCGAAAGCATAAATGACGGCGCAGCGCAATGCGCACGTACTCGGTTAACATGATGACGTCTTTTTCTTTTGGCGCCCATTCCACCAGCGCACCAAAAATAGTACGTAAATCGCGAATGGAGATACCTTCTTCTACTAAGCGTCTTAAAATTTCAGTTATTTTTCCCACCGGCATCTGGCGTTGCAATTCTTTCACTAATTCGGCGTAACGTCCTTCCATCGCATCCATTAAGTAACGTGTTTCTTGTACGCCAATAAATTCTGAAGTATGTCGTTCCAATACCCGTTTTAAACAGGAAATAATACGCTGACGTCCCTCGGCACAAGGGAGACCCAAGGTGATTGCACGTTCTTTTTGTGCTGCCTGGATCCAATGCAATGCACCCATATTATGCGGCAGCATGTCAGTCCGTGATTCCAATTGCGCACTGGACTCCTGTAGCAGTAAATCATCATGTGGTAACACTAATGTCAGTACCGGCTCTTGATAAACACGAATCGATATGCTGTTATTTTCCAAAGCGGGATCACAACGAACAACCACTTCAGGCAGTGGAACGCCGAGGTATTCAAAACGTTGCCAACGTAGTCCATCTACTTCCCGTTTTAGATCATCGTGATAGAGATTAGTGGCGCAATACAACATCAGGGGTACCGCACCTGGTGTCATCTCTGCGCCCTCTTTATAATCTGACGCTGCACCGTCCACACCCAGTATATTGCCTGGACGACGTTTTTTGCGATAAATCAAAAATGCTGGCATGGCAATAAGCGCTGCCAACCCGGCAAAATCAATAAAAGGAAAGCCTGGTAATAACGCAAACATCAGCAGCAAACCCGCCGCCATCCACAAGGCTTCAGGCTGTCGAACCACTTGACTGGCTAAATCTCTCGCTAAACTCTGTTTTTCTTCCGCCGGAACCCGCGTCACAATAATCCCTGCCGTAATGGAAATCAGTAATGAAGGGATTTGCGCCGCTAGCCCATCACCGACAGACAGCACCGCATAAATTTGTACCGCTTCCCCTGCTGACATTTCATGCTGAAACACACCAATGATGGCAATACCACCAATAATATTGACCAGGATCACGATGATCCCGGCGATGGCGTCACCTTTAACAAATTTCATCGCCCCGTCCATGGCACCAAACAGACGGCTTTCTTTTTGCACACGAGCACGTTGACGGCCGGCTTCAGCCGCATCGATAACACCGGCGCGTAAATCACCGTCAATACTCATTTGTTTACCCGGCATGCCATCAAGCGAGAAGCGTGCACTGACTTCTGCTACTCGTTCAGAGCCTTTGGTGATCACAATAAATTGCACGACAGTGATAATGGTGAAAATGATCAAACCGACAGCAAGATTTCCGCCTACAACAAATTGACCAAACGCCTCAACAATTTCTCCGGCATCATGTTGTAGTAATACTAACCGACTGGTACTAATGGTTAATGCTAGTCGATATAAAGTCGTGATCAGCAGTAATGAGGGAAAAACGGAAAAATCCAAAGGATCACGTAAATAAATAGCGATCATCAGTAAGGTGACAGAAAGCGCCAAGTTAATCACAATCAACACATCAACCAGGGCAGTCGGTAACGGCAGGATCATCATGAAAATGGCGACTAATAACATAATGGCCAAAAATATATCTTGCCGATCTGCTAGTAGCGTTAGCGCACGTTTAACGGGCTCAAGCATCATGACCATTCGCCTTCGAGAGTTTTAAGTAATGCATATTGTTGCTTATAAATTTGATACCAAAATTCAGCGCCTGACGCGGTATGAGGACAGCAACTTACCATGATGCCAATACTGAGCAGATAGATGCGCTGCGGAATACCGTAAAACCGTTCAAGGCGCCAACGTTGTTGCAGGGTGCGTAATTCTTCTAGGTTTGCCTGCGGATTTAAACGCCCGGTGGTGAGCAATATTCTCTGTTGATGAACCTCAACAAACACCGCTCTTTGACCAATGCGCCATTCCATACAGGGTTTAACTTCGGTATAGGGCAATTCTGCGAAACGAAAAAATAACTGCAAATTACGAACCACCACTAGATCCATGTCCATTATTGTTGATGCTCCGTTTTAAGAGCCTGTAAATCTTTTGTGCTCGCTTAGGTCACACCCATTTAAGGATAATAATTCAGCAAAATTTCTAATATCTGCTCACGTTGCTCATCGTCATTAAAATGAGCAGCAGGCATCAATTTAAACAACTCATGCAAACGCAGGAGAAAATTAGGTTGTTGCTGTGGAGATAAATGCTGCAAATTAGCTAATCGATGTTGTAAACATTCTTTAAATAACCAGGGTTGTCCGACAATAGCTAACACTTCTTGCAAAACAATGTCGCCCTCTAACCCGCAGGCGTCACCAACATGCTTACAATGATCTTCCAATCCAAGAAACAAGAGTAATCGACGTAGTTGACTCAATATCGCTGCCAATCGATGACCCCGTTTAGTGGTAGGCTGGGTACTCATATCGAATGCTAATGCACGCAACAAGACCAAAACCTTACGTTTACGATCTTTCCAATGGCTAACACGTTTAAACCATTTATCGAGCGATTGCTTTTCTTCCTCATCAATACTTTGTTGAAACAAGTGTTTCACTGCACGCAATGAATCGGCATTAAGAGAGCCAAACTCTAATAGCCCAAACAGTTCAACTTCCCAACCGGCTTCTTCCATCAACTCAGATAATTCTTGCAACAAGGTTTTACGTTGCGCGGGATCATTCCAATATTGCCGTAAAAACGCGCCGACCTGTAACATTTTTGCCGCGCGCGCCAATTCGCTATCTTGGTTAGGAAGCGGAGATGACAGTAAGTTTTTCCCCTCACTATGCCCCGCCATATGTTCAATAATTTTGAGAAATTCTCGCTGTCTACAGGCGTCACGACGTGTCTTTTTGGTCTGTTGATCGTCTTGCACTTTTGATCCAAACAGAAGCCCGATATCGTCTTGAGTATCTTGCAACGACAGGGCTGCCTCCGCTTCTTTCATTGCTGAAGTCGGGGGTTGAATTGCCGTCCCTACTGAATGAGCAAATTCAGAGGGCGACGAACCTGTAGAATGAGTAGGATTGATCGGTTGAGTCGTCATTTAATGTTCATCCGGTAATATTGCAGAAGATTCATGCAACCATGCAAGCAATTGGGATAAATGATCACTCAGTGATATTTTTAATGAAAGCAACGGAGAGGCTAAAACAGCCTGATCAACCTCCAAGCTGGCATCCGCTTGTAGCGTCAGCCGATCCCCCAGTGCTTTTGTCAACGAGTCAATTTGCTGAGGATGTACCCTTAGTGTGATCAAACCCTGCTGTGCCATTTCTTCTACTTGGTCAGTTAAGCGCGCGAGCAAAATTTTGTCGACGGACTGCTGACCCGCCCAAGATTGTATCACCGAGGTGAGCGCTTGCATGATACGACTACGCACTTGCTCTACCAACCGGATATCGAGCTGTTCAGCTTCTACCAACCAATTAACATGTTGTTGTAAAACTTTTTTTTCCATTTCAGCCCGCGCCAACTGCATCGTCTCTGTTGCCTGTTGTTGTGCAGCCGCCAATAATGCGGTTTTTTCTTTTTCTGCTTGTTGCAAAATTAATTGCGCGCGGGCGTGTGCTTGTGCTTCTATTTCCATGCCACTGTCTATTTTTTTTACTGTCTCGGCAGGAATATAAAGCCCAAGCGGTAAAACATAATCTCGCTTTGCTATCTCAATATGAAAAACATTCACAATAAACGCTCCAGCCTGGCTAACCAGAGATCGGCCGAGGGTAACCATATTGCTCGTGGTAAAGGCGGTAATAAAATGGATAACGCTTGCCAAGTAATTGCTGCTGAACTGGTTGCATGCAAAATACCTCGACCTAGTTGTAATGCGATAGAGGGTAATATTTCTGGGCTCAATATCGCCGCGCGTTCGCCCGGACAACCAATACCAAGAAGTTGGCACACATCCTCATCATTGAGTATAGGATACAGCGCTTGCCGATAGTGACGGATGCGTAAATAATCACTACATCTTAGACTCACCAGTCCCAATGCCATACAAACCGCATCTAACCTGGGCTCTAGCGCCATTTGTGCTTTTTGTTTATTCGTCAACACCGCCGGCAGCGGTTGTTTTGGAAATCCGCGCCAGTCAATTAACTGACGATTTAAAATATTATCCAGCGTCTGGCAATCACCATAATGATATTTTTCACTACGCAATCCCATTTTCATCAGCCATGAAGGGTGAGCAAAACGGGCAGGCTGCCACGCGAGCTGATGTAGTCGCACTATTTTTTCATCAATAGAATTATCAGGCGTTTGGTATTTAGCCAGCATGATAAAATACCATCATTTACGTAAATACTTAGTCCAACCGAAAAATATCAAAGCAATAATCAACAGGCCGAGCACAGCGAATATGCTTTGAACCATTGTCGCGTTGGCTAATAACCATTGTAGATTCCATGCATGTGTTGATTTAGCGGGTGTAGTCTGTGCACTAAAACGAAAATTCGCCGGTTGGATCAACACACTGATTTTTTCATAAGCAATACCGGGAACCGCATCCTGCACTAAGCTTTTTATTTGTGGGCTATAGCTGGCTAAATTGACCTCAGGAGAAAATTTGATAAACACCGAGGCGGAACTGGGTACACTGACTTTTCCATCGGTTGGCGCTACCATTGCAATAGTGACATCAGCATGGATCACACCATCCATATGGCTCAACATACTCTCTAATTGCTGCTCTTTCAGGTAGATCATTTTGGCCTGTTCTTGAACCGGAGAAGTAACTAACTGATTAGAAGGGAACAGCTGATCCACCGTGGCATAACTTTTTCGTGGAAAACCATTTTGGCGCAGTAATTCAACCGCATTGATAAAGTGATCGCGCTCCACTTTCAGCCCCACTTTTCCACCTTTTTCTGACTCTTTATTGGCACTGATATTATGCAACATCAGCAAAGCCAACATCTCATTCGCTTCACCTTCGGCTAAACCGTTGTACAAATCAACCTTGCAGCCGGCCAGTGATAACACAATCCATAAAATCACTAAACCACGTTGCATTATTTTCATCCCATTTTGGTGGTCAATGTATTTATCCCACCTAAGACTTTATTGGAAAAACCCGTTGCCAGCTCTACAATGACACCTACCCGCGCCAGGTTAGCTGCATCTGCTAATACTTCCTGAGTGCCTAGTTGTATCGAGTTAGCTGAAGCTTCTGGGGCTTCCGACACTTTCTTAGGATACAGCATTTTATTGAACACGTTTCTATTTACTGCTGTATCATTAGCATCTGGAATAAATCTCGTCAGTCCAGCGATGCTAGAAAGTGCAGCGAGACCACTTATAGGATCAATAGCCATTATCATCACTCCATATGAATACTGTTTTTTTAGGATTAATTCAATCTAAACTCTGGCTTGACATGCTCTAAGAGGATGATGCAGATTCGAATAACTGGCGCAGTGCCAAAGCATCGGGTTCCTGACTCTTTTCTAACAGCTGTAAGGCTTGCTCAGATTCACCCAAACCAAACAACAGTATCGCCTGGCATGACAAACGCACTTCAGCATCTGGCACCAAAAAAGGCAGCGCCTCTAAGATAATCCTCACTTCTTTGTGTAAGCCATGGTTAACCCCGGCCATTGCGGCTTCAACAATCAATTGTCGACAGGATTGGGTCAATAGTGTCATTACTTATCTTCTTAGGCTGCAATCTTACTAATGATCGATCTCAGCAGATCACGGTACAATTTGATCATCGAACTGGTAAACTCGGTTATCGTCACCATTTCTTTCGTATACTTCTGCATTAGTATTTGCTGTTGCGGGTCGGAAAGATCCTTCAGATTCGTTATTTCATTTTTCACTCGCTGCATGCTGACATTACTTGCGTTTATTAATGGAACAAAGATATCTGTTGTCATCGATTTTCTCCTAATTCATCGCTGAACGTATTTGTGAAGGACATTGCTGATAACGACGGCGAAAACTATCAGAAAAGTGGGCATGATTACTAAAACCACACTCCATCGCAATATCCGCTACCCGCAAATGGGTTGAAAGTAATAACTCACACCCTTTTTTTAAACGCTGATCGAGTAACCATTGTTTCACTGACATGCCAAATTTTTGATAAAAAAGAAAATTAAGCTTACGTGTTGAAATGCCTAGCTCATCAGCGTAGCGCGAAACACTCCACGGATTAAGACTGTTCTGCTCAAAGAATTCTAGCAGCTCATTGTTAGTTCCGACGATTAAATTGAGTAAATTTGCAAAATAAATATTTTCCAGGCCTAAACAATAAAGATAAAGAAAGCGTAGCGCTACGCCGCGTTTCATCTGCGTTAATTGTTCAGTCGCCTGTATAATATCTTCAGGAGCCGGTAGTATTTTACAAAAATCAACTACCACCTTCTGATTTGGTTGTATTGATTGTTCTGCTACCGATTGGTAAAGCGAAAGTAAATCAATCGGATAACAAAATACCGTGGTTAATGTACTACGACAAAAAGTGGATGCAATGGCATTCTCTTCTGCTACTACTAGATGACCTGCGGGTATCGCACTGCACTTATCACCACACCGTAAGGTACCGTCTTGCCGGAATAAAATAAATTGAATTGATTTCATGTTACCCCCCCGGAAAAACTACTCACTCCTTACAGTGTCGTGCTGTTTTAAGGATTAATCTATCAGGTCTATACCTCATATTTTTTAATTATTGGGAATATCATCAAGAATTATTAGTTATTGGTGATAAGAATTTTTATTTATATTAGAAATGAGTAAAACAAATAAAGTATCATTTACTTTAAATAAATATAATTTATTAATTAGACCTCTTTCCAAACCGTAATTCGTTATGCGAAGTCAAGGCGCCCGGCGCACAGCAACCGGAGTGTACAAGCAGTACATGAGGATTGCGCGCACCGGGCAACGCAGGATTCGCGTCACGTAGTAGGTTTGGAAAGAGCTCTATTCTTGTGTAGAGAAAAAACCAGCCAGTCATCACCATTATCGTCGGTAGACAATACTGCCCCTTTTTTCAAAAGTATATTCATCAAGCGAACCCTTGTTTCATGTAGCTGCTGATTGAATACCTCTTTTATTATCATGCCTTTTATTTCCGTTATTTCATTCACTTCTCTGCTCATGATACGAAGAAAAGCAAATAAACTCAGTAGCCCTGTCGCAGAAGGTGCTGCATTTTCTAAACGCGTTAATTCACAGATAATCAAACTATTTTTTTCAGTACGAAAAATAATCTTATATTGTTTCAATACAAATTCGTAGCCCAATAATAGTTTACTCCCAAGAAAATAGGCAGGCTGTAAGGGTATTCTTTTCTGTTTCAAGAAATTGGCGATGGGATCGGTCATTATCTTCTCCTAAGAGGCTATTCGAAATCTTCTTGATCGACACGCAGACGAAGAAAAAAATGGACGAGAGAGAGCGAGAAAGCGCAGTTTACAGAACGTAAAGGCGTATATTTGAATCTATTTTTGACAAAAAATTGCTTGCAAAACCGTAGCCAGGGGGTGAAGTCAAGACGCACGGCACACAGCAACCTACGCTAACATGCTAATGAGGATTGTGAGAGCACCGTGCAACGCAGAAATTCACACCACCTAGTCGGTTATGCAAGCAGTCAAAGTATCAGTGAGCACAAGATATACCCTTCGCCTTTGCAGCCGCCGCGTTGTTGGCTGCGGCAACTTCAAAGACGCAGGGTATAATTTCGACTAAGAAAGACGCATCGACGCAAGTATCTTTCCCATAACATCCACGAGACTTCTTGTATTGTTGAGCATTGCACTGACCACCTCAGTCGCATTATCTAGCAGCTTCCTGGCAGAATCAGCATATGACTGCGCATTTTTCATTTGTAACTCCCCTGCAAGCTGTGAAAGATTGGCTGAGCGTGTGTCATTTGATGCAAAATATTTACCGCTACCTTCTATACTTTTCGCCCCCCCCATTCCTACTGCCATTCCAGCAGGGAATGATGAAAAAGGAAGCGTAAATAACGACAATAAGCCCCCACCAATCATTGTACCAGCTTCAATGTTGGCCGCTGTCTTGTTCTCTTCAATGGCCTGTGCTTTATTTTCATATTCAGCCTCTACGATTTCCCAGCCTTGGCTTTGCTGTACTGCTCCGTAAACACGCATGATGTCACGCAGCTTCAGCATAAGGTCATTGAGCATGAGGATAAAACTAGACACACTGGCCATCACATCTTGACTGTCCATCACATCCAGACCAGTGCCTATTTCATTGCTCTTGATACCATTATTATCTTTTGGCAAGCCAACGGATCCCACTGGATTTTGTATAACCTGTGACATAATCCCCCCCTCATGCTATTGAATTAGCAATTTTTGTCTGTAGTAAGGCATATTGATTGTTATTGCTAAATGTTCTTTCGGTCAAATCAGCATAACTTTCAACGATTTTTTTTAGCATTTTCTGATCTTGTTGTTTACTTCTTTCCGCTATGTCTAATTTATTTTGATCGAATTCTTGATTTAAAATCAGTTTTTGTATTTTTTCGGTAATATCGGCTGAGTCCCTTTTCAGTAGGCCGTTATGAATGGTCACAATGCTGCCACTGAAAAATCGTAAGTATGTTAACCATGTAAACACAATATTTTTCATGATCTTACCGCTCACCTTGGTCATTACTTTTTGCAATATCTTTTTTTCTATTTGCCCGGCGATTTCTTCTGCCGCTTCTTTGACTGCTTTTTTTGCGGTTCCCGTTATCACTTCTGCCATCGTTTTTTTTGTCGCACTGGCAAGTGCTTCCTTGAAAGCCTCTTGAGTGAAAGATTTAGTGACATCAACGATGACTAGCTCCGCCGTTTCCTGAGCAATAAAACGGGCGGTGGTATTGATAATTTGTTTCACTTCTTCTGTCGTGATGGTGTCACCTGCTTCTTTCGCCAGGTTACCGAGCATTTCACTGGTTCCTGCTTTTAATGTTTCTTCTAGCGCCGGTTTGATCATATTACGAGCGACACCAATAAGCGCGCCGCCTTTAATTAGATCGAAAAGCATCGCAGTAATTTCAAGTCCTAGCTGTATCTCTCCTTCTTTTTCGATGAATTTTTTTAATTGCTCTTTATCGCCATAACCTAAGGCGAGACACATTTCTGCAGTACCTTTACTGATGCCCGCGCACCCGGCACCAATATAAGCAAGCCCTGCCGTTATCGCCGCAATCCCTGCCACGGCAGAAAGCCCCCCCGTTAATACAGTACCAGCAAGTTCAGCCATCCCTTCAATCATCTTGCAAACACCCCACACGACTTCTGCCGCTCCGATGATCCAATCAAAAACAGCGGCACATACCCCCGCTTTTTTAGCCTTTTCACCTTGTTCAACAGCCTTAGCAATTTGCTTTTGAAAATCTTCAACCTGTTGGTCGCGTAAAAAAACTTGTAAATCGCTCGAGCGGGTGATCACTTTACTCAATACGGCATTTGAGTCCTTGGTGAATTTCGCAATAAGCATCATAACTAAGATGTTGATCCGCATGGGGTTTAAATCGTTTAAAGAAACCGTTTCTTCATGATGACTAAAAAGATGATTTAACGCTTGTTGAGCGGCGTGCGCGGAAATTTTATCCGCTCGAGGATAGTCTAAGGGATTGTCTGTCTCACTCTCACTGGGTAGATAATGGTGGCCATCCAGGGCACTGAATTCTGCCCAGTGAGCTGAATGCAATTGATTGCTACGGCTGGTTGGAGCCGAGGATTTATCCTGATCGTTGATTTTTGCCCATTCAACGGAGGGTAACCTGGTATCTATCTGTCTCATAATAAGACCTCCAATGCAGGGCGCTTTGACTTCGCACCACGAATGCCCTGGCAGCCGAAGGCAACTTCAAGGGCTTGTGGGTACAGCAGTCTTGCAAGCGTCTAATTCATCAACCCCCGTTCTGCTCTCTCACGAATGTCTTTCATTTCTGGATGAACATGGCACCAGTTTAAGGCAGCCAGAAAGGCTTTTTTGGCATAACTTTGATTACCACAAGCGCTATAACACTCACCAGCACAGCAGGCGGGCAACGGGTTATCAACACAAATCTGCCCTGCCCGACTGAAACAATAAATTGCCTGATGATACTCAGCAACCTGCTGATAACATTGCCCCAATGTTTGCCAATAGGAAAAATTCCAGTGGTCGAGGCGTATTAACAAATTAAGTAATGATTTAGCGCTTTCATACTCTCCACCCTCATACAATTGAAGACTGTACGCATATAATAAAGCTAAATCTTTAGGATCCATCTTCGCTAACATATGAAGAGAACCCCCATGACGCATAAAATTAACTAACACATCATTCAGTTGAGCGCTCATCGTTATTTCCTTATTTTAAGCGCTAGTTAAGATTACGAATAATAGTACTAATCATGTCTCCACGCTGTTTTATATAGGAGCTCTCGTTACTGATGGTATTATTTAAATTTTGCAAAAGATTTTGCAGTTTTAGCTGATTTTGACTGGAGAGATCAGTAGAACGATTGGCCGCATTATCTAATGCATTTTTCACTGCCGTAAGTTCACCTTTATCAAGTTCACCAACGTGTTTACCTTTGTGTGTACAATCCTTGATGTAGTCAGTAATACTTTTATCACCTACTTTAATCCCATGTGCATTCATAAAATCGATGATTTGTTTATCGAGAGCGAGGGTGGCGTCAGGGCTTGGATTTTTAGAAATCTTTGCAATCTTCGCGTCTACATCATTACTCTCTTTTTGCTCGTCACGCGCCGTCGCCGTGTCATTCCGTATCTGGGCGTATAAATTGGTACTTAATGAGGCAAGAAAATTATAAATATCATTTAATGTATCAAGTGCATAATTATATACATCTTTATCATTCGAACTGGCGCTATCGGCGGCCATAGAAACATTTGGGTTAATAGAAGGAGCTTCTACATTGTTTTCACCCACATGCATATCAATGTTCATATTCATATATACCTCTCTTAATAATTATTAAGTTAATAATTATTTGTAAATTTTCTTACTGTGTTGAAATATGAAGATTATTTATATAAGTCTTGAGCTGTTTAAATTGAACTTTAAGGTCATTAACACAGGATTCTATCTGGGCTTTTTCTTTTTTTAAGCCACCTGGATAGACCATTTTTAATTCTTCCATTCTTTTTTTTGCTTTTAGATCACCTTCCCCTGCTTGATTTAAAAAATGGATTTCTTGTTCTAATTTTTTGAATTTTTCGAGATCTTTTTTTAATTTCTCACATTGAGCATACATTTTGCCGACCATGATATTAGACTGTTCTTGCTTTTCCATCTTGACCTCGAAAAGTTTGCTTAATTATTCTCCGTCCACTTAAAAGCCTAGTCCACTATCTTCATTTGGTCTTTTAATTTTATGTCATTTCTACCGAAATTGAGGAAAAGAATCAATTTATCACCTGATGGTATTTTATCGGGTATAACGGTTAATAAAAACAATGCTAGTATATGCCCTTCGCCTTTGAAGTTGCCTTCAGCTGCCAGGGCGTGAGTCCCGATGAGCGTGGACATACCATGAGGGCGAGGGTGCGCAGTCAACAAGCGGCGGCTTCAAAGGCGAAGGGTATACTGCTTGTACACTCCTGGGATTCGATTGATTACCACCTTGCCGTAACTCGAAATTCATGGGGTATAGAGCGAAAATAGCCGATCAGTCGCAGGTTATGTCAATGACAAATCGAGCAATAATATAATTGTAATTTAATATCTAACGATAGCAAATTTTATATTAATCAATTGAATTATAAAGAATAAATATAATGATAACCATCGGTTTAATGGGGAATCCCAATACAGGAAAAAGTACATTATTCAACCAGCTCACCGGTTCCCGTCAGCGCGTAGGAAACTGGGCAGGGGTAACTGTTGAAAAAAAAGAAGGGCATTTTTCCACCACACAACATAAAAAAATAACCTTGGTCGATTTGCCCGGCACCTACTCTCTTACCACGCTTTCCGAACAGACTTCAGTGGATGAACAAATCGCTTGCCGCTATATATTAAGTGCTCAGGCTGATCTCGTGGTGAACGTGATCGATGCCGTTAATCTGGAACGTAATCTTTATCTGACGCTGCAATTAGTCGAATTAGGTATCCCTTGTATTGTTGCACTCAACATGCTGGATATCGCTCAGCGTCAACATATTAAAATTGATATTAATCAACTATCTAAACAATTAGGTTGCCCCGTCATTCCATTGATTTCCTGCCGAGCGAGCGGTATCAAGGAATTAAAAAACAAGATTGATGAATGTTTAGTCAATAAAACAAAAAAGACTAAAAGTAAAATGCCGGTTGATTATCCACCAGCATTGTTAGAAGAACTGGATAAATTGGCACAAGCCATGCCAGTATCAATCTCTATGCAACAGCGCACAGGGCTAGCGTTGCAAATACTCGAAGGGGATGTCCATGCTTTAGCGCATGCCGATATTCCTGCTAGTCTGTTGCTGAATGTGCATCAACGGTTAGCGCAATATGAAGATCTAGGATTACTGATTGCCGATGCTCGCTATCAAAGTATTGCAAAAATTTGTCGCGAGGTGGGTAATTCACAGCAAGCTGAGCCGCATCGCCTGACACAAAAACTAGATAGCATTATCCTAAATCGCTGGTTAGGTGTCCCTATTTTCTTATTTATTATGTATTTAATGTTTGTTTTAGCCATTAATATTGGCGGGGCGTTCCAACCCATATTTGATATAGGCTCGTCAGCGATTTTTATCCAGGGATTGCAATGGCTAGGTTATACACTTCATTTTCCTTCCTGGTTGACGGTTTTTCTCGCGCAGGGGGTGGGCGGAGGCATTAATACCATGCTACCTCTGGTGCCACAGATTGGTATGATGTATTTATTCCTTTCTTTTCTTGAAGATTCAGGTTACATGGCTCGAGCCGCATTTGTGATGGATCGACTGATGCAAGCACTCGGGTTACCGGGTAAATCTTTTGTTCCTTTAATCGTTGGTTTTGGTTGTAATGTGCCGGCTATTATGGGCGCTCGTACTCTGGATGCAGCGCGAGAGCGTTTTATTACCATTATGATGGCACCCTTTATGTCATGTGGCGCACGATTAGCCATTTTTGCAGTATTTACTACAGCGTTTTTTAACCAAGGAGGCGCCAGTATTGTTTTCTCCCTTTACCTGTTAGGTATTGTCGTCGCCATTGCCACGGGATTAGCGCTGAAATATACCATTATGCGAGGAGAAGTTACGCCCTTTGTTATGGAGTTACCTGTTTATCATGTGCCCCATATAAAAAGTTTATTATTGCAAACCTGGCAGCGATTAAAAGGCTTTGTGGTGAGAGCCGGTAAAGTGATCATTGCGGCTTGTATTGTAATTGGCGGATTGAACAGCTTCTCTTTTAACGGTCAACCCGTTGACAACATTAATGACTCAGCACTGGCGTCGGTCAGTAAAACCCTAACCCCGCTTTTGATACCCATCGGCGTTCATCCTGATAATTGGCAAGCGACAGTAGGTTTAATCAGTGGAGCGATCGCTAAAGAAGTGGTGGTCGGTACACTGAATACACTGTACACGGCCGAAAAAATTAACAATGAATCCTTTGATGCCGAAAATTTTAACCTATTAGCACAATTGGAAGAGGGATTACATGAAACGGCACAGGGGTTGAAAGATACCTTCAGTTTAAATGTATTATTGCACCCACTAGAAGCGAGTAAAGGAGAGGGTGAAATGGCCGCCGGTGCAAT
Organism: Candidatus Regiella endosymbiont of Tuberolachnus salignus; assembly: GCF_964020115.1. Taxonomy (NCBI): domain Bacteria; kingdom Pseudomonadati; phylum Pseudomonadota; class Gammaproteobacteria; order Enterobacterales; family Enterobacteriaceae; genus Candidatus Regiella; species Candidatus Regiella endosymbiont of Tuberolachnus salignus. Next base: position 2,620,656 of record NZ_OZ026542.1, read on the forward strand.
GGGGATCATGAGCAGTAAATTTGGCTCTAGTATTTCTGCTTACAGCTATCTTATTTTTGTTTTACTTTATGTCCCCTGTGTTTCTGTTATGGGCGCCATTGCTCGAGAAACCAGCCGTGGTTGGATGATATTTTCTATTTTATGGGGATTAAATCTTGCGTATTCACTGGCAACCCTGTTTTATCAAATTGCCACCTTTAGCCATCATCCGCAACAAAGTCTTATTATTATCGGCGTGGTTATGATTATTAATACATTAATTTTTTGGGGTTTGCGCCGCGCTCAATGTCGGATCACGCTGAAATTAGGGGATGAAGTTTATGGCCAGTCTACTACAGGTACGTGATGCCATAGCACTGAATGGCATGGCAGAAGCACGTCAACTCAGCTTACAGTTGACAATACCTCTACGGTTGGTGGAGGCTATGCTGGAACAATTAATAATGATGGGCAAAATCGAGCGCATTAAACAAAATAACCCCTGTCTCACCGGCAGCTGCAAAAGCTGTCCGGAAAGTTCAAAATGTGATCGCGTCATCTATCGGTTAAAAACCTATTCGACATCTTCTTAAGCGACGCTCAATTCCGGACTTCTACGCCGGGGATCCCAGATATTTCCGTCACCCCAGTTTAAATCCTTTAATCTATATACCCAATGAATTTCGAGTTACGGCAAGGCGGCAAGGACGACCGACCGATGAGCGTAGACAGGCTACGTGATTCGGCGAGCACACGCAGCTAACGCCGCCGTAACTTGAAAGGCAAAGGGTATATACCCTTTGCTTCATACCTCGCCAACAACCGTGATGAGAAGCGCTAAGTTATAAAAGTATTATACTCAAACATCATTATTCTTAGGCTAGTCATCACATGGAAAAGAAAGTAACGGAACCTGTCTATTATATGAAAGAAAATGAAAGGGAGATTGATATATTTAAAACATCGCCAGATTTTGAAGTGTTCAAAAAACAATATGAAGAGGCGATTAATAAGATTATTCAGTTTTACAATGAACATAGTCCTGATAAAGGGCGTGAAATTCTTATCGGGGAGGAGGGAAATAGTAGCGACACGGTGGAGAATATGTTCACCCGATTTAAACAGCGTTTATTTACCAAGAATGCTGTTCCTGCTTACCTTCATAGCTTATATCATGCAAAACGACCGATGGAAGAAATTGCGCAAAGTCTGGTAAAAACCTCGGGGATTGCGCTTAAAGTAAAATTGGCTGAAATTCAGGAGCTGGCAAAAAAAATTAAATTTTGCGCTTCGAGCGTTCATAGTTACGTCCTGAGCACTAAACTTAACCTGAGTCACTATTCAGGTGATCTCGCTGCTGATTTATTGGCATATACAAACAGGGTTACCCGTGATGTTATCAAGGCATTTACCGCGCATCACTCCATCTTACGGCATAGCGATATACACACCTTTAACGCCTACTGGAATGGTTTTAGCAAAGAATTACGCCTTGCGCCGATTACCGATCCACTTGCACAATCCATCACTCTCAGCCCTCAAAAGTACCACGCTTGTCATCACGCCCTCCGGCAAGCGCTCACGCCCTATAACATTACGGATCAACTGGCTAAAAATTATCTGAACAATCTGTGCGTTATCCTCGGTAAGGAGCCAGTGGCATGGGGGATGATACAAAACACTATCGCAAATTCTAAGGCGTATTATAAAGATATCAACGTCAGCGCTTTAATGGAGGAGCCTGTTGAAGGTGAAGAAAAATACCGGTTACGATCCGATCCCCTTTGGCTGCAAGTTGAGATAGCTAAACAACTCTCTTTTTTACCATCAGAAAGCACATGGCCAAATAATGCAGGTGGGTTGATAGAAACCGTCACCGAGGATGCTGAGGGCAATAAACTCCAGCGCCTGGTTGATCTATTTTGGCGGGTAACTCCAGAGGGTAACATCAGCCAGCCTGATATCAATTGCCTTGGTAAGATTATCGATCAGGTCAATCCTGCGCAGCTGATGAAAATCATTGCGCAAACCTGCGATCAAGACGCACCACTACTGAGCCAAATTAATCCTCAGAGGCTGCCCACCGCTAATCTGCAAGATATCCGTACATTTTTCTCAAAATTGGGTGATGAGGGTAGCATTGATTATATAACCACTCACAAGGCGTGGTTCCAAAATCTAGAAGCCAATCTTACGCTATTAATACCGATTATCTCCAGGCTAGATGAGGCTAAACTGGCCACGATTTCGGCTGATTTATTGGGTGGAATGAAAGCCAAAGATATCGACAATGTTTTCAAATATTGGGCTGCCAGCAATATTATGCCTAGAGATAATTTATTGAAAATCTTATACCAACAGGCACTCAAGATCGATTTTAATGACAACATGCCCCGTCTGAGCCGTATTTTTCGTCAGTTTTTGGTATTAGCCATCAAAACAAAAAATCAGCCGATGGTCAAAACATTATCTGAACAGATCCCTTATAACGATGGCCTGCTGTACTACGCGGTTGTCAGTAAAGATGTGGCAATCTTGAAGACATTACTGGAGGCTAACGTGGATCCTAACGAGCCAAGTTTGCATGCACACTTTTCTATTTTGCAAGACGCTGTTTTATCACAGAACCCTACACTGATAGAGGTGTTGCTTGCGCATTATGCGCGAGATGATTCGGCGGATGCACTGATGGAAGCCATACAACAGGGCAATGTTGAGATGGTCGAGCGGTTATCAAAGATAGTCCGCTGCCGTGGCCGCTTCACGTCAATTTATCCGCGTATGCTGTCACTGGCAGAAAATACCAAAAATTCAGCGCAAATCACCGCTCTCTTACGAGAGCAGCAAGATAATTTAATGCAGTTTCAGTTTGATCATGTGATGTTGCCGACAGAGCTAGAGGAAAATGCACGGGTGCCTTTAAAGCCGATAGGCTCGTCATACAAAGCCATCCTCTATTCTCTCAATCAATTACATCACACATCAGGGATGGAACTGATTAAAAACGCCTTTATTCTAAAACTCCAGATACAGGCTTATAACGATGAAAAACGCCGAGATACGCGGCGTGAAAGGACTTTATTAACATTGGATCAGCAAATTAACCAGGCGCTGTTTCCCCCTGCTATGACGCCTTACATTACGGAAATCATCAAAATGGCTCAAACACGGCTTCCATTAGCCGTTGAGCTGTATCAAATGGTATTTAACTCAGCACCCGCTTCTCAATCAACGTTAATGCATTTTATGATTAATGCCGTGAAAGAAAATGCTGAAGTGCGTTTAGTCGATGTAAAGAAAATTTATCACCGAATTTATCAGGCAAACACAGATAATTGGGATAGAAACTATACCAGAGACGCCCGGAAACAACTGAATAAACTCCTACGAAAACCCGCTGATGAATCCTCTTTACCGCTGAATTTTAACGGCCAGCCTAAATCGCGGGTAAAACAGGAAGTCGAACATCAGTTAGCGGTGATATTCGAAAAAGGGCATCAAGGCATGCTACTGAGTTATGACAGCATGATGCAGTATCAAGACACTATCGATTTTATAACAAAGTATATACATGAACTCAAAGGGAGAGGGATCACCACACTTTGTCTACCGCTAAGCACAAGAATAAAGGCGTTAATCGATAGATATCTGCAAGGAAAAGCGGAGTCAACGATTTTGCCTTTGAATCGTTCTTTGCGAAAGTTATGTGTTACCGCGCGTGAAAATGACATAAAAATTATTGCGCTGGATCCCCCAAGTAAGCCACAAAATATCGTGCAACAAGGGATGGCCGATAATAAGGTGCTAATGAAACTAACCGAGCTGTCAGCGCGATTACTTCCTACTGAGAAATTTCTGGCGATTTATCAACAACAGAGCCTACTCTCTAAACCCTTAGGCCGCCGTTTTTTACCTGGTATCGCTCCCCTTCTGGGGCTACCTGCGCTGACGGTGTTATCAAAAAAAGAATACAGAATATACTTTGGGCTGCCTCAGTCAGAATCGACAGAAAAAAATCAATTGCTCGTCCTCAATGATATCTCTCATCGCCAGGAAAGAGAGCTAAGTGCGCCTCACTTGAGTACCGCGAAGATGTTTGATGCGAGCGAATGGAGGAAAATACCGCTAAAATCGGCTCGCGCCACACTTTCTTCACCGTTGAACAGCAAAATTATTTTGGTATTGGAAAACGATCTTACCGCTAAGGAGGCAGGAGAGAAGTTATTCAATAAAGATCCTGACAACAGAGCCTTATTTTATTTAAGTGCTGAAGGGGATTTTCGTTTGGTAAAGGGGGAAGCTAGTGTGTTAACAAGCCATGTGTCCATACTGGCGGTGGGGCATGGCCGTGGCGGTGAAGGCGAAAGAAATCATCAAACATTAGGCGGTAGCAAGGCATCGGCGCTGGCGACCAGGATCCAGAAATTTATTACCCAGTTGCAAGCGCAATATGTCATCACGCTCACCCCCTACAGTATCAGTCTGGTCGGATGCTCACTGACTGACTATGAAAAACAAACCGGGGGTTATGCCCGACAATTTGCCGAATCACTGGCTGAGCAGGGTACCTACGCGGATATCGGTGCCTACCGGACGAAAGTCCGTGTCAATGAATCAGGCCACCGATTGACAGAGTTAGCAGAAGATAGCTGGCATCAGAACAGCGCGGATGACAAGTTAGTATTGCGTTGGAATAACGAAAAAAAATTAGTGCCGGCCAACAATCTTGCGTTGCGACTGCAACGTGCAAGAGAGCTCATTGATGAGCTGGCGTCAAATCAGAAATTCTATCTTTCACTAAACACGCAGCAACAGCGTGATCTCAGCCAGGTTTTTCAACGACCTGATGGGGAGATGGATATTGAACGCATGCTATTGACCACACATCATCAAGATCGACGGCAGACATGGAATAAAAATGTACAGCAACTGTTACAACACCCAGAGATACACACTGAGCTGGCTGAAGTCAGCCTACAATCTGCGCTGCGACAGCGCCAACATTGGCATCAGCGCCAACAACAAAGCGCTTTGGCATTTTATCAAACCGGCACCCAGGCAGGCATAACAGAAAATCGAGGGATAAAAATTAGGGCACACTTGGCTTTGCAAGGGCTCTATATCAGCGATAGTGCCTTTAATAACCATACTCTGACGGATTCCACCGCACTTGGCCTCGCGTGGCTTGATGCTTACGTTGTCGGTGAAGAAAACACCTTCTTCGATGGGATAAAGGGTCACTCCGAGATCAAGCGAGAAAAAGCCGCGGGCATCATATCTTTGGCTGAAATTCAGCGCGCTGATTCACTGCGCCAACTGTTTGATGATTTACAGCAGGTCACACAACGCAATATGGCGCATCAGCGCCTGTTCACTCCCCAGCAAAAAATCAGCAATATAGGATCCTATTGGCTAAAAGGCCAATATCATTCGATGATGTTGAATATCACAGCAAACGGATCCGGTTACCTCTATTCGCTGTATGACGCTAATGTTGGCGTGATACATTTGAATGACTCACATTCACATGAAAATCTTTCTACCCTGCATACGTTGCTCAATGACTATCTACAAACTCGCGATACCTCAGGGAAAAGCCGTGCGCAACAGTACGGCATGACAGAGCGCAATAATCAATACCAGGTTGAAATTTATCGTGTTAATACTGATCAAACAGGAGAGATGCGCTCAACCTTACAGGCCTTCCAACAATCTCTCAAGGTGATCGGCGAAGCACAGCACATCAAACGTTCACAGAATCAAACATTGTGGCCATCTTCTCGCCGCAGGTTGGATCGTATTAACGCAGGCGCCCACCGTTTAGCCTGCGGGATGCAAGCCATGGGCTACATCATCGGGATCGCGACGATAAAAAAATACACCGATATGCTCAATGACGTAAGGTTAACTCCTGAACAAAAAGAAGAGATTCGATTTGAGCGCAATTTAGCGCTGGTTTCTTTTGGCTACAATGGGATTACCGATCCCCTTCAGCTGGTTCTGAGTAAAGTCTATCCCTCTATTGCGCGCCAGGCATTGGCACGCAGCATGGGTCAGCTGCCTGCTTTCACCCATTGTGCGGAAAAACTGGGTTTTAAGCTTAAATTTGCTGGTGTCAAATTTGGCGGGGCGGGATTGAACCTATTAGGTACCGGTTTTGATATCTATCAGGCCTATCACGCCTTTTCTCAGATCAGCACAGTGACTGATCGTGAAGTTCGGCAAGATCTCATCGTCAGTGGGGTTTTCTCAACAATAGGCGCGATTGTTGGCATCGTCACCAGTATCGCTTTTATGGCCAGTGCGACCGCAGCAGCAGCTGTCGCGCCGCTTGGCGTGGTAATTGGTTTGGGACTCATGCTCGGCAGAGGCATTTATTCCGTTGTACGCCAAATTGAAGCGATAGAAAAATATATTACGTTGGATGGTTATGAAAAGTTAGCAAATGGCTGGAGGGTATTTTGGGGCATGCGCCCGACAGCAGATGTGCAGAGACGCTTGGCATACGAGCGGCAAAAACCGATATTCCTTCAGCATTATAAAGACTATTTATTTGAAAATGCCCGGCGAAAGATGATGAGTAATCAAGATATTGATACTTATATCTACAGTCTGGGTGATTTTGATTTGCAAGCACATCCTTTTTTAAATCTAGTCACTATTGATACTACACCACATGGTATGTTGCCTCGAATAGGACGCAGAATACTAAAATCGGGTCTGCGGCCTGAAGAGGTGGAGCCAGAAAAACGAAAATATCACTTAAAACCCGATGAGATATTTGAGGTTGAAAAAACCGATGAATATTACTATACACCGGGTTCAATTAAAGCCGTTGATGATACTTTTAATGGTGCTGAATGGGGAGATGTCATTACGGAAAAAAATCATCTCATTCCTAACGTCGGCGTGACAGGCGATACCTCTCTCAGTATTACCGAACGTCATATAACCAGTGTCCTAGGCTCCAGCGCGTCAACATCGTTCGGATACAAAAATGTGGCTCTGATTGATTTAGGCGATGGTAATGATTGCGGGATCGGGTTCGCCAATAAAAATAATATTTTTCTTGGTGGCACGGGCAAAAAAAACTATACCGGTGGACAGCTACACGACATTTTCTACTTAGGCAATAAACAAAAACATGTCCTTCCTGCACCAAACCTGAGCAGTACCTTCGATGGTAAGGGTTCAGATCAGGACACGCTCATTATTGAAAGCAAACCACCAGGGATCTCCGGTTATAACGTCAATCTGGGTACCGCCAGCATTTTCTATATAGGATCAAATGAGCCGATATTGGCGGCAACCCTCAGAAATATCGAACATATTATCGCTCACGCTGAACTCAACGATACCCTTGTCGGTGATCATCATCATAATCGACTTAATGGAAGGGGAGGCAACGATATCCTCTATGGCTGTCAGCGCTAATGATAAAAGACCGTAAATTGCTAATTTAATTTGTCCACTCAAGCCAGAATGCAGTTTCCTTTGTGGTGACAAAGCCATGAGGGAAATAAGCATGCTAAGAAGAGAGGACCACTACATGATAAAACAACGCCATCAACAGGGGGCATTTATTGTTGATATTGCCCATCAGATAGGGTGTTCAGAAAAAACGGTGAGACGGCACATTAGCTATCCTGCGCCGCCAACAGCAAAACGCGGTAAAAAACAGGTTGCTAAACTCGAGCCCTTTAAAGACTACATCGATTCAAGGTTGAGTGAACAGGTTTGGAATGCGGCGGTTATTTTTGAGGAAATCCGTGAAAAAGGCTACCGGGGTGGGAGTGCGATGCTCCGACGTTATATACATCCCAAACGTCCGCTCAGGGCCTCGAAAAACACGGTACGCTTTGAAACCCTCCCCGGTTATCAACTTCAACACGATTGGGGAGAAATCATCGTTGAGGTGGCAGGCTCTGCCTGTACGGTTAATTTTGCCGTTAATACGCTCGGTTTTTCGCGTCGCTTTCATGTCTTTGCTGCCCCTAAGCAAGATGCTGAGCACACGTATGAATCGCTGGTTCGCAGCTTCAATTACTTCGGTGGCAGCGTAAAAAATGTCTTGGTAGATAACCAAAAAGCCGCTGTTATCAAACATGGACAAAATGGCCACATCGAGTTCAATGCGGGCTTCCTGCAACTGGCTAATCACTATGGGTTTAGCCCTCGCGCCTGTAAGCCTTATCGACCGCAAACGAAAGGCAAAACCGAACGGATGGTGGGCTATGTTAAACACAATTTTTTCACTCGCTACCGTCAGTTTGAGAGTTTCGCTCATGTTAATCAACTGCTAGCGATGTGGCTGGCGAAAGTGGCAGACCAGCGTCATCTTCGTCAATTCAAGCAGACACCGGAAAATCGTTTTGCTGAGGAAAAAATAGCCTTGATGCCACTCCCTGCGACTGATTTCGATACCAGCTACTTCGACCTACGACAAGTGGCATGGGACAGCTATATCGATGTCAGAGGTAATCGCTATAGCGTGCCTTCATTCTGGTGTGGTCGTGCGGTTAATATTCGTATCGGTTTAGATAATACGCTACGTATTTACGGCGATGAGCAACTGCTCGCGACGCATCTCTTGCAGGAGGTAACGCAGGGCTGGCAAAAGGTGCCAGAACATCATCAAGCCCTTTGGCAACAGGTCAATCGAGTAGCGTCTCGTTCGCTCAGTGTGTATGAGGAGCTACTCTGATGGAAATGGAAAACTTGTTGATACGGTTAAAAATGGATTACCTGGGCGATGCGTTGGAGAGTTTATGTGAAGAAGCCACCAAGAAAGCACTGAACTACCGTGAATTTCTCCAGCAGGCATTAGCCCAGGAATGGAACGGGCGTCACCAAAAAGGCTTGGAATCGCGGTTAAAACAAGCACGTTTGCCGTGGATAAAAACCTTGGAGCAATTTGACTTTACTTTCCAACCAAGTATAGACAGGAAAATTATCCGCGAGCTGGCGGGGCTGAGGTTTGTCGAACATCATGAAAACGTCATTTTGTTAGGCCCACCTGGGGTAGGGAAAACGCATTTGGCGATAGCGCTGGCTGTCAAGGCAGCTACAGCTGGGCATCGGGTATTGTTTATGCCTCTGGATAGACTCTGCTGTACCTTAATGAAGGCAAAGCAAGAAAACCGTCTGGAACGCCAACTTCAGCAACTGTGCTATGCCAGGGTATTAATACTGGATGAAATCGGGTATTTACCGATGAATCGCGAAGAAGCTAGCCTATTTTTCAGGTTATTGAGCCGTCGTTATGAAAAGGCGAGCATCATTCTCACATCAAATAAAAGTTTTACTGATTGGGGGGACGTATTCGGTGATCACATTTTAGCAACTGCGATTTTAGACAGGCTTTTACATCATTCAACCACATTGAATATTAAAGGAGAAAGCTATCGACTCAAAAATAAACGCAAAGCAGGCATGTTGCCTATAAAAACGACTGATATTATCCAGGCGCCTGGAATAGAAACCCAACAGGAAAATTAGCAAAAACTGGACATTTTAAAGTAGCAAAAAGTGGTCAATCTAAAGTAGCGTTGACAAGTGAACATTGCTTAGAGCTAACAATGTATAAATTGATTCAAAATAAGGAGGTAGAAAACAGAGTATCGACATCACATCTGTATTTCCTACGACAAGCTTTAGCTTGAGCCCATTTATGCTCAATGGGATTGAGATCAGGGGAATAAACAGGAAGATATTCGAGGGTAAATCCGGCATTTTTTATTGAATGTTGTCTATCTTGACGTTTGTGAAAACTGACATTATCCATCACAATAACGGCATTATGGGGTACCTTAGGCAACAGATCTTGATTAATCCAGGAGCGACATCTTGTGCCAGCGCTTCCATATCTATTTTGGTAGCCGGTTTATTGTGCGTCGTGCAAGGCGTTATGCGGCGATTCCAGCGCATAAGACTGGCCATCCCTACGCCAAAACGAGACGCTGTTTTCGCATACGTCAGTTTTTCTTTTTCTTTAATGGCCAATACATGTTGGCGAAATTTTAATGGATAAGTCATCAGATTAGTATACATCATAAAATAAGGTGCTAGCTCTATTGGGTAAAAAAGAAAGCAAAGCTTGAAAAAGGAATTCTATCCCCCAATTAAGTTAGGCCATGGTTATTGTTGCTTATCTCAAGTAGAATTGGTTATCAATGACAGTGACGCTAAAAAATTCTATCAGGAGAGGGTAATGTCATATAGTCGTGCAGATCAGGTATCAACTATGGCGCTAGTGCCGATGGTGGTAGAGCAAACATCACGTGGGGAACGTGCTTACGATATTTATTCTCGTTTGTTAAAAGAACGTGTGATTTTTCTGACGGGTCAGGTTGAAGATCATATGGCCAATCTTATCGTGGCTCAGATGCTTTTTTTAGAGGCAGAAA